>CANPVX010000064.1 GCA_947581815.1 Candidatus Indicimonas acetifermentans | reverse complement strand
GTTCTCGGCCTCCCGCTCGCGGTGCGGGGTTTGCGGAACCCGGGGGAGGCCTCGATCGGCCTGGCAGGAGCCGACGGCCGCTGGCGCGGCGTGGGTGGGGCGGCGATCGAGGGGCGCCGCGGTCGGAGGTACGGCATCGGGGTGAAGGAGGGGGAGGGGGGGGGAGGAATGACCCGGTGAGGGTCCGGCTCCTCGATGTGGCGCACGCGCGATCGGGGGACAAGGGAGACACGGCGAACATTGGTCTAATCGCCTTGAGATCAGAGTTATATCCTACTATAAGAGAAGAGGTTACTGCAGACCGTGTGAAGGAGTTCTTCAAGGGGATCTGCCTGGGTGAGGTGGAGCGGTTCGAGCTGCCCAACCTGAACGCGCTGAACTTTCTTCTCCACAACTCGCTCGGCGGCGGCGGGACATTGTCGTTGCGTACGGACGCCCAGGGGAAGACCTACGGTGCGGCGCTCCTCCGCATGGAGATCGATTTTCCCGACGAGTTGAAGGGCCTGTTGAAGAACGACGGCGAGGGTGAGCCATGAACGGCGAGTACAGCTACGATCTCCTGGTGGTGGAGCTGGACAACACGAGCGGGGTCGCGACCATCACCCTGGACCGGCCCGAGAAACGCAACGCGCTCAACGGCGAGCTGGTGGACGAGCTTTCGGACGCGATCGCGTGGGCGGACGCGGATGAGCGGGTGCGCGCGGTGCTGCTGCGGGGAGCGGGTAAGGATTTCTGCGCGGGGGTGGACCTGCAGGCGCTTCTCGACATGGCGGACGCGAGCGTCGACGAGCAGCTGGAGGATGCGGATGCGCTGGCTGATCTCTTCCTCATCATTCGCCGGGTCGGCACCCCGGTCGTCGCCGCGGTGCAGGGGAACGCGCTGGCGGGCGGCTGCGGATTAGCGACGGCGTGTGATATCGTGCTGGCGGCGGACGACGCGCGGTTCGGATATCCGGAAGTTAATATCGGCTTCGTGCCGGCGATGGTGATGGCCATGTTGCGGCGCGCCGTCGGCGAGAAGCGAGCCTTCGATCTCATCGCCACGGGCCGCATCATCGGCGCGGAGGAAGCCGAGCGCTACGGCCTGATCCAGCACGTCTATCCCCGTGCTGAGTTCGACGATCGAGCCGACGAGTTCGCCGCGAGCCTGGCGGGGCGCAGCGCCAGCGCCCTGGCGCTGTCGAAGCGGCTTCTGTATCAGTCGGAGCTCCATTCTTTCGAGGCGGCGGTCCGGGCCGGCGCCGAGCTCAACGTATTGGCGCGCCTGACGGACGATTACAGGGCGGGCGTGGAGGAGTTTCTGAGCTCGAAGAAGAAGCGGAAGAAGAAGGGAGGAGGTTGATCAACCTCTACACGAAGCTGGCCTTGATGTTCGTGGGGGCACCCCTGGCGCTGGCCGCCGATCCGCTGGGCCAGCGCTGGCTCTTCTATGTCGGACTCACCTTGCTCGTCCTCGGCTTGGCCGTGCCCTCCCGGGCAGGCGAGAGGCCGGGAGAAAGGCTTCGCAACATAGTCGGCCATCTTCCCGGAAGGCACTGGTTCCGAATCGATCGGGACGGCGGCGACCGCGACTGAGAATATCGGGCGCCCATCAGGCACCGATCAGGTGGCGGTCAGGTGGCGGTCAGGTGGCGGTCAGGTCAGTCAGGCGTCGATCAGGTGCCGGTCAGGTGCCAGTCAGGTGTCGATCAGGTTCCGCCGCACGGGCAGCGGGGGCGGCGGAGGCCGCGGGGGCGGCGGTCGCGCCTCTAGGAGTCGTACGGGACGCCGTTCCGAGGCTCAGTCTTCCAGCGTGAACCCTACCTTCAGGCTGATCTGCCAATGAGCGATCTTTCCGGCCTCGATGTGTCCGCGCGTCTCGGTCACTTCAAACCAGCGCATGTTGCGGACCGTCTTCGTGGCTCTGGTCAGGGCTTGCTGAATCGCATCCTCGATCCCGCTCGTGGAAGATCCAACGAGTTCGATGGTCTTGTACACGTGCGTCATTGACTCCTCCTCGGATGGTAGGCCAGGGCGGCTGGGCGATAGGTCTCTGTGGCGGATTTAGCCGCGAGCCGGCCGATCGTCAAGCGGTGCGGAGGTCTCCGGAGATTCTTGCTGATGTTGGAGTCGCGGGCGCGGGGCGCGGGCGCGGGCGTGGACGCGGCGACTACGTGGCAATGTGGGTGGAAACAGTCTCAGACGCGGACGGTTGGGGATGAATCGTATTGGCGGTCGGGCTCCTCCGGCTCCAACCATTCTGCGGGGATCTCGAGCTCGCCTCGCGCGTGGAGAGCGACCGCGGCCTCCGCGATCTCGGGGTCGAAGTGGATGCCGGCGTCGCTCTTGATGATCTCGACGGCGCGCTCGAACCCCAGGCTGCCGCGGTACGAGCGCTCGGAGTTCAAGGCGTCCAGCACGTCGGCCACGGCCAGCAGACGGCCGAGGAACGGAATGTTCATGCCTTCGAGGCCGTCCGGGTAGCCGCTGCCGTCCCACTTCTCGTGGTGGTGGCGAACCCCGGGCAGGATGGCCTCGAAGAGCGGGTTCTTGATGTTTCTCAGGATATTCACGCCGTGCACCGGGTGCTTCTTGATCTCGGCGAACTCTTCGTCGCTCAGTTTGCCCGGTTTGTTGAGGATCGCCTCCGGCACGCCGATCTTCCCCACATCGTGCAGCATGCCGGAGAGCTTGATGACCTCCAGCTCCTCTTCGCTCTTGCCCAGCTCGGTCGCGATCTTCACGGAGAACGCCGCTACGCGCTCCGAGTGGCGGTGCGTATAACCGTCCTTGGCGTCGATCGTGGCGACGATGGCTCGGATCGTGTCGAGGAAGAAGGCCTCGAGCTCGGCCATGAGCTGCGCGCGGTGGATTCCGATCCCCGCCTGGTTGCCGATGAGCGCCAGCAGCTCGAGGTCGCCCTCGGAGAAAGCACCGGTGAGGCTGCGACTGTCGGCGTACAGCACACCCAGGCTCTCGTTATCGGTGACGACCGGGGCGCACATCACCGAGCGGATCTTCTGCTGGATGATGCTATCGCCCTCCTTGTAGCGGGCATCCACCGCCGCATCGCGGCTCAGGGTGGAGACGCGGTTCTCGAGCACATCCTGCACCACAGTCTTGCTCACGATGATCTCCGACGGCTTCTTGCCGGCCTTGCGCGAGCGCGCCGCGACGATCTCCAGGCCGTCCGTCTCGTCGTCCTTGCGTCGGAGAAGTAGGGCGGCGCGGTCTGCGTTGATCGTCGTGAAGATGGCCTCGATCACACCGTCGAACAGTTCCTGGAGGTTGCGGGCGCTGGCCAGTACCTGCGAGACCTGGTACGCCGTCGCGAGGTTGCGCTGAGCGCGCTGTAGATCTTCTAAGGTCGAGACGGGTTGATCAACGGGCGTCATGCCCGGATGCTGCGTGTCCACGAACTTGCGGAGCAGGGTTGTGCTGGGCTCCTCGCGGAAGGCTAGCTTCGCCGCTCCCGGGTGCGTCGTCGTCGTGGGCTCCAGCATCTTGGGCCGGCACTCGAGGATCGTCGGCCCGACGGCCAGCTGGTCTCCCGAGCGCAGGTGGCCGGTCTGCAGCAGCTCGCCGTTTATGTAGGTGCCGTTGGCCGACTCGAGGTCGGTGACCTGGAGGGCATCTCCGATGTTTTCGACCTTGCAGTGGTGCCGAGATACGCCCTGGTCAGGAAGGCGGATGTCGCAGTCGGGAGCGCGGCCGATCGTGCGCAGCCCACCGTCCGCGACGAGGAAGGTGCGCCCGGGGTGCTTGCCCTCTCTGACGACGAGCTCGAAATCCATTTAAGTAAGCGCCGATGCCCTTAGCGACGGGGCAGCTTCACCGAGCCTAGACTTTTGCGCTCGAAGGGCCCCAGGGTGAAACGGGCTTTGTAGATCGAGTACGTATTAGAATTTGACGCAGGATGCAACTCCAGCTCGTGTTCGCCCGAGAAGAGCGGATAGCCGGCAACGGGCGTCGCCCCGACGTACTTGCCGTCGACGAAGACGTCGGCCGCCGGATCCGCCGCAATCGTTAGCGAGCCAAAGGGGCGCAGCTGCGGGTCGATCTCGATGTTCTGGCCCGCTCTGGGCACGAAGCTTTCCTCGTGAAGCACGAGCCTGTGCTGGGAGAAAGGCGGCTGCGCCAGGAGCGTGACCGTGTGGCGCTCGTTGGCCTGGAGCGTGATGTTGAGGCTAGGAATGAAACCCATGTCCTCACCGTCGAGCAAAAGCCTGATCTGCGGCATCGCCTCGCGCGGGCTGGCGCGCACCGTTAGCAACGCGGGTCGCGCGGGTTGCGACGGCGAGGCGGTCGCACCGGCGGTGGAGAAGGCGAGCGTAGTCGCGGGCAAAGCGTTGCCGGAGGCGTCGGTGATGACCTCCGCGAGCTCGACCCTGTACTGCATCGAAGCGACGAGCGCCTCTCTGGGCTGAATCTGAGCGATTGTGAAGTCAGAGCTCAACAGCACGTCGATGGCGACCTCGTTGCCTTCCGCATCGATGAGCTTGACGCTCTTGTTGGTCAAAGACGCTGGGCGCATCTGCTCGCTGAAGGTCAGCGTGATCGGTTTGTCGACCGGCGCATTCTGCGCGTTCGAGGCCGGTGTGCTGGCGCGCAGCGCTGGCGGGTCGGTGTCGGGCGGCAGGTTGCGCGTCCTGAACCTGAACTCACCGCCGGGCCCGGAGGCGCGCGGGTTCTGCAGTACGGGATCGCCCGCCAGGCTAACGAGACCCGCGGTCCAGGCGATCGTATAATCGGTCTCGTAGGCGAGCTGACCGACGGGCTGTACGGCGAGACGAGTGCCGGATGGGGACAGCATGATCTCCGCGTCGATGGGCCGGTTGCCCGGACCGAGCAGCTTCACATGGTTGCGGCTGGCCGTGGTGGCGTCGATGGGCCCGCTGAACGTGATCGTGAAGTCGGTATCGATGTCGGCGCCGCCCTCTACGCTTGGGTAGCGGAAGATCGTCGCGTAGACCTTTCCGGTTCCGATGAATGGGAGGTTGGCCAGAGAGGGTATCTCGGCTTCGCCCAGCGTACGGATACCTCCGACGTTGAGGTCGTAGGCGAGTGCGAGGCTGGAGAAAACCGCGATCGCGACGAGGGCGTATCTGAATCCATGCTTGCGGGTCTTGACGGGCTGGGTGGTCGCGTCGCTGAATCCACCGCTCTTGGTCGCGTAGCCGGGCAGGGTGCCCGGCGCATGCACGGAGGCCGCTGCGGGTTGAGAGCCGGCGTTCGGTGCGTCTACCGCTGCGACGCGCTCTGGATGGCCCGCGATCTCCGCCAGGTCGGCGCGCAGGTGGTCGGCGCGCTGGTAGCGCATGGCCGGGTCCTTCTGCAGGCACTTCAGCACAACCCGCTCGAGCCGAGCGTCGATGTTGGGGTTCTTTTCGCGAGGCAGGGGCGGATCCTGCTCGATATGCTTGCGGCCGAGCTCGAACCAGTCGCGGCCAGTGAACGGAGCGTTGCCAGCCGCCATCTCGTAGAGCGTGACGCCCAGAGAATAGATATCGGAGCGATGATCGACGCGCTGGCCCCGGGCCTGCTCGGGCGACATGTACTTAGGTGTGCCAACGTAGACGGTGGTCCCGGTCGCGGCCGTGTAGCTGTTTGCGGCCTCGGATATTCCGAAATCGGTGACGACGGCGTTGCCGTGGCGATCGAAGAGGATGTTGTCGGGCTTCAGGTCGCGGTGGACGATCCCGCCTTCGTGCGTGTGTGCGAACTGGAGCGCGGAGGCCACGTCCATCCCGACTTTGATGATCATCTTGTCGTCGAGCACTTTGCCGCCCTCCACGAGATCCTTGAGGCCGGCCTCCAGCAGATCCATCGAGAAGAAGACGATGTCGTCATCCTTCCCGGCGTAATGGACGGCCACGACGTTGGGGTGGCGGAACTTTGCGGCGCGGTGGGCCTCTTTACGGAAGTTCTCCTCGAACACCTCGTCGTAGGCGAACGCCGGCTTCAGCACCTTGAGCGCTACGTCGATATCGAGGTTCGCATCCCGCGCCTTGTAGACGTAGGCAAATCCCCCCTCACCGAGGAATTCCGTAATCCGGTAGACCGCCACCTGGCGGCCTAGCAGCATATCCCTCTTCAGAGTGGCTCCTCCCTTGCCATCTGGCTCTTGGCCTCTACGATCTCGACCCCAGTCGCCCGAAGAACCCCTGCGTCTCCGGGTTGTAGATCGTCAGGCCGTACAAGATTCTGACCCTCGGGATCTCGCGATTCAGATCGAAGCTAGGCCTGACCGTGTAGATCTCCCGGAACGTGTCTTCAGCCTCCGAGCGGCGGCCGTAGGCGTAGTACGCCGCCGCCAGCACCTGACGGGAGAGCACCTGTTGCTCGGTGCTGAGCCCGGCCGTCAACAACACGTTCTCGAAGAAACCGACCGCGTCATCGAAGGCGGCGCTGCGCCAGTACTCGAATCCCGGCGCCAGCTTGGTGCGCGTCGCGAAGACGGTGATCGAGTCCCGATAGGACACCTGTAGTTCCGGGATGGTGGCCGGCATCGCCTGGGCATAGAGCCTCAAGAACTCGAGCGCGTCGGCGGCGTAGCCCGAGTTGCGGAGTGCGCGATAGATGCGGAACGATTGGCCGACCACGGAGGTGTTCAAGAAGTACTCGGGCCTGGGGCCCTGACCTACCAGAGTCAGTATGCGTTGGCTCGCGCCCTGCGCGTCACCTCCCTGCAGATGGACCTCCGCCAGCTTAAACAAGAAGTCGACGACGTGCTCGCGCGTCATCACGGGCAACAGCAGCCCGCCCCAATCCATGGCCCCCGGGTAGTTGCGTTCCGCGTACGCGCTGGCGAACGCGTAGTAAAGAATATCTGCCAGGGCATCGTCGTCCGCCTCGAGCATGCCGGAATCGATCAGCTCGATCGCCTGCTGCGCGTCCTCTTGTGCCTCGCGGTAATCGCCGCGCCGGTAAGCCGCTGCCACCGTGAAGTTGAACAGCGGGAGCGGCGGGGCCGGCGTGCCCGCCACCCCGGTTATGAAGATGGGCGCGACGCGCACGTAGTGGGGGGGCGAGCCCCCGCTGTCCGCAACGTTGATACGGAACGGCGGCCGGAGAGTGGTCCCGATCGAGCTGTAAGGGCCCGCGATATCGTCTGCAGCCTGGATCTCGTAGTGGCTGATGTAGTCCGTCTCCGGCGCGATCCAGGTGATCTCCGCCGCATCCTCTTCGTAGTCGACGCTCACCCCGGCCAGCTTCGGGGATTCGACATCCCATCGATAGACGGCCGTGCGCTTGGCCCCATCATCCGTGATGTAAATGTTGCCCGACCTATCCACGGTGATGCGGGTTGGCCGGTTCAGCGTCCCTTCCGAGCCGAAGCGAATGAGGATTCTCCTCAAACCTTCCTCGATGACTGTCACTCGCTGGGTCGCCCGCTCGAGCATGAGCAGGTTGCCCGCCGCGTCGAAGGTCAACGCTGAGATCGGACCTGGCAGCAGAGTGCTCGAGAGGGGCTCGAAGCGATTTCCCTCTGGCGAGAGCAAGCCGACGAAGTCGCCCTTCTCGTTCCACGTAACGATCTCACCCGAAGGGCCGATGGAGATTCCTTGTGGCTCCTTGACCGGATAGCTGGCGACGAGGCTCGCCAGATCCGAGCTGAAGATCTTGATCCGATCGTTGCCGGTGTCGGCGATCACGACGCGGCCATCGGGCAGGAGCGCCACGCCGTGGGGGCTTCGGAGCCTGCGGTTGTCGCGGTAGTTGTCACCGTAAGTGCCCCGCCCCGCCCCCGTCTGGAGGTCGTATATCGTGAAACGATTGCGTCGAGAGTCGGCGATGATCGCCAGCGTATCGTTGAGAACGACCGCCGCCGCCTCCCCGATGTCTCCGGAGAACTGCCGCATCATGGCGGCCGGATTGGGGAGGTAGGACGGGACGCTGTCGCCGTAGGCGGTCAAGTGGTATTCCGTCTGCGTGCCGACGATCTTGACCGTCCCCTTGTTCTCGCTAAACGCGAGGCGCGGAGAGCCGTCCGGCCCGTAGCCGATGGCGAGGAGCGGCGAGGGAAGCGAGCGCGCGCCGCGGCTGACTCGCAGGGGGAAGTCGAAACGCTCACGTTTGTTGAGGTCCCTCTCCGTCGTGAGCTGGATGCGCTCGACTTTCCTGAGCTGCTTGTCGAGGATCAGAACTTGATCGGGTCCGGCGAAGGCGATGTCGACCGCCTCCCGGAACGAGCCGCGACCTGTACCGATCCCGCCATACAGCAGGTCGTTGGGTCCGAACTCTCCGCCGCTTGGGTTCGCGCGCCAGACTCTGCCGAACTTCTTGTCGAGAATGAGTATGGTGCCGAGGTCGTTGACGGCCATCGCAGCCGGGTCCTCGAACCGCGCGCCCCTGACCGGGATGCGGGCCTCGAGCCCGCGCGGCAGGGCCGTGAACCAGGCCAGCTGCGTGAACGGCTCGAAGCGGTAGACCTGGTTGGAATTCTCCTTGTCGGTGATGTAAATGGCGCCGTCATTACCCACGCTCACCGCCGCTGGCTTTCGTACGACCTCCGGGGGGACCACATCGCGGATGTAGACGCCATCGCGGCTGAAGATCTGAATGCCGTTTCGACCGTTGTCGAGAACGTAGATGTAGCCGTTGGGGCCGAGGGCAAAGTCGATGGGCTTAGAAAGTTGACCGCCCTTGCTGCCTTTCGACGAAATCATCCGCAGCACTTCTCCGCCCGGCGCGAAGACGACTACCTGGTTGCGGCTCGTGTCGAGAACGTACGCTTCGCCGCTTGGGTGGATGGCGAGGCGCGCGGGGCGGCTCAAGCGGCCCCGGCCGTAGCTTCGTTGATAGACCCCGTACGAGTCATATACGAAGATCAGCCCGCGTTCGTCCGCGATGTGGACGTTTCCGTCGGGCCCGACAGCCAGCGCCGTTGGGCGGTCCGGCCCGCCCGGCTGGCCCTTGGCGGGCAGCTCGAACGAGAGGTCGGCGACATAGCTGGCCTTGGGAGCCGCCTGCCCCCAGGCCGTCGATGCGGGGAACGCGATGGCAGAAGCCGCGGCGATCCAGAAGATCACTCTTCCCATGTATCCACTTTCCCTCAATTGCTCGGTGGCAAAGGCTCCAGATTCACATTCATGAGTGGCTTGCTCGCCTCTTGAAAAACGAAGCGCGAGAAGCCGGCCGCGATCTCATCGCCGTGACGCAACGGCTTGGCTGCGCTAACGGGCCCATCCCGCATCAGCGTGCCGTTGGTGCTGCCCAGATCCTCGATCCACCAGGTCTCACTGTCGCGGTGGATCCGGCAGTGGTGACGGGAAACGGAGCGATCCGGAAACTGAACGTCGTTATCGGGGGCCCGACCGACAGACGCGGTCGGTGTCTCGATCCGGAACGTCTTCCCTCGATGGACTCCGCTGACCACCCAGAGGCGGCTCAGCACGTCGGTCCCCTCGCGGGCTACGAACCGGAACTCGAAGTCGGACAGGCTGATCAGGTCTCCGTCCACGAGCGAGCGGTGGTCCCCGGCCGCTAGCCGGGTGCCGTTCAGCGCCGTCGGAGCCTCATCAGTCGTTACTTCCAGCAAATAGCTCGCCTCGGCCCACGCGATTCGAACGTGGTGTGCGGCGATCCGCTCGTCTTGGATTCTCAGCGAATTGGCGCTCGCTCGGCCGATCGACACGACCGGAACGCGAAGAGGATATTCGCGATTCCGCTCGCCGTAGAACTGCCCGATGAGCGCAGCGCCGTTCGAGTAAGCGCTCACTTCAGAATTCTCCGTACGGGGGATAGGGGAAAAAGGGGGGGGAACTGCCAACCCTAAATGTTACGCAGTCGGGCCCAACTGTCAAATAATGTAACCCCAAACAGGACAAGGGGTTTCATGAGGGGGTTTCCAGCAGCCTTTTGAGCGATTCCCGGTAAGCCGCCCCGCTGGTGATTTGGGCTCCGGTGTCCAGGATGATCACGTAGTCGCCGTTGAACCACGGCTGTAACTCCTTGATTCTACGGATGTTAACGATGGCGGACCGGTGAACGCGCAGAAAATCGGCCGGGTCGAGCTGCTGCCCGAGCGTCTTCATCGTCCAGCGGATAAGGTGCCGCTCGTCCCCCACGTGGAGCTCTACGTAGTTGCCAGCGGCCTCGATCCAGTCGATGTCCTCTACTACGACGAAATAGACCCGGCCGCCGCTCTTAACCACCATACGTTCCAAGTATTTACGCGGCTGATTGGCCTGCAGCTCGGCGAGCAGCGCCAGGATGCGCTCGTCGGTGTCCGAGGGCTTACCTCGAATGAGGTCGACGGCTCGCGCGAGCGCCCGCTCGAAGCGCTCCCGATCGAAGGGCTTCAGCAGATAGTCGATGGCGTGGACGTCGAAAGCCTTGAGGGCGTACTCATCATAGGCCGTGACAAACACGACCGCCGGGACGGTTTGGGGCCCGACCTCGGCGAGGACGCCGAATCCGTCGAGCTCCGGCATCTGCACGTCGAGGAAGATCAGGTCGGGCGGGTCGAGGCGGATCGCCTCCACCGCTTCCAGGCCATCGCGCGGCTCGCCGATGACCTCGACCTCTGGGTGGTTGCGGAGCAGCGTGCGGATCTTCTCTCGAGCCAGTGGCTCGTCATCTACGATCAGGGCTCGGATGGTCATCCGCCACGCTCTGGTTATTTCCTCTGATCCTCGCCGCCGCCATCATCATCGTCTGCTGCCTCGACTCGGAAAGGGATCACGAGCGTGACCGCTAGGCCGCCCTCGGGCCGGTTTCTGAACTCGAGGGCGTGTTCCGTGCCGTAGAGGTGCGACAGCCGCGCCTGCACGTTAGCGATCCCCATGCCCTGGACGCGCGCGCCCGATCGACCCCGAAGCAACCCAGGACCGTTATCGCTGATGGTGAGGCGCAGGGTGCCGTCCTCGCGCTGGGCGCTCACCTCTATATGAGCGAGTGCCGATCGGGGTGCGAGGCCGTGGCGGATCGAGTTCTCCACCAGCGGTTGGAGGATGAGGTTGGGCACGCGTGCATCGAGCGTCCCTGGATCGATGTCGAGCTTTACGCTGAGCCGGTCCTGAAAGCGCGTCTCCTCGATCTCCAGGTAACTGCGCAGAAACTCCAGCTCTTCTTTGAGAGAGACCTCGTGAACGCCGATCTTGTCGATAGTGAGCCGCAGCAAGTCGCTCAACCGTACGAGCATCCGGTCGGCGGCCTCGGCGTCTCTATGCATCAGGGCGGAGATCGCGTGCAGAGTATTGAACAGGAAGTGGGGCTGCAACTGCATCCTCAGAACCTGGAGCTGCACCTGGGCCAGCTTCGCCTCGAGCTGAGACGCGCTTAGCTCGCGACTGCGGAACTTGCGCGCGTAATCGACGGCGTGGGCGATGGCGATGATCACCGCGTACGTGATCAGGTTCGGATAGAACTGAAAAATGAAGCGCGGCAGCGCCATGCCACGAGAAGGCATCCACGGCAGCACGGCGCCTGCGCCGGTATCCATGAAGAACTTCAGCGTGGCGATCAGCGAACCCACGATAACGTGTACGAGGACCGCACGCGGCCAACCCGACCCTTCGATCGGGTAGCGGCGAACCACCCAGACCATTATTGGAACCAGCAGCGCCCACAGATAGGCGTCGGTGAGGTCGGGGAATGCCGCTTCGGCGAAGGTGATGGCGCGGTCTGGATAGAAGCTGTAGAGGACGTAAGTGCGGGTCGCGAATAGCAGCCCGAGCACCGTGGCCGCCCCAAAAAGCAGCGCCCAGGGGATCCAGCGTCGATTCCGCTTCTCGTCCGTGTTCACTCTATCGGCCTTCCCGTAACCACGACCCCCGCCTGCAGCGAGAGCCTGGAAAAGCAACTTGGGGCCGTCGTTACGGGAAGTCCAGTTAGTCAAACGGCTCTATTAAGCCTCGAGCTGTCATCGGCATCTCCAGCGCCAGGGCATCGTACTCGTCGAGCTCGAGCATCGGGCAGAATTCTTCCGGTCGCGCTGTCACGATCTCCGCGTGCGGAAGATTCGTGGCGCGCTGTGATGGCGCGAGCTGTTTGGGACGAAGTCGGGTGGCGGTGTGACTAAACCGCGGTTGGGTGTTGCGCGGCGGAATTTGAGCCTCTGTTGATTCCGCGCGGCTACCCTCTGCCGTGTGGTCAGAAGCGCGGGCGGCGCTCGAGCGCCATTTCGGTCACGGTGAATTCCGACCGGGTCAGCGGGAGGCGATCGGTTGCGCCCTCCGGGGCCGGGACGCGCTGGTGGTCATGCCCACCGGGGGAGGGAAATCGCTCTGCTACCAGATCCCGGCGCTCGTCCGTCCCGGCCTCACCCTCGTCGTCTCGCCGCTCATCGCCCTCATGCAGGATCAGGTCGCCGCGCTCGAGCGTTTGGGCATCGCCGCGGCATTGGTGAACAGCATGCTCACGAGCGCGGAGATCGACGAGCGTCTGCGCCGCGCCGCCGCCGGCCAGCTGAAGCTCCTGTATATAGCCCCCGAACGCTTCGACAGCGGACCCTTCCGGCGGGCGCTCCAGCGGATGAGCGTGGGTATGGTCGCCATCGATGAAGCCCACTGCGTCAGCGAGTGGGGACACGACTTCCGGCCCAGCTACCTGCGGCTACGGCGCGTCTGGCCCGAGATCGGCCAGCCCCCGCTCCTCGCGCTCACGGCGACGGCGACGCCGGAGGTGCGCCGCGCGATCGTGAAAGAGCTGGGGCTTCGCCGGCCGCGGGTCATCGTGCGCGGCTTCGATCGCCCGAACCTGCACTTCGCGGTACGGCGCGAGGAGCGTAACGAGGACAAGCGCGGCGCGTTGCTGTCCTTAC
>CANPVX010000063.1 GCA_947581815.1 Candidatus Indicimonas acetifermentans | reverse complement strand
TGGATGATCTCGTCCTCGAGCCCCTGATAGAACAAGTTGATGTTGTTCGCGGCGTCGAACTCACGCCGGTTGTCGTAGTCGACGCTCACGTGAATCCGCTCCGATACCGTCCCACCGACGCGAGCGCCGAACTGTATGTCCGGATTCAGATCGGGGATCAGCCGTGGTTCGCAGCTGAGCTGGATGGACACGTTGCAGGGCCGGCTGCGAGTCCACCCGCCCCCCAGCTCCACCCGACCCTGAATGATGATGCCGAGATCCGCATATTGGCTGAACGCGTCGGGGAGCAGTTGATCCTGATCCTGCACCAGGGTGTCGGCTGGCGCCGCGTCAGCGGGAGCCGGATCTTCCGTTGGCGGCACTTCGCCCGGGACTTCCTCCGGCAGAGCGGCCACAGGTATGTCCGGAAGAATGCGCGGTCTCGTCGCGGGGCGCGACTCGATCCAGAGGCTGGCCCGACTTATCAGCAGGCGCGCCTGAAGGCCCTCGCCCCACACCTCGGCCCAGTCGTGCACGCGAGATACCAGCTCGGGTCGTAGGGCGGAGGGATCGGGAAGGGTGTGCATCAGGTCGACCGAGAAGGGGAACGGCAGCGTCTTGAGACCGATTCGCAGTTCCGGGCTTGGAATGGCCTCTGGCGTCGTGTCCGTCGGCTCGGGCGGCGCAAGCGTCGAGTCCTCAAGAGATTGCGCTGCTTGGCTCTGGAGCGGGCGTACTGAGCCGTCCCACGGAGAGCCCCAAGCTTGTCTGGGTGCACCACTCGTGCCCAGTATAAATGCGGCGGCGCCTGCAACTGCGAGTCTGAGGCGCACTTTTCGACCGGACCAGGGTAAGCTCAATTGATCCTGATTTTTCTTAGGCTCTGGCAGTTATGAAGATACTCACCCGTTACATACTTCGCGAGCACGCCGGGCCGATGGTGGCAGCCTTGAGCGTCCTCGTGGGCCTGATGCTACTCAACCAGCTGGCCAAACGGTTCGGCGATCTGGTGGGCAAGGGGCTTCCCTGGTACCTCATCGCAGAAGTTTTCGGCCTTTCGATACCGTTTATCCTGGCCATGACGATGCCCATGGCCGTTCTGGCCGCGGTCCTCCACACATTCAACCGACTCAGCTCCGACAACGAAATCACCGCGATCAGGGCTGGAGGCGTTAGCCTGATCCGTCTGATGACGCCGGTGCTTCTGGCATCGACCCTAGTCGCCGGCGGGATGATCTGGTTCAACGACACGATACTTCCGGAGTCGAACCACGCGCTGCGTCGCCTCCTAGTCGACATCGGACGCAAACAACCGACCTTCGAGTTGCGCGAACGAGTCGTGAACGAGATCGCGCCCGCTAAGCTTTTCCTGCAAGCGGCGCAGATCGATCGCGTGCATAGCGTGCTTTACGACCTCGTCATTTTCGATCTAGGCCACGCCGAGATCGAACGCACGATTTATGCAGACTCCGGACGCATGGCATTCAACGAGTCTCAGACAGATTTGTACCTCACGCTATACGACGGTTCGATGCACGAGACGGACCGCGGCAGTCCTGAGACCGATCAGGTCACCTACTATACTGAGCAGGTCATTCGGGTCTCGGACGTCAGCAACGAGCTGGAGCGTGGGATGGGAACGAATTTTCGCGGTGACCGAGAGATGAGTCTCGCGATGATGCGAGAGGAGGTGCAATCACGCCGCGAGCGGCTCGTCCAGATCGAGGACAGCGTAGCCTTGCTGATCGGAGCTCTCGCGCCAAAACGTGAGAGCGCGAGCCGGACGGGAAAAACACGGGACAAGTGGTTGCTCAAGCCGAGTGGCGAACGCGTGGCAAGAGTCACCCCGCCAAGCGGCGGCGAGGAGGGGGTGGAATCCGAATCCGAAGCACCTGAGGCTTCCAGGGACGACGCCGCCGAAACGGCAACTCGGCGGCGCCGAGGCGTGCCTAGAATCGCCTTGATGCTCCAGCGCGTCGCCTGGCCGCCCACAGGATCGGCGGCAACTTTCGCCAGCCGGACGCGTGCTGAACTACAGCGTCACGGCGGCCGCTACGACCTCAACCGCCGCGAGATCAACCGCTACATGGTCGAGATTCACAAGAAGTATGCGATCCCTGTGGCTGCCGTGGTGTTCGTCTTGATTGGAGCGCCAGTTGGCGTGCGCTTCCGTCGGGGCGGAGTCGGCATGGTGATCGGGATCAGCCTCGCCGTGTTTTGCGTCTACTACGTCTTTCTCATTGGAGGCGAAGACCTGGCGGACCGCTCGATCATCTCGCCGTTCTGGGCGATGTGGGCGCCCAACGTTCTTTTTGCCTCGTTGGGCGGCCTCATCCTGTATTACGTCAGCTGGGGCAATCTGCGCATCCACCGCCGGCTCCCCACCTCGGAACGACGAGCGGCGAGGGTAGCAGCCAAATCACCGCAGAGTGAGCGCGTAGGCAGCAGGATCGCGTGAGGACCCTGGATCGCTACGTCGCCGGATTGTTCATCAAGGTCTTTCTGATCTGCGTCGTTGGCGCGCCGCTCTTCTTCATCATCATCAAGCTCACGGATGACTTGGACAAGTACCTCTCGCGGGGGCTCAGTCCTGGCCAAGTCGTCCTCGCGTATGCCTACGACTTCCCCTTTCAGATGTCGTTAAGCTTCCCCGTGGCAGCGCTGTTCGGAGCCGTCTTCACGATCGCGCTGATGAGTCGCCACAACGAGATCACGGCGGCAAAAGCCAGTGGGGTCAGCTTCTATCGCGTCATCGCGCCGGTGTTGATACTAGGGGTCATACTGACCGCTGTCGCTCTCGGACTCGGCGAGCTGGTCCCGGTGACGAACAGGTTGCATGCGGAAGCTCTACGCGGGACGGGACGCTCCGGCCGTACCGTGCGCAGTCAATTCGTGTATGGGGCTGACGGCGGCCGGGCTTATACGATCCGCCGCCTCGCGACGGACGACGGAACGATCAGTGGGTTGGTGATCGACCGGGAAGGCACAGGCCCCGATTACCCCACTTATCGTATCTACGCGGAGCGAGCCGAGTGGATCGACTCGGGCTGGCGTCTGCGCAACGGGTACATGCACCTGCTTCCCGACAAAGAGCGAGCTGTCACCTTCGGCTTCGAGACGCTCCATCAGCGCGATTTCTCCGAGACACCTCAGGAACTTCTCGCTCAGCCTAGGAACCCGGAGGAAATGAGGTACGGCGAGCTCGGCCGCTTCATCGAATCGATTCAGAGGTCGGGGGGAGACGTGCGCCAGCTCGTGACCCGCCGGATGCTGAAGATAGCCTTTCCAGCTGCCTGTCTTGTCGTGGTCATTTTTGGGAGCGCGCTCGGCATGAGCACGGGAAGCAGCGGACCGGCATTTGGAACGGGAATCGCACTGGGGACCGTGCTGGTCTATCTGTTGATGATCCGTATCGCCGAAGGCATGGGTGCAGGCGGGCTGTTACCCCCCGAGTTGGCCGCCTGGCTGCCGAACATGATCTTCCTCGCGTTCGGCATGACCCTTATGGCTCGAACCCGAACCTGATCGCGCTGGCTGGGGAAACGGGGAAGCTGTCGGAAATGAGACGCTGGCAGGCCGGGGTGGCTTAACTCGCCGTGACAAACTGCTCCAACAGCGACTCGCCGCCGGCGCGCTCGTCCGCTTGGGCGAGTAGCTCGCGAGCCTCGGATCCATCTTTGGGATAGCTGGCAACTCCGATCAATAGCCGCTCCGTCGCCAATCCGCCCTCGACTTCACGTGCTGCGAGGAAAGAGGAGAGTAGCCGCTGGGCGGCAACCTGCGCGCCCTCCACGCCGGTGTCCGGCAAAAGCATAGCGACCCCCTGCTCTCCGAACGTGCCCAACACATCGAGCAGCCGGCAGCATTCCCTGCCATGCCTGGCCACCTCTTTAGCCACGTCGGAGTCCGCGGGCTCGATCTTGAATAGAGCGACGGACAGAGAGATATCCCTGCGCCGCGCCCTCTCCAACTCGCACTCGAGCAGGAGCAGAAAGCCGACTTTGTTGTAGCAGCCGGTAACGTCGCTCTTGAGCGACTGAATCTCCAACGAGTTTCCTTCGGGTGAATCCTCCGACAGGCTGCGGCGCCGAACTTTCAACGGTCCTTCACTCTTCGCCACGGCCTGGGTCAAGGACTCCAGGTAGTAGAGCTCGACAGCGCGGCGGGCGGAGACTGAGAGCTGCTCTGCGAGCTCCCGTGCTGCGTCTTTGCCCTGCCCCGGCTCGAAGTTCTCCATCCGCATCGAAGCCAGTCGAAGACTCAGAGCCAAATCCCGAGCCGTGTTCGCTGCTATGCCCCGGATATCTTGTGCAGCTGCCTTATCGGTCTTCATGCTGGTCAATCCACTCTCGCGTTCTCATCAGCCACCGTTTCACCTTCACCCTCGACGCTCTCTCTAGAGATCCATCTCACGCCGCACCACGTGCACAGCTGAACGGGTCGGCCACTTCCGCCCGCGACAGGCTCACCGTATTCGTTCGCTGCGGTCCGCTCCAACGGCGAGTCGCAGCGCGGACAGTGCAGAGGATCTCCATTCGCCAGCACCGACGCCAGCTTCTCGACCTCTTCCGGATCGTAAGGCCTCATGTGCAACGTCATGTCGTGGTCCTCCGGTTGACGCGAGCACCTCAGCACCACCTTCGAACCCGACCCCGGCGAGCTGAGTATCTCTCGGCTCTCGGTGAAGTACTTGCCGGCGCACTCCGAGTGCGGGCAGTCGATCAGGATCTCGCGGGCGTAGAAGCGCTGCCTGATGGCCTCGTTGCGCTCAGCCACCCAGTCCCCGGACCTCTCGCCATTCGGCTCAGCGGCAGCGTCGGCTAGTCGGCCCGGGTCACTCTCGAGCGTCCCCCAGCGCTGCCGCATTCCCACCGGATTAAACCTGCTCCACATCTCCCATCAATTTCTGTCGTAATCCTTACGACCTATCCTGAATCAAGCTTTTTCCCTATTATCAGGCCCGCGCGGATTTCGAGATTCCCGATCGCCTCCCCCACCGCACGCAGCCAGACCCGCGGGCGTAGGACGGGCAGGAATTCTGCCAGCCTCAAACGAGTGCCGCCTAAGCCGCAGGGCCTTATGGTGCCTAAGGTTATCCCGTTATGTAAGGCAACACACCTACTTGCGGCTCGGACAGATCGTCCGCCAGAGCAACGCCAGCGGTCATTGTGACCACGGACCGGGGGAGAGTCACGGCAGGGAGCCCCAAAGAGCCGGAGCCCCTAAGGGCATGTCAATAACAAATATACAGAAGTCGGTCGCCGTGTGTACCGGCTGGCCCAAAGCTCGCATCGAGCGAGCCCGGCAGCCATCCGTGCCTCTTGAGGAACCGACCACCATCTTCCAACTTGAAAACGTCGGGAGGACCGCTCGGCGGTCGCGGAGCGAGCGGAGTTAGCCCCGATCATGAATCCATCAACTTGATCTTCGGAGACTAGCGAGTGCCCCACACGAGCGAGCGCACTGACCTGACATCGTATTTGCTAGGAGAGCGGAGCGAATTGCGGGCTCTGATCGAGGCGATATCGGTGGCGGCGGATGATGAGGCCCGGCAGCGTGCGGCTTTTGAGTATCTGCTAGTGCTGGCCACGGCGCGGTTGGCCGCCAGTGGTGAACCTCCCGAGGCTCGAGCCCTGGCCCAGGTAAGGGCGCAGTATACCAAGGTTTTCACTCACGACGAGTCGGAGCACGCGAGCTTGATCAAGGAGTTGCACTCGTCGCTCCACAGCGGGGTCGCCGTTTCCGTTTTGACAGCGCTCAAGTTGTTGGCGCTGTTTCATCGTAAGAACGCCAGGTACGAACTGGCTCGAGCCTCGTTCGCGGTGGCTTCAAGGCTCGCGGACCGCATCGGCGATCCTCTGGAGATGTTGAATGCGCTCTTCTGGCTGGGCGTTGCCGAGCGCTACCTGGGTCACCTCGAGCGGGCGGAGGAGGTCCACAACGAGCAGCTCGGCCTCGCCAGAAAATTCGGCCAATCGGGGCAGGCGGTGTTGGCGCAGGAGAACCTGGGATTGGTAGCGCTACGGCGCGGCCAGGTTGGCGAGGCGCGTAAGCGAGTGATGCGCGCGCTCAACGAGGCGCAGCAGCTCGAGGATCAGGAGCTACAGGGATACTGTCACCACGCTCTCATGCTGGTGGAGACAGAAGCAGGTCGCCCTGGCGAAGCTGCCTCTTTCGGGTGGGAAGCCTACACACGCTACGAATCGGTGGATCAGCGTCTGCGCGCTTTGCAGGACTGCGCGGTCATCCTGTACGAGAGCGGCATTTTCGATGCGGCGGAGGCGGCCTGGGAGATCATCCTCGATACGGCGAAAGACTCCGCTACGATGATTCGCTGCAAGATCGGCCTCATCGACATAGCCACTCAATTGGAACAGCAAGAGCGGTTCGCACAACTCGCCGCTGACGTGATGGACGAGCCGCGCCTCGCCTCCATGCCCCTCGAGCTACTGGAAGCGCATCGAAGCGTAGGTCTGGGTTATGTGGCGTTCGGTGAAGTGGATCGAGCCCGGATTCACCTGATGCGCGGTTTAGCCGTTGCGCGAGACAACGGCTACGAGTCCGAAGCTTCACAGATAAGCGATACGCTCCGCGACCTGACAGGTAGTGTGCCACGAATCCAGCCCGCCGACGTCCCCGAGGGCGAGGTTGCGCGTCTCGAGGACGTCGGCCGGAGCATCAAAGCGGAGTGGGAGCGACGGTGTGCCTGACCGCGCTCGCTTCGGTCGAGAAGGATGTCGCGTGCTGCCGAGCGATCAGCCATCGCCACCCGGCAAGCAGTGGGGGCCACCCTGGACCGGGCAACCACCCGCGTCTGTGGGCATATCGGAACAGCCGGCGCCCAAGGCAGCGATCGCGAGTACTGCAAACAGAATTCGCGCGAGTTTCATATCGAATGCCTCCGCAAAAAGGGGGATCTGAGTCCGAGCCGCGTGCGGGCCTTGGACTCGGCGAGCACGACCGTGTCGGTGAAACGCTAGTGACGTGAGATGATGATAGGTGGGTGTAGTCTGGCGGACCTTATGATTTTGAGACGAAAAGTTATGATTCTTGGCCAAAGCTCCGCCCGCGGAGGGGGCTTCGGTAAATTTTCGGGTCGATCCGGCCTTTTAGAGGGCGTGACTCCGAATGATTCACAAAGATAAGAGCCTGCTCTCCGGCCGTCATATCCTCGTGGTGGAAGACGAGCCTACGATCCGGCGTTTCTACGAGCGCCTGTTCACGGCGCGAGAGATGGAGATCACCTTCGCTCCCAGCGGCAACGTCGCGATGGACGTCATTGAATCAGGGCAAAGCTTTGACGTCGTACTGCTGGACGTCCGTTTGCCGGGGCTGAGCGGCAGAGACATCTGGAAGTTGATGGAGATCAAGCGCCCGGAGCTCTGCTCGCGGGTGATCCTGGTGACGGGCGACATATTGAGCGAGGGGACGCGACAGCTGCTCGAAGAGAGCGGCCGTCCGTGTCTCGACAAGCCATTCTCCAGCGATGAGCTGATTTCCGCAATCGTAGGGGTTCTGACCGCGCCGCCCAAAGGCGAATCAGAACGCGATCAGCGCACCGGCTAAAAACAGCCTCCGTACCGCCCAGGCACGACCGACCGCTAAGACGAAGGTTCCCCCCTCGAGCCACGCAGTCGCCGGCGTTCCGCCTGCCAATTTCGCGCCAGTTCATCGAACTGCTCTACGAGAGCCACCCGCCGGGCCACGAGCTGCTCGCGCAACGTCTTTCTTCTCGCAGCGCGCCAGAACAGGCGGGCGTCCTCGCGGACCGCTATCCAGCGATCGCGCCAATGCATGGCCACGATTCCGGTGATCGGCAGCAAAAGCGCCGCCGCGACTAGACCCTTCACACCTGCGATCCACCAGGCTGCCGCGAGCCAGACGGCGAACGTGGCCGGGAAGGCGAGCAGCGCCGTCGCGAGCTTCATGGTCGCCACGGCCTCGAAATCGGGGCGATAGTAGCCAAGGCTGATTCGCGGCGACTTGTAGGGCAGATACCAGGCGACCGTGCCGACGACTGCGAGAGGCAACGCTACGGTTAGGGCGAAACCTTGGACGAGGACGTAGCGCAGCACGGCGGAAGCGGGAAACCTTGCTGGGAGCTCGCCTTCCGAGACGCCAAGCAGCGACAGCCTGCTCCGATAGGTCTGAACGGAGGCGGCGAGCTGTTGGTAGCTCGCGGGATCCGTCTCGTGGAGCCAAGCGACGGCGTCAGCGAACCGCCGCAATCGAGGGAGACGCACGATGAGACGCGTCCTATCGCGGGGCCGCGACAGCCGCTTCTCGACGGCGTAGAGGCTCTCCGCCGCTTCGATCAGGGCGCGTTCCTCGTGGGTCGCAAAGTTGAGCGTCACGCGCGCAAGCGAATCGCCCAGCGCTGCCGTCAGGCTCTCTACTGCGTTGCGCTCGTCGCGCTCGCGTTCGTCGCGCCATTCGAGCACCGACAGATGGCGGCCCACCTCTGCGGCCACGCGACCCCGAAAGGCGTGTTTTCGGTGGTAGGTCAGGCCGACAGGCACGACCTTGAGGCCCAGCTCCCACCCCGCCTCTTCTTCGGCGCGCAGAGCGATGCGCGCGGCGCCGGTCTTCATTGGCGCTAGTCGGGGTTCGGAGTGGGTCAGCCCTTCCGGGAAGATGAGCACCGCGCCACCGCCCAAGAGGGCATCGATCGCCGCGCTGAACGTGTCTTCGTTACGCTCCATCTCCGTAGGGAAGTCCTGGACACGGTAGACGGGCAGCGCCGAGAGGCCTTTGAGAACGGGTCCGAGCATGGGATGTGTGAACAGCCCGGCCTTGGCCAGTGGACAGACGCGACGCCCCGCAATCTGCATGATGACCAGAGCATCGATGAGGCTGTTGGGGTGATTAGCGATGATCAGAGCGGGGCCATCCGGAATAGGCGACCCCGCCGTGTCCACTCTGTAGAAGCGCCGCAGCCCCCACATGGCGAGGTGGGGCACTAGGCGGAGCGCGAAGCCGAGCATCG
Organism: Candidatus Indicimonas acetifermentans; assembly: GCA_947581815.1. Classification (GTDB taxonomy): domain Bacteria; phylum Gemmatimonadota; class Gemmatimonadetes; order Palauibacterales; family KS3-K002; genus Indicimonas; species Indicimonas acetifermentans. The sequence goes on along the minus strand of CANPVX010000063.1, from coordinate 4,086 downwards.
GCAGTTCCGCTAGAAGACGCGATGGCCAAGAAAAGTGCGCTGGCCGCTGCGGACTTCCACCACTCCGAGGTCCACGAGGGCTGATTCTCCGAACTGCATGGTGACGTCGTGCAGCCCAGGCGGGAGCCTGAGGCGTGCGACCCAGATTCGGTGCGGGAGGCCGAGCCAGGCCCGGGTGTCGGCCCGCTCGGTTAACACGTTCACGGCATTCGTCAGGAAGCCCATGACGTCGCCGCCCGTGTTTCCGGTCTCCTCCTCGGCCTTATTCTCGAGCTCTTCTGCCGCGGCATATTTTAAGAGCGCCCGGACGATCGTCTTCGCATATATACCGAGCAGCCGGTCCTCGAACGCCTCCATCTGCAGTTGACTGACCAGGAGCGCGGGCTCGGCGGACACGGTGTCGGAATTGACGTAGAACTCCAGGTGATCGAACGCCGGGGACCCGAACCCGGGTGCGGGAAAAGCGAGCGGGAGGATATAGGCGAGCTCCGCGTGTTCGTAAGCGAGCGTGACGTGTTCGTAGTCGCCCGCCGCATACTCGTCCGCCAGCGTCATAGCGAGGTCGAACTTCCGTTCCTCGTCCTCCGAAGCGGCCTGCTTCTCGCGTTTCTTTAGGATCGGTATATAGGCGTTGATCTCGACGATGGGCGCGACGAATCCCTCTTCCACAAAGAGGACGAGCTCGCCGACTGCCCCATGCTCGAGGGCGGATGACGAGGAGCCCCGGGGGCTGCCCGGGTCGACGGCCGCGCCGTCCCGGCCGGCTACGCGGTCTGCCGTGCCGATGGAACCGTAGCGCCGCTCGTACTCCTGCAGATGGTCGGTGAATCCAAAATAGGCGGCAAGCCGCATGAGATTATCGATCAACCCCGGTGGCGGCGGCCGACCTCTTTCCCGATACCCGGCCTCGGCGAGACGCAGGGAGACGTAGGCGTTCGCGGGGTCGTCCGCCTCGAGGCCGAGACCCACGAGGTAGTCGAAGAAGGGCGGGTCGTAGTAGAGCTCCTCGCCGTTATCACGGCTGAACTGGAGCTTGGACGCGAGCTTGCGCCACTCGACCAGCGCTTCTTCTTGTTCACCGAGGTAGTAGTAGTTGAGGGCGCGGTAGTAGTTGATGAGAAAGACGTCGATCCCTCGCGGCTCGAAGCGCAGGACGAGGTCGGAGGTAAGCAGAGAGAACGCCGCTCGCGTAAGGCTCTTCGTGTAGAGCTCGTCGATGCGCTGTTCGGCGAACTCCAGCCTGAGGTTGCTCAGCTCATAGTCGCCGAGATAGTGGACGAGCAGGCCATCTTCGAGCGCGAAGAGAAGATCGTCCGTCCCTTTGCCGGCCTCAGCTAGACGGGCACGCGCCTCCTCCACATCATTCTGCGCCAGCGCGTCGCGCACGCCCTGCATGGTTGTGGCATGACCCGCGCAACCGCCCACCCCCAACGCGCAAGCGACGACGCAAACCACCACCCGTTTCTGCGAGAAATCTCCATACGCTGGCATGACCGCACCTGGCTTCGGTAAAGCTAGAGCCCGAAGCTGCTCCGCGAGATCTCTTTCTTGATCTTACTCTGGCCGATCCAGACGCGCTCGTTGCTCTGGATGTCGGTGAGATAAAGGTCTACCTGGTAGAACTTGATTTCCGTACCGCCCTCTTTGTCGATGATTACCTCTATGGTGCCCGTCAGCATGTAGTCCGCCCCGGTCTCTTCCCGAAGCTTCTTGCGCGTCTCTTCGCTGGCCCAGTCCTGCTGCTCGAAGCGTTCTTCGCGAAGCTCTTCACGCTCGGAGCCGCCCGCCACGACCCTGACCTGCCCCGAGTTTATGTAAGCTCGTTCGATGTCGTTTATGAAGGTTCCCGTCTGGATATGCTCGCTGCTACGGTTGGCTACGAGACCTACTATAACCACGGGCTTGGCCTCGTTAGCTCTCACAAACTGCTGAATCCAGGGATGGCCGAGGCAATCCTGGATCATGTCGTCGGCCACGATCCGCGAATCGGTATCGTTCCAGTAGCCGCTGAGATCGGTGGTCGTCTCGGGGTCGATCCGCCGGACCTGCGTCCCGCCGCACGCGGCCACGCTGCTCGCTACGGCGGCGAACAAAGCCAGTCGCCCCAACAAAGCTCTCTTCATCATCGTCATCCTCCAGCCGCTCCCTCTGGTCAGACTGCCGGGCGCTTCGCCTCAAAGCTATCCAACCTGCGACTGTTAGATCAAGCTCTATGTTCGATCGGGTTCTATGTTCTATGATGTACGGAGTTGGAACTCACAGATGGGTTGTTCGGGGCTCGCCGCCTCGCTGTAAGCCAGCAGAGCGGCTCTCAGGGCAGTTGCGCTCATCTTCGCGGCCATGCGCGAAGCCCGAGCGGCAACGTCAGAGGGAAGGCGTCCGTCGAACAGCACGAGGTCGAGCGCCTCCCGCAGGCGATCCATCGAGGCAGCCAGCCGACGCATCGGCTTCCCCTCGCGTCTAGCGGTCCGTCCGGCTTCTTCAGCCGCCAGAATCACCCTGCGCCAGCTTCGACGCGCTCGACCGAGCTCGAAGCGCTCCAGCGCCACACCGGCTTCCAGCGCCGCGAGAAGAGCCTCTTCGTGCCCCTCGATGGGAAACTCCGAAAGGTTTTGCTGTAGGTAGTTGGCGGCCGACTCGTCGCGCCCCAGCTGAATTCCCAGATTCACTTTATGACACTCACCCTTCCACGCCTGCAGGCCACCGGAGGGAGCCGCGCACGGAGTAATTGCAGGTTCGATGCCAAGCACAGGCTCCGTAAACGCCGTGCTTTCAGCAAAATAGGTTGCCCGGGGGCACCACGGGCTCGGTCAGGCTGACCGATATCGCCGGGTTCGAGGTCAGTCTGGCGTACCCCTCGGCATGGCCACCTGTTATATTAGCCTCCGCCCTCAAAGCAACGATCATTCATCATGCTTCGGATCTCCTGCGTCCGGGGCAGACGTCGTGAGGAGTGAGTGCTCTTGGAAAGCAGCCTTAGGGGCCCGCTGATCGTCCTCGAGATCGCAGCGCTCGGGGCGATCCTGGCTTTGGTCGACGATACGTTCGTGAGGGTCGCGATGGGACTAGTGGTCGGCGCCCTCCTGGCGCGTAACGCGCTGCCCGTCGCCGCGGCCCAGCAGGGTCCGCCCACCGGCCTGCCCGAGCGGCGACAGGATCACCTCTTCCGTCACTGGCTCACAGCAATGGTGAAGAAGGCCCGCGAGTTTCACATCATTTGCGAGGGGATCAAGACCGGGCAAGTCAATCTGTCGATGGGGCAGCTCAAGGTCCAGCAGATAGAGAGCGAGCTAGAGAAGCTGTTGAACCAGATGACCGACACCAGCAAGCCCGACCAACTCAAGCGGACACAGCATCGCCGCCCGCACGGCAGCCACGGCGGCACTTTCGAGGCTGATATGACGGGCTACGGAGAGAAACGCGTCGATTAGCTACCCGGCTCACGTCGCGATCCGACGGGGCGCCTGCGGAAAGCGACTGCTGCCAGCCCCGCCCCCAACACCACGCCCACGGCCCCGGCGGCGAAGTCCCAGACGTCGCCGCTCCGATAAGGAAGCGGGCTCTGTAGCAGCTCGACCAGGCCCGCGGCGGCCACACCCACAGCCACAGACGCCAAGAAACGCATTCCTGGGCGCAGGCTCCAGTACGTCATGAAAGCCAGGACCCCGAAGAGCGCCGCGTGCACCCACTTGTCCAAGCCGGGCAAAGCGCCGGTCGCTGGAACCGGCGTGAGGTGTGCCACTACGACCGCTGCAGCATAGATCGTGGTGACGGCCCAGCGGTGTCGTCCGATCACTAGAAGGCCTGCCGGACAAGCAAATCAACGCTCCCCACGCCCTCGACTTCCCAGTCAGCGGTCTGATGGTCTTTGTTCTTGACGATGTTGAGTCCGAGATCCCAGTCGAGGTCGAGCGACAGGCCTCTCCATGGCAGGTCGGGGTGTGAGAGATGCCAGCGACCGCCGATCACGGGTCGGATCGTCGTCTCGACCGTTCCCACGAGTAGATTATCCCGCCCGGTGAAAGCGTCGTCCGGAAAAGGATCCGTCAAATCGTCCTCGCCTTTCCACATGAGCTCGAACCCGGG
>CANPVX010000062.1 GCA_947581815.1 Candidatus Indicimonas acetifermentans | reverse complement strand
AAAGAAGGCCCGCCTAAACCGCGGGCCAGCGCTCTCGAGGTCCGGGCGTCAGACGGCGAAGGAGGAGCCGCAGCCGCAGCCCCCGGTGGAGTTGGGGTTGGTGAAAGTGAAGCCGGAGCCCTGGAACGAGCTGGCGTAGCCGATCAGCGTGCCCTTCAGGTACTGCGCGCTGAACGGGTCAACGAAGAGGCGGATGCCCTGAGAGACGACCACGCAGTCGTCTTCGCGCACCTCCTTCTCGACATTCAGCCCATACTGGAAGCCCGAGCAGCCGCCCGGAAGCACGCTCACCCGTAAGCCGGCGGTGTCGGGTTTGAGCTCGTCCTCCTCCATGAAGGAGAGCACCTTAACGCCAGCCGCCTCGCTGAGCTCTATCTCTACAACTAAGCTTTCCTTGATCTCCGCCATCTACTCCGTCCTTACGGAAGCGTAATCTGCTGAATCCGTTGCGCTACAATGTCTTACACCCACGGCGTCCACCCGTTCCGCCCCACCATACTAGCCAGGAACGAACTCGCATGTCAACTCTGAAGCCCGTCAAGTCTTAGCGGTCTCGTGAGCGGGCTCGGCCAGCTCCTTCAGGTACTTCTCGGCAGTGATCACGGCCGTGGTCGCGTCACCCACAGCTGTCGTGATCTGGCGGGTCATCTGCGATCGTACATCCCCGGCCACGAACAAGCCGGGGATAGAGGTCCGCATATCCCGATCCGTGATGAAGTAGCCAGCTTCATCGTGGTCGACGTGATCTTCCATCAAGCCGGTGTTCGGTCTAAACCCGATGAACACAAAGAGACCCGTCGCATCGAGGAATCTCTCGTCCCCCGTCTTCACATTCTTCAGGCGCAGCCGTTCCATCCCGGAGTCACCTAGCACCTCTTCGACGACGGTGTCCCAGATGACCTCCATCTTCGGGTTCTCGAACACCCGATGCTGGAAAATCTTTTGGGCGCGGAACTCGTCGCGGCGATGTATCATGTATACCTTCTCGGCGAATCGCGTGAGGAAGTCGCCTTCCTCGGTAGCCGCGTCTCCGCCACCGGCGACAGCGATGGTCTCGCCTTTGAAGAAGGCACCATCGCATAGAGCGCAGTAGCTCACGCCCTTACCTGCAAACTCGTCTTCGCCTGGGACGCCGAGCTTCGTCGCCGTCCCACCCGCCGTAAGAACGATGGCACGTGCACGAAAGACGGTCCCCTCGTCCGTCGTCACTCGAAAGTCGCCGTCCTCTAGCTTCTTGATCGCATTGACTGTTGCGGTCTCTACCTCAAGCCCGAACTTCGTCGCGTGCTTGAGCATCCGGTCGGCCAACTCCGGGCCGCCGACCTCCTCGACTCCCGGATAATCGTCGATCAGGTCCGTTAACAGCAATTGCCCGCCAGGCAGCCCGCTCTCGAGCAGCAAGGCGTCCAGCTCGCCACGCGCGGCGTAGAGCCCGGCCGTGAGGCCCGCAGGCCCTGCGCCCACGATGATCAGCTCGTGGCGCCTTTCCACCTCTTTCCCCTCATCGGGCATCGATTTATCTCCTGCGTCACGCATATCTCAGGTCGAGGACCGGGCACGCTCCGCGCTGTCGCGCAACCGCGTATACCAATCATAAGGAACGGGCTGGGACCCTAGGTTCCCGCGCCACCCACCCAGCGGGCCATGCCAGTCCGATCCTCCGGTCTCCAACAAGTCGAGCTCTTCCGCCAACTGCCGGAGTTGGTCGACATCCCGCGGCTGGTGGTCTGGGTGAAGGACCTCGAGGCCATCGAGCCCTTCGTCTTTCAGTCCACGGATCCTTTCGGCATCGTGGCTATTGCCGGGGTGGGCGAGCACCGCCACGCCGCCTGCCTCGTGGATGCGCCTGATCCCATCTTGCGGCGTCGCGTGCCGAGTAGGCACGTAAGCCGGCTGGCCGGCGGCTATGAAACGATCGAAGGCCTCACGGTAGCTCTTCACCCAACCGCCCTCCGACAGAGCGCGTGCGATGTGGGGGCGGGCGATGAGGCCGTTCGGTCCGGCTTGGCTCTCGACCTCCTCCATCGCGATTCCGATACCCACACGGTTGAGCTTCTCCACGATCTCGGCCGCTCGCCGGGCTCGCGCGCCGTGTACTGTGGCGAGGTAGTTGATGAATTCGGGCGCGTTCTCGTCGACAAAGTATCCGAGCAGGTGGGTCGAACCGCTCTCGTCGTACGTCGAAAGCTCTATACCCGGAACGAATTCCAGATCTAGCTCTCCCGCCGTCCGCGCTGCCTCCGCCAAGCCAGCCACCGTGTCGTGATCTGTAAGCGCAACCACTTGCAGTCCGCGCTCTTTCGCGGCCGTCATCACTTCCGGCGGTGCCAGCCGCCCATCGGAAGCTGTGGAATGGACGTGAAGATCGACTCGAGGCTCACTCTGAGAGGGAGCATCGCGGCGGTCGCTCTCTACCGAATTCGTCATCGCGTATACTTTCGTCGCCTCTCAACCCCCGAAATGCCCTGCGCGCCGTGAAGCAAACTCAAACGCGGCCGAAAGTACGGTGCCAGAACACCACGGTCAACGCGAAGGTTCCGGTTGACGAGCCGAGCGCGGCTCCTTCAGCTTGCTCTACGGCCCACGGATTGACAGGCATCGCGGGGATCAGCAAATTTTCACTTGACCAAAAAATATGACGCCGAAACGAAAGAGCCAGCCATCCAGCGGACCCGCGTCCGCTGCCGGAAGCCGCAGCCGATCTCGGGCCGTGGAGGATTACCTGAAGGCGATCCGACACCTGCAGGGCAGCGACGGCTCGGTTAGCACATCGGAGCTAGCGCAGGAACTCCAGCGTTCGCCCGCCTCGGTGACCAATATGGTCAAGAGCCTGGCGGAGCGCGGCTTGGTCGAGCACGAGCCGTATTACGGAGTCCGGCTGAGCGAGGCGGGTGAACGAGAGGCGTTGCGGATCATCCGTCGCCACCGCGTGCTGGAAGCTTATCTGATCGAGCAGTTGGGCTACTCGTGGGATCGCGTGCACGGCGAGGCGGAGCGCCTGGAGCATGCAGCGTCCGACGAGCTGATCGAGCGCATGGCTACCGCCCTCGGGCATCCCGAGGCCGACCCCCACGGCTCTCCGATTCCGACACGCGAAGGCAGGCTGGACGAGCGGCGCTATCCCCCCCTCTCCAGGATCAAGAAGGGGATGCGAGCGACCGTTCGAGAAGTCAGCGACTCGGACGAAGAGCGGCTGCGCTACCTGGCGGAGCTGAAGCTGTACCCAGGCACCGAGCTGGAGGTTCTGGCCCACGAACCATTCGAGGGCTCGATCCGCATTCGCGTCGCTGGAGAAGACCGTTCGCTGAGCCCAAGCCTGGCGGAGAGCGTGAAGGTGGAACCGCAGGCCTCAGATAAGGAAAGCGAAAGCTAGATGGCGACGATCAAGGCCGACGGCGATCGTTGGAAGGCGCGCCTAGGACGTGACCGGCCGCGTCAGGGCTACCGCGTGGTCTTGTTTTTCTGCGAAACGACGGACCAGAGACCATATCGAGTCGTCGAGGTCGAGGAGACTAAGTTCGCCACGCAGGAAGACGTGGAGAAACTTTCGAAGGCCAAGCTGCGCGAGCTCTATGCGCAGAGCACGTCGCTGGACGTCCCCAGGCTGCGCTCCGACGAAATCCAGGACGTGCGCAAAAAGGCCGCGCGCTAGCGCCCGCTTTCAGCGCTCATCTGCGGGTGAAGTCTTCGTCCCCTTCGAAAGCGCCAACCGTCGCCGCGATCAGTTCGGCGGCACTATCCAAATCCTCCAGCGCGACCATCTCGTTCGGGGAGTGCATGTAGCGGTTCGGGACGGAGACGAGCGCCGTGGCGATCCCTGTGCGCGCGGTGTAGATGCTGTCGGCATCAGTGCTGGTCCAGCGTGGAGCCGCTTCCAGCGAGTACGGTATCTTCTTCCGCTCGGCCGCGGCTGCGAGGCGCTCGAAGAGCTCTGGGTTAACGGCCGATCCTCGGGCCAGGACCGGCCCGCTACCCAATCGGTGATCGCCGTACCCCTTCTTCTCCGCCCCCGGATAATCGGTGGCGTGTGTGAGATCGACCGCGATCGCAACGTTGGGATCGAGCGCGAAGGCTCCGGGCCGTGCTCCGCCGGCCACACCGTGGCTGATCTCCTCCTGAGCCGTGGCGACAGCCACGACTTGGGCGGCCGGGCTCTGGCTCGATAGGCGGCGCAGCGCCTCCAGCACGATGAACGCGCCGATGCGGTTGTCGAGGCCTCGGGCGGCGATTCGCCGATTCGGCAAGTCCACGAGCTCGACGGCCAAAACTGCCGGATCCCCTACCCTGACCAGCCCTCGAGCCTCATCGCCGTCCTTCGCGCCTATGTCGATCCAGAGGTCTTTGATCTGGGATGCCTTAGCTTGCTCTTCCTTATCCTGTTGGTGGATGGCCTTCTTCCCGACGACGCCCAGGAGAGGGCCGTGTTGGGTTATTATCTGAACGCGCTGGCCTACGACGACTTCCGCATCCCAGCCGCCGATGCCGCTGAAATGAAGAAAGCCGTCGTCGTCGATGTGGTTGATCATCAACCCGATCTCATCGATATGGCCCGCGAGCATGACTCGCGGCGCGCCTTCGGGATTGATGAGTGCGAAGCTGTTCCCCGACACGTCTCCCCAGACGCGATCCGCGAACGTCTCAGCCTCGCGGCGCCATAGCTGTGCTGGCTCCTGCTCGAAGCCGGATGGTCCGGCGGCTGCCAGCAGCTTCTTGAGAAACTTCTCCGATTGCGGTTCCATCTTTCTGCCTTCCTTCGCGGCTCATCCAGCTGAGCGCTAAGGTTGGTTGATCACCTCGCCGGCCTTCATCACAAACTCGACGCGTTGCATCACGGTAATATCGGAGAGCGGGTCGCCGCGAACGGCGACGATGTCGGCGAGCTTACCCGCCTCGAGCGTCCCGATCTCATCGGCGAGTCCGAGGAGGTCCGCTGCAGCGCTGGTCGCGGATACGATGGCGGCCATGGGCTCCATCCCGTTCTCTACCATGAGAGCGAACTCGCCACCATTCGTGCCGTGGGGAAAAACGCCGGCATCGGTTCCAAACGCCACCAGCACACCGGCCTCGACCGCCATGCGGAACGAGCGCCGCATGATGGGAGCGATGTAGAGCGCCTTCTCGGCCCTGGGGCCCTCGAGAATGCCGTCGCGGACCTGCTGCTCTACGGCGTAACCGGCCATCAGCGTCGGAACCAGATACGTGCCGTGCTCCTTCATCAAAGCGATCGCCTCTTCGTCGAGGGTCGAGCCGTGCTCGATCGATGCCACGCCGGCGATCACCGCGACCTTGATCCCTTCGTTGCCGTGAGCGTGGGCGGCGACCTTGCGTTCCAGTTTCCCGGCTTCCTCCACCATGGCACGCAGCTCATCGGCATTGTACTGCTGTACGCCCACGGCATCGCCTTCGGAGAGCACGCCGCCCGTTGCGCACGTCTTGATGACGTCGGCGCCGTACTTGATCTGATAGCGGACGGTGGCTCGAACCTCTGCCGGCCCGTTGGCTATTCCGCGCCGGATTGTGGGGTCGAAGAGGCCGGGCTCGTATCCATTCGTGTCGCAGTGACCGCCCGTGATACCAAGCGCGTGCGCGGCCACCAACATGCGGGGGCCGGGGACGACGCCTTCATCGATCATGTTGCGGAGCGCGACATCACTGAAGTCGTCGGCTCCCACGTTGCGTACGGTGGTGAAGCCGGCCTCGAGGGTCAGCCGCGCGTTACGCACCCCGCGTATGGCTCCCTCCTGCGGCAGGTCGCGCACCGCGGCGTTTTGCCAGTCTCCCTCACCGATATAGCGGCCGGGGAGGTGGACGTGGGAATCGATCAGTCCCGGAAGGACGGTGAACTGGGTGAGGTCGATGACCGTCGCCCCCGCAGGAACCGGAACACCCGGGCCAATAGCCTCTATCCGGTCGCCGCGTATGACGATCACGACATCGCTCACCGGACGCCGTCCCGTGCCGTCGATCAAGGTTCCGGCGCGAACCGCCACCGTCTCCTGAGCGAGTAGTGAGGCGGGAGCGGGGGGGGATGCAACGAGCAGCGTACATGCGATCGCTGCCAAGAATCGGCGCATGCTCAACCTCCCTTTCTGTGAGTCGTCGTAGGAACTGAGTGAGAAGGTGTAGCCGCTCTTGACTTAGTAGAACGGTGCCGGCCAACCTACAGCGTCTTCGAGCCACTCGCCGTAGACGCCGTCAACGGCATCTTCCGGCTTCGGCATAGAATGGGCTTGGCTGGCGAGCGCTTCCTCAGTCGCGGCCTCGATCTCCGCGTTCACGCGAGCTTCGCTCTCGGCCAGCGCTGCGCGGTTGGCCTCGGCCGCTTCGCCCGGTTCAGCGCGCACACCCGTCGTGAGGTTGATCGGCGCCTGGACCAACCACTCCTCGTAGCAGCCGAGCGGGTCGCGTTGTCCCCAAGCCGCGAAGACTTCGGGGCTGAACATCTCCCGGGCCTCTCTCTCGTCGTGGGTCGCATGACCGCCCATCCTGAACGTGTTGGCAGTCAGGAAGACGGGACCCTCACCGCTGCGGCAGCGATCTACAGCCCAGCGCGCCGCCGCATAAGCGTCCAATACGTTATTCCCATCGAAGGACGCGCCGGCTGCTCCGTACATCTTTACCCAGCCGTCGAAGTCTGGCGCGGCGTGGTGCTGTTCGAGGAAAGTTCCGAGAGCCACCTGGTTGTTCTGTATCACGTAGACGACGGGAAGCCTCTGGACCGCAGCAAAATTCAACGCCTCGTGAACCTCGCCCGACTTGGTGGCGCCGTCGCCGACCCAAGTGAGCGCCACGCGCGGCTCGCCCTGAACTCGGAACGCGAGCCCGTACCCCGCCATGACAGGGGCCAGGCCGCCAACGGCGCTGATAGGCGCGACGATGCCATGTTCGGCGCCCCCGACATGCAGGTCGCGTCCTCGAGTAGGGGAATCACCCGTGGCCAGGTACCCGCGCAGCATGTCGGCGAGCGGCATCCCCATCTCATGGCAGGCGCCGGCGTTACGAATCATGGGGCCAACGACGTCACCCTGCGATCCGCGCCGCTGCAGGGCGTGGACAGGCCCCACCGTCGTGGCCTCTTCGCCCGTCCCCAACCAGGCTTTCGTTATCACGCCTTGCCTCACCCACCGCTTCAGCGCGATATCGTGGAGCCGAAAACGCACCATGCCCTCGTACAGAGCGAGCAGCCGTTCTCGCGACAAGCGCTCGATGCAGGCTTTCCGCTCGGAGTCACGCGCGAAGACTTCGCCGAACGCCTGGATCACCTCCGGATCGGGGGTCCAGTCGACGTACTCGGGCGGATCAAACGCAGGATAACGTTTCATCTCGGTTCGGCTAGCTCGCCGGGTTTGACAGACGAACCTCGACCAGGTCCGCCAAGCCGCGCAGATCGTCCGGAAAACGCTCGTTGGCTTGCGCCATAGCGTCGTTCAGGTCATGGGCTGAGAACTCGAGGATCCGATACTGCTGGACCCCGGCACGAAGATAGCGGATCGTTACCCGATAGCCGCAGCGCGAACGTCCACCGATCCGATCCGAGTCATCGCTCTTGCGTGGCACGACCTGAGCTTACGTTCTGATGTCGATCTGGGGCAAGACGGCTGGTGGAGGGCTCAGCTCTGGCTTTCCTCCTCCAGAAGGCGCTGGAAGATGCGGCGGCGTAGCCGCGGAGGAGCGCCGTTGGCACCGCGCTGGGCGAGGAAGCGCAGGAACGCCTTTTCAAACTCGTATTGTGGGAAGCACACCTTGCACTTTTCGAGGTGGTCACGGATCGCGCTTACCAGCCGAGGGTCGTCGAGCTCCTCGTCGATATACTCGTACAGCCGCTCCATGATACCCGCGCAGTCGAGCCGACCCGCCTCGGCCTCTTTGATTCGGTTCCGCTTACGGCGCAGCCACCACCCGGTCATCATCATCCGATGTACCCCATCTCGAGCGCGTACTCGTAGAGGCGCCGTTGCAAGCGACGGCGTCCACGGAACAGGCGGGATTTTACCGTGCCTACTGGCACGCCAAGTATCTCTGCAATCTCGCCGTAACTCAATCCTTCAACGTCGCTCAATACCACCGCAACGCGGAAATCCTCGGGCAGCTCTTGGATCGCGCGCGTGACTTCCTCGTCTACTATGTGTCGAAAGAACGAACCCGCTGGGTCTCGATCCTGCACGGACTCGAAGATCGAAACGTCCTCTACGGAGTCGAATTGCACCGAGGCGGGCTTCTTGCTCTGCTTGCGAAACTGGTTGATGAACGTGTTGCGGAGAATCGTGACTAGCCAGGCGCGACAATTCGTGCCCCTCTCGTACATATCCCAAGCACGATACGCCTTCAGCACCGTCTCCTGAACCAGGTCTTCGGCATCCGCGGCGTTGCCCGTCAGACGCAAAGCCACGTTGTAAAGCGTATCGAGGTGCACGAGCGCCTCCCGCTCGAACCCCTCACTATGCGCGGCCTTCTTCTGTGCCATCCTCTGCTCGTGTGTGGGCTGACGTTTATCTCTAGCGAGTGTCCGCCAACACTGCAACGCCATCCGGCCGCCGGAAGTTCGAATCCGGACCTTTGGACACGTTATTCGGTTGGCAAAGGAAGTTGGGGCGGTAGGCGGTTAACGCTGCGAGCGGAACTGCTCCGCCACCATCGCGAGCGCGGCGGCAGCGTCCTCGACCCGGGCTCTTATCTCCCTTGGCGCGAGGATCCCTTCGGCCACGACCACTCCCCCCCCTTCTAACGTGCTGAGCGGTACGTCCTCAAAGTAAGGATTGCGCACCCGCACCGATGGCGGGGCCTCCGGCCAAACCTCACCTCCCTCTCGCTCCTCGGACCCGCACCACAGCTCTTCCGGTAGAAACTTCGTGCGGTCAGCCAGCACATACACTGGCGTGGATTCCAACCCCGCAAGCAGGCACAAGGCCCGCGTCCCCACCTTGTTGCGGAAGATGTCCCGGCCCACGGCATCCGCGCCGACCCATACGAGATCGGCGGCCCCCGCCCCGACACTGTCGAAGAGAACGACATCCGTCATCAACTCGACGTCTATCCCCGCGGCGGACAGATCCGTTGCCATCGTCCGGCCCTCGTACCCCGGGCGGCTCTCGCCGACCCAAACGCTGAACGGTGTGCCGCCCGCGTGGGCGAGTCGCAGCGCAGCGAGGATCGATCCACTGCGGCTATAGCTGGCGATAGTCGCACCCGGGCGGATCAACTTTGCCGCGACAGCGGCGTCTGGCTCAGCCTCCAGCCCACTGATGAATTCACCCAAGCGTACGGCGAGCTTCTCGACACTGCCCCCGCCCCCGCCCTCGCCCTCGCCCTCGCCCCCCTCTCCCATGATGACCGCGCCCAGGTGATAAAAGGGCGCCATCTCCGGCTGGGTCGAAATAACCCAGCGCGCCAGCTCCCGCAGCTCCAGCCGAGTTGCCGACTCGAAGACCGCCGGTTGCACTTCGCTGAGTCGTGCGCTCAGCATGCGCGCACACTCGATGACCAACTCTCGCGCGCCGCGGCGCCGATCTGCGGCGATGTCTCGGAGGCTATCGCGGATTCTTTGCCAACTCATGAGCCCTACCCGCCCCAAAGACTTGTATTTGCCCAGACAGTCCCGGGGGTGTATTGTAATTGATGTCACCATAGCCCTGATTCACGCTACAGAGCTTACTTTCCCTGGCCTCCCAGCGCACGTCTCGACGGGAGACGGCCGGGCCTGCGGTCTTATCGGTTGGCGTTCTTTGCCAGAGCGGGATCCAAGGGCTAGGATTCTCAAATTCAACCGTCGGCCGGTCTGAGGGCTCGTATGTGAGCCTACAAACGGAGGGAGCCGTATGCACTTCGGTCAAAGGCCCACGGGAGTCGTAAAGACGTTGGCGCCCCCGGAGCTCGAAGGGCTCCGGGCGGCGGGCACGGTGCGCACGTACCGCAAGAACGAGTCGCTGTACGATCTGGGACAGACGGCGGATGCGTTGCATCTGGTGCTGCGCGGTCGTATTCGCCTGCGCGATCGAGACAGAGAAGGCGAGCAAGTGGTAGTCGGTTTCGCAGCTGAGGGCGAGGCTTTCGGACGGGAAGTGCTGGCGGGGCTCCCGGCGCGAGTATTGTCGGCAACGGCGGCGGAGGCGAGTGAAGTTCTGTCTATCGATGGTGGGCGCCTGAACGGCCTGCTGAGTCAGAACCTCTCGCTGAACCGCCATCTGGTTCGCGATCTCGCTGCAAGCGCCGTGCATCTGTCGGAGCAAATCAAGATGTTGGCGTTCCTAGATGTGCCGACCCGTCTGGCCGGGACGATACTCTGGCTGGCCGATCGCTACGGCGTCTCAAAGGAAATCGGCACGGAAATCCCTTACTGGTTCACCCACCAAGAGATGGCCGACCTGATCGGCTCGACGCGAGAGACCGTCACCACGGTCCTGGCCGACTTCAAGCGGCTGGAACTCATAGTAAGCCGCAACCATCACTTCGTCGTGCTCAACCGTGACGCGGTCACGCGGCGCATGAGGCTGCCGGACTTCGGGCGCGAGTCGTAGCTCTCCAGAAGGTCAGATTGCAGACGGAGCCTCGACAGGGCGAGATCCGATGCCTGCGCGATTCGGTGGAGAGTCATTACGACTCTCTGGCCTTTCTGTACCGTGCGTTTTGGGGCGAGCACATTCATCACGGCCTGTGGACGACACCCGACGAGCCGCTGCGGGGCGCACCCGAGCGGCTCGTCGAGTATCTGTCCCGGCGAGCGTGCATAGAGCGTGGGGAGCGGGTTCTTGATGTGGGGTGCGGGTACGGCGCCGCCGGCCGCTGGCTGGCGTCGCGGCTGGCGTGCGATGTGACGGGCATCACGATAAGTGCCGGCCAAGCCCGGGTCGCGAAGCGCAGAAACGCTCGCGAGACGCGCGCGGGGAGCACGAGCGTCGTTCGAGCGGACGCTGTCCGCTTGCCCTTCCTCGGCCGCGCGTTCGACGTCATCTGGGTCATCGAGTGTATCGAGCACCTCGCCCCCGCCGGTAAGGAGCGTTTCTTTCAGGAGAGCGCCAGGCTCTTGAGACCAGGGGGTCGGTTGGCTCTCTGCACCTGGGAGCACGGCGATGTGACTCCGGGGCGTGACGGCTCGCAGCCAGGACGCCTAGTGGCGGAGGTTTCCGACCGCTTTCTTTGCCCCTCGCTGGCATCGGCCGCGGAATACACGGCATGGTGCGAGGCCGCCGGGCTCGCGGTGTCTTGGAGCGAAGATCTGACGGCCAAAGTCGAGCGCACCTGGGATGTACTGCTGAAGCGGGTGAGGCGTCCGTGGCTGCAGTGGCTGAAGCCGTGGGTGAGTCCCACGACACGGCGCTTTGTAGAGGGATTCCCGGTTATCAGGGAAGCGTACGCCACGGGCGCCATGAAGTACGGCCTGCTGATCGCTGAGAAACGGCGGTCCACCGCGTGATGCAGGTGCGTTAAGGTAAGCCCGGCTCACGCCCCTTATAGAGGATCTCGCTCGAGTTCGCGTCCTTGATCTGGAGATGGGTGTTGACCCCATCGTAGCGGAGGGTTCCGAGGAAAGCCGCCGCGCACCGGAAATCCATGCGGAGCACGACAGGCGCCTCCTCGATCTCTTGCAAGTAAAGGTTCCTCATCCGGACCATGCCGATGACAACAACCGCCTTGCACTGCTCGGGAGTCACACCGCCGGGGTGATAGTAGAGGCTGCCCTCAACACCACCTGTGAAGGTTCGGAGAGTGGTCCACTGAAGGGCTGAGGTGTCGACCTGCGCCAACGCTTCGCGGCTGACGTCAAAGGGTAACGTGCTCCGAGTTTGAGCTGACGCTGGAACTGCGCAGGAGATTAGGATCGATAGCGAAGCGGCCAGCTGTACGCGATGCAAGATTCCCCCTCACCCCCCCTAGCAGTCCAGACAGGCGATCACCCGCTGGCCCCAGAAGCTAGAGCGACGGGAGGGCGCGCGCTAGTTGGTTGCTCTTCCCCAAGCGATGGCGACTTGCGCCGCGCCAGCTGCTCTCGCCGTGTTCAGCGCTTTGCTAGCTGAAACCAGCAGCAACTCGGGCTGGCTCTCCAGCTGTCCGGTCTTACCGTCCACGCCCGCGACCCCTGCGCTGAAGGTTACGGGTAGGACCCCCTGCACGCGCCGCCTCACGGTCCAGGTGGTAAAGCGTTCCGCTAGGCGCACGGCGCCCGTCTGCGGCGTCTGTGGGGCCAGGACCATGAACTTATTGGGCTCGATCCGCCCGATCACATCATAGGGGCGCGTCCGGTCATGAAGCACGCCGGAAAACTCTCGCGCCGCGCGCTCCAACTCAGGAAGCGGGATCTGGACGCCTTCCATGATAGGATCGAGGCCGAAGAGCACGCACGAGAGAGACTGACTCGATCGCTCCGCCAGCGACGCGAGCTCTCGTAGCCGGCGCTTCATCCCGGCCGCCGAGTAATGGCCCGTCTCGATGTCCACCAGGATGCCCGACCGAACGCCATCGAACGAGCGCTTCAGCGACACCCAGTTGTCCAGCTTCGTCACCAGCTCGTCGGCTGAGACAGGAATCTCGATCACGTCCCACACGCCTCTCTCTATGGCGGCCAGCCGAGCTTGCCTCGAGACACCCCGATTGCAAATCCCGATGACCGGAATCGTGGGATCCCGCCTCGAGGCCCTCAGCGAAGCGGCCACATCGGTTGCCGGCGTCATGGGAAGCTTCAGGTCCAAGAGGATGGCGTCGGTTCGCTCGTCGCATAAAAAGCCGGCGAGTGCCTGAGCGTGGTGGCGTTCCGAGATGCGATAGCGCCCTCCCCGCCCCCCGCGCCCCCCCCGTGCGCCCTCGAGGAGTGTGGCGACGGTCGCTTGCAGGGTCATATCCGCGGAAAGGATCGCTATGGTCGCCGGTGACCGATCTCGCGTCGTAACGTCTTCAACTCGGCGCTCGGCAACCGTTTCGGCGCTATCTATAATCATCGTGACGGGTACGCTCCTTCTTGATAGTACAGGCTATTACCGTAGGGTTTGCAAGTCGCGAGCCTGGCCTGCAACAGCGAACTGCGGGCGACCTAATACGTTGTGCCAGAGTTAGATAGATCGGGGGGCCGGAGCGCGGAACGGGCGGGGGTCAAAGCCGATACATGCAAAAAGTTGCGGCCGGTTGCACATGCTGCGCGACCGCCCGCCTAGGGCGCCTGCGCCTTCGCTTCCTCAAAGGTTGGC
>CANPVX010000061.1 GCA_947581815.1 Candidatus Indicimonas acetifermentans | reverse complement strand
CCCCCGGCTTCAAGGGCTCCGCTGAATATGCGGAACCCGCTGTCGCGCAAGACTTCGCTTGCGTCGAGAAGCTCCCAGGGAATACGCAGATCCGGCTGGTCGGTGCCATAGCGCTCGAGTGCGTCGCGATAGTCGAGCCGCTGAAAGGGACGCTCGATCGTGCGACCCGAGCACTCTTCCCAGACGGCCGCCATCACGGTCTCTCCCACCTCGAAGACGTCGTCTTCCTCGACGAACGACATCTCGAGGTCGAGCTGTGTGAACTCCGGCTGGCGGTCGGCGCGCAGGTCCTCATCTCTTAGACAACGGGCGATCTGGAAGTAGCGGTCGAATCCCGCCACCATGAGGATCTGCTTGTACAGCTGAGGTGACTGAGGGAGCGCGTAGCATTCGCCTTTGTGCACGCGGCTGGGACTCAGATAGTCGCGCGCGCCCTCGGGCGTCGGCTTGGTGAGGATCGGCGTCTCCACCTCGACGAACCCAAGCTCGGTCAGCGTGTTCCGGATGGCGTGTGTCGCGCGATGTCTGAGCCGCAGGTTGGCCTGTAGCTCGAAACGGCGCAGATCGAGGTAACGATAGCGAAGCCTCAGCTCTTCCGACGCGAGCTCGTCTTCGGCTCCATACGCGACGGGAATGACCGGAGCCTCCGACGGCGCGAGCACCGTTATCTCTGTGGCCTGTACTTCGACCTCACCGGTCGGCATATCCGGGTTAACGGCCTCGGTGGGCCGCGCCGCGACCTCTCCCTCGACCGCGATCACGACCTCCCCACCCAGATGACGAGCGCGCTCCAGCGACTCCGGCGAAGTCCAATCAGGCCCGCAAGAGACCTGTACAATCCCTTCGCGATCGCGGAGATCGACGAAGATCAAACCTCCTAGATCACGCCGGCGGTGCACCCATCCCGTCAAACGCGCGCGCTCACCCACGTGAGAGCCTCGCAATTCGCCGGCCATGTGCGTTCGATAGGATGTCCGATATACGGAATCCGTCATACGGTCAAAGCTCTTTAGCGATGATTAAGCCCGAACCAAACCGGAGCTTCGTCGAACGGGGGAGTGAGATCAGGAGTGGGATACCCAAGCGCACCCATTTGAGATGGTCGGTGATCGCACCGCGCCGCTGTCATAGGCCTTACACGACCGACCGCGCAAAAAAGATAATCGAGCCTGGGGGGGTCGGCAACGTGGGCTATCCTGGCCACAGTCGACCTGCCGCTCCCTTGATGCGGGCCCACCACAACGCGCCACCGGCGAGCATCGCGTCGTCTTGACCGCCCTCGGCACGCTCTCCGCCCGCGTCGGCCCAATCGGAGCCCAGGATCACCGTGACGTCCAGGAAGAGGTTCTTGTCGGGGCGGTGGCTGACCTTCCGCAGACGCAGGGCATCGGCGACACGACGCGCAGGCTCGACGATGCCGAGCCGCGCAATCGCCTCCGACGTATCGCGTCCGAACTCGGGCGCGTTTCCGTAATACACGACGTCGAACCCGCGGCGGCGGAGCCGCTCGGTCGCCTGCCGGGCGAGCTCGTCGACGCCGGCTCCATTGAGGACCTCCACGCGTATCCTCCGGCCCTCCCACTCGGCGCTCACTGCCTCGGTCGCGACCGGCACCTCGCTGCGGATCTCGAGCCACAGCGAGGCCGAGAACGCTCCCGCGAGAGCGAACACGACGGCCAGCGTAATGCTCCTGATCCAGCTATTCACCGGGCCCCGACAGTTGGTGACAGAAGTCGACGGTATCCTGATGGGGGGCGTGGCCGCGCTCGAGCTGCCAGGCGATGCGCCTCGCGCACACCATGCGTAGGGCGTCCCCGAGCCCGTCAGGCAGGCGCGCCAAAAGCTCGGCCCTCTCCGGCGAATCTATCGATCTGCTGGGATCTAGATAGTCGGCGAGGTAGAGGTAGCGGCCCAGGCGCTGCAGCCGCCGATGACCGAGCGTGTGATGGCGAATCGCGCCTAGCAACTCGTCATCGTCGACGCCCTCGGCCTCGAGGCGCGCCGCGGTCGCCGGCCCGTGGCGCACACCGTCCGTGTATTCGCCCGCGGCCTCCGCCAGATCTCGTGGATCTGCGCTACGCAGAGCATCGTGCAACCAGGCCGCGGCAGCCCAACGCTTCTGATCGCGACCCCCCAAACCGAGTGTACGAGCCCACTCCCGCATCAGGCGTGCGACCGACTCCAGATGCGTCCGGCGGTCCGAATCCACAGCCGCCCACTCGGGGAGCTCGCCTCGGGAGGCGGCGCTGATCAGGGGATGCAGATCGGGATCGCTCATCGCCCCCCCGCCTGGCTGGGCCCGTAGCTCCACCCTTCGACGATCGAACGGTGGAAGCTCCGCGCCATGGGAGGGGGGGGAGGGGCGCTGCCCGCCTAGGTGGCCGTCACTCGTAGGTCACCCGCCGGCGAGATGCGATTCCTCTCGTCGACTGTGACCACGCGAGGCTGGTGGGCGGCGGCCTCCGCTTCCTCGAAGTGAGCGTAGCTGATGATGATGACCCGGTCACCGATCTCACCGAGTCGCGCGGCGGCTCCGTTCAGACAGACGACGCCTGTCCCTGCTTCCCCAGGAAGCACGTACGTCTCGAAACGAGCGCCGTTGTTGACGTTCACCACCTGAACCCGTTCATGGGGCAGCAAATCGGCCGCCGTCATGAGGTCTTCATCGATCGTCACCGAGCCCTCGTAGTTGAGGTTGGCATCGGTGACCGTAGCTCGATGGATCTTCGACTTAAAAAGCTCGCGTCGCATAACTCTATCGAAGTTTCAAGTTTCTGAGATCAGGCCACTAACCTATCCCTAAGCCCGCCAATTATGAAGTGCCTTCTCCAGATCGGGATCCGGACGGTCGAGAATGATGTTGTCGATCAGGCGGGTCCCGCCGACGTGGGCGGCCACCGCGATGACTGTATCCGCGTCAGCTCTAGCGACCGGCTCGAGATCCTTGGCTGAGACGACTTCCACGTATTCTACCCGGAGCTCTTCTCCGGTTCCCAAGGCCCCCGTCACCCTCCGCTCGAGGAGCCCCGCATCGCGCTCGCCTCCCCTGTAAGCCGCGACGGCTTCAGCCAGCCCTCGGGAGATGCGCCGCGCATACCCTCGATCGCTCTCCGACAGGTGCGCGTTACGCGAGCTCATCGCCAAGCCATCTTCCTCCCGCACCGTGGGTGCAACCTCGATGTCCACCGGCAAGTTCAAGTCGGCGACCATCCTCTTTATCAACACCGCCTGCTGAAAGTCCTTCTGTCCTATAATGCTCACGTCGGGCGTGATGATCCCGAACAGCTTGGCGACCACGGTGAGCACACCCTCGAAGTGGCCCGGCCGGCTCAGGCCGCACAGCCGATCGGCCAGCCGTTTGGGCGTCACGACCACGGACGTGTCCCCGGGATAGAGCTCGCGATCGCTGGGCAGGAAAGCGAGATCGACGCCTGCGCGCTCGGCAAGCGCGAGGTCCCGGTCCTCATCGCGTGGGTAGGAATCGAAGTCCTCGCCGGGCCCGAACTGGAGCGGGTTCACGTAGATGGATATGACCACATAATCGGCCAGCTCGCGGCAGCGCCCGACCAGGCTGAGGTGCCCACGGTGCAGATCACCCATCGTGGGTACGAAGCCCACGGAGCGGCCGCTGCTTCGCGCCTGCTTGACTTGCTCTCTGGCTTCTTGGATAGTTCGAGCGACCTGCACGGCGAACGGAATCGCCCTTTCTCGCGGCTCAGTCGTAGGAGTGCTCGGGGCCCGGATACCTTCCCTCTTTGACCTCGCGCGAGTAGTCGGCCACAGCTTCTCGGACAGCGGCGGCGAGACGGGCGTAGCGCTTGAGGAATCCGGGCTCGAACCCTTCGTTCAGCCCGAGCATGTCGGGTAGGACCAGCACCTGGCCATCGCACTCGGGACCCGCTCCGATCCCGATCGTCGGGACGGGTATCTCGCGAGATATCTCGCCCGCCACCTTCTGGGGCACCATTTCCAGCACCATACTGAAGCACCCCGCGTCGACGAGCCTCTGGGCGGCCGTCATCAGCGCGTCGCGCTCCGAGCTCTCCCGGCCGACCACTCTATACCCGCCGATCGCATGCACGGACTGCGGCGTCAGTCCCAGGTGGCCCATGACCGGGATCCCCGCGTCCACGACGCGGCGAATCGTGCGGCCCATATCCGGGTTGCCCCCTTCCAGCTTGACCGCCTGGGCTCCTGTTTCCTGTATGGCGCGTCCGCAATTCCTGATCGCTTCCTCGGGCGTTACCTGATAGGTCAAGAAGGGCATGTCGATCACCAGCAGCGCCCGTTTGACCGCTCGCCGGACGGCGCGGGTGTGGTAGATCATCTGCTCGAGCGTGACCGGCAGCGTCGAATTCTCGCCCGCGAAGACCTGGCCTAGGGAATCGCCGACGAGAACGCAATCGATGCCCGCCTCGTCGATCAGCCCGGCCATGAGGAAGTCGTAAGCGGTGAGGACAGCGATCCGCTCGCCCTTCGCCTTCATGGCGACGAAGCTGCGCGTGGTGACGGCCCTGGGCGGGGGTGGGGGGGCTTTCGACGACTCGGTTTTTTGTTGCTGGGACGTCATCGGAGGGACGCTCGCGAGGCTGGGTCAGAGCTCATTTCGATCAATTGCGGTTGCCGAAAAGCTAGGTAGGCCGTCAACGGGTGTCAAACTGGCCGAACGCCGGCTGTTAGCTACTCACTTGAGCACAACGAACTTGCCGGACTGCCGCTCGCGACCAACCTGGATGATGTACCCGTAAACTCCCGTCGACACGGCCTCACCGTTCACCCGGCCATCCCACTGGAAAGGCTCCACTGTCACATCGGCAGTGATCACCCTGCGCTGCACGTTCAACAGAAGGCCATAGATCGTGTAGATCTGCAGCGTCGCCTCGACGTCGCCCTGGCCGCGATTCACCAGGAAGGGCAGTTTAACCACTTGGCCTTTGGCCGGGTCGAACGGATTCGGGAACGGAGACAACAGTTGGAGCGCAACGGTCGAAGGAGCGGTTCCGTCCGGCGCAGCGGCGGCGGCGAAAGCGCGAGCGCTATCGAGTGCCATCCTCATCGCGGCCTCCGACCCGCCGACCGCAACCAGAAAGATGATCCTTTCGCCGCTCGCAATCGGACCCACCGTGACCATCTGGGCCCAGTCGGTGGTCGATGGGCGCGACGACTGATCGCCTCCGAGCCGCATCAGCCTGGATTTCTCAGAATCGGGAAAGGACGGCTCGGCCAGCACACCGGTTCCTAGTTCGAAGGACCCGATACTCACCGACCCCAAGGGGATGGCGCTCTGAGTCGTGGGCGGTCGAGGCGCGGTCGTGAGCGCTACCCAGGGCCCGGCCGAGTCGGCCGCCGTCATCACAGAAGCCCCGAGCGCGGGGTCCCAGGTTACGCTGTCACGCCCCGCCAGATCCCAGTCCAGCAGCAGCCCGGCCAGCGGCGCAGCGTTCGCCTCTTCGAATCCTATCGTGACGTCCAGCGCGAAGAACGCGGCGGAGTCCGCGATCGATACGAGCTGTACCTTCTGCTCGACCTCCGCTCCGAGAGGACGAAGGGCACGATCGTCGCTCAACCTTATCGCCGCGCGATCGGTGACGCCCGCGTCGGTTGCGACCTCGCCCCGCCAGTCGGTGTCTGAGCCGACCGGATTCGGCTTTAGAACCGGGCGCGCGAGCACGTCTACGTAGGCCGCATCGGAGACCACGTCACCGACGGCGTAGAGAAGCGCGCCGGCAGTGAGCCAGTCGCCCGACAGGAACGTGAATCCGGGCGGGCCGGCCACCTGTCCCAGGCGACCGTTGGCATCGATGGATAACTGCACGGCGCCGTCCTCGAGGACGACCGCCGTCACCGGCGCTCGACTGAGACGAAGCGGAAAGTCGAGCGCCACGCCCTCGCTTTCGAGACGCAACCGCAGCGCGTAATCCTTCTCCACCAACTCTCGCGGCGCCGAAAAGCGCACCTCACCTCCGCGCCGCGGAGCGATCGCTGGCGCCGTCGCGCTGGCCAGCGTTTCATCCGGGTGGCGCCGCAGCTCGGCGCTGCCGCCGAGGAAAGCGTCCCGACCACCGTTGTAGAGAAGCAGTGTGAGGCTCTCAGCCGTCGAATCCCAACTCCAACTCGTGAGCTCCAGGCTCACCCCACCCAGCCCGCCGATCAGCCCCGCTGCGGCTTCCAGATCGATGAACCCCGCCCCACTCCGGTTATCGGGGCCGGGCGGATCGAGGTCCTCCGCCGTGGAGAAGAGAGCAGCCTTGAGGTCCGACGAGCTGGCCGTCGGGTCGAGCCCCCGCAATACGGCCAGGGAGCCGCTCGAATGAGGCGCCGCCCACGACGTAAAAGGGCCGGAAAATCCTGACACCGCCGCGGTCGTTGGGCTTTGCGCCGTGATGACCGGCACGACGCCCGGAGCCACTACCTCGGGCTTGATGGCGTCCGGGCCGCAGGGCGAAGGGCCGCCGAGGCTGTTGTCTGCGACCGAGATCTCGCCATCCGCCACTACGGCGGCTCCGACGGCGAAGGCGTTCAACAGCAGATCGGCGCGACTGGCCGGCGACGCCACCGTGTCGATGCCCGGTGCACGATTCCCCGCTGCAAACACGACCGGCACCCCGGACAGCTCCAACGCATCGATGGCGCGGTCGAACAGACCGCTGCATCCATCGGAGGCGAAACCCCAGGAGTTATTGACGACGTCGGGGATGTCGGAAACCGTGCCGGGGTTGCCGTCCGGATCGACGGCCCACTGCATACCTTGAAGAAGGATCGAGCGGCGCGTGTAGGTACTTCCACCGAACTCCTCGAACGCGTTGACGGCCACCCACTCCGCGCCCGGCGCGACCCCCGTGACGACCTCGAGTTCATCCTGGACCACTAGCACGGAGCCGCCTAACTCGATCAGGGTATCGCCGGGCTCGAGGCTGCCTACGGCGGTCATCGCGACGATCGTTCCGTGCCCTACGCCTGCGAACGGGTTGTCATCGACGGGCACGTCCGTCAGGCCCCAGGGATCGAACCAAGCCTGATCCGGCGAAGTCGTGAGCCCGCGCCAGTTGCGATTGAGCAGAGGGTGTGTGCCATCGACGCCGCTGTCGATGATCGCCACCACGGATCCCTGGCCCGTGGCCCCGCGCGCCCAGACTTCGGGGGCGCCGATCGCCACCAGACCCGGCGGCAGCAGCCCCCGTAGCCCCCGCCCTCCGCCCGGGACCTCCGACGCCGGGAAGCCCGGCGCCCAAAGCAGCGGCGGCGTAGGGGACGAGTCGCCGGCCAAGTCGACGCGAATGAGACCATCGTAGTGAAGACGGCTCACCCGCGGGCTCGACTCGAGCGATGCGAGCTGCTCCTCGGTGACTTCGGCGGCTATCGCCCCGCCGATCCACAGGACCTCGCCTGCGAACAGATCGAACGCGAGATCGGCCGGGACCTCTCTGCTCAGCCGCTCGGCTGAGCTGCCGTACAGATTGGCGAGATTGGAGGCGTGCTCCGCCGCGCGGACGATGCGATCGTGGGCGATAGGCCGTGGGGCCTCCAGGGTGGATAGCTGGATGACTACCGGGATGCGCTCACCTGGGGCCGCGGCCGAGAAAGCTCGTCGCAGTTCGAGCGTCACCGGCGATGGCTGCTGGCCGTCCGCGGACGCCGGCCCTAGTCCTGGAAGCCCCGGCTGAAGAAAAAGGAACTGGCTGGTGACGATGATGACAGCCAGGATGCCGGCGCCGATCGATTTTAGAAATATTGAGTTAGAGCGCTGCATCGATTGCGGTTCTGATCTCTCGCGCCAAGGCGCGAGCGCTCGACAGCCCATCCTCTTCGAGTTTCCGAACCAGCGCGCTTCCGACTACGACGCCGTCAGCGATCTCAGCTACAGCGCGCGCCTGATCAGCGTTTGAGATGCCGAATCCCACCGCGATCGGCAAGTCCGTGACGCTGCGCAGCGTTTCCACATCTTCGCGCAACCCCTGACGCAGTCGTTCTCGCTCACCCGTCACACCCGTGCGCGATATGTAGTAGATGAACCCCTGCGCCGCCTCCGCGATTCGGACCGCCCGAACTCGCGGAGTCGTGGGCGCCACCAGCCGTATGAGATCGAGTCCGCCCGCTGAGAGCCGCCGTTCCAGTTCCGGGTCTGCGTCGACCGGGAGATCCGTGATCAGGATGCCTGCGGCGCCGGCGTCGCGGGCATCCTGGAGGAAGCGCTCCGGGCCGTAGCGCAAGACAGGGTTGAGATAGCTGAAGAGGACGATGGGCGTATCCCGCTGGGCCGAGAACTCCGCCGTCCAAGCGATCACGCGCCCAATATCGACGCCTTTCTCGATGGCCTGCCAGGTCGCGCGCTGAATGGTGGGGCCGTCGGCGATCGGATCGCTGAACGGTACACCGAGCTCCAGCACGTCCGCGCCTTCATCGGCCAGCATCGTCAGAACATCGAGGGCCACCTGCGGGTCGGGATGGCCAGCTGTGATGTAGGGGATGAAGGCTCGTCGCTTGGAGGCCTGTAGCCGCTCGAAAGTGAGGGCGATGGAGTTCCGGCTCTGCCCGTTAGGCAACGTAATCGGAAGGCGTGATTCCGTACTTTTCGGGGTCGGTCGTCTTGACGATCGTGCGAGCCGGTTTGCCGGTGACCGGATCGGGCTGGGACAGATCCACTAGAGGCGGCTCGCCCATCTTCCTGCCGCTAGCGTCGGACACGATGCGCACCAAGGGCCGGTGCAGCTCCTCCGGATCCGGGTTGGGAGCGCAGACCACCGCCATTTCACCCGTATCCAGGATACACAGCGTACCGATCGGATAGATACCCATCATGCTGATGAAGGCTTTGACGATGGTCACGTCGAACCCCCGGCCGGGGTTGTCCTTCATCTCCTGCAGCACTTCATCCGGTGGGAAAGGTATGTACTGATAGCTCCTCTTGCTCGTCGCGGCGTCGAACGCGTCCGCCACCGAGCAGATTCTCGAGAAGAAGCCAAACCAGCGTTCGCGGATCACCTTAGGGTAGCCGCTGAAATCGGTCCGCATGTGGTGCTCGTAGGCGGTGAGCATCGCCCGGTAGGGCGGCTCCTCGAAGCCGTGAAGATCGAACAGTGTGATCAGGCCGAAGTCCGGGTGCTGGCCCATTATCTTCCACTCCGCGTCGTCCAGCCGCCCTTCTTTGTTCAGCACCTCCAGAGGGACCCGCGACTTACCCACGTCGTGGAACAGCGCCCCCAGTCCGAGCTCGAATAGTTGGTGCTTGCTGAAGCCGAGCTTCTGACCTAACGCCACCGACAGTATGCAGACGTTGACCGAATGTGTGAACGTGTACTCGTCATAGTCCCTCAGCGTGGTCATTCCAAGCATCGCCGCGTCCTCGTGCAGCACCTGATCGACGATGCCGAGCACCACGCGCTTGACCCGCCGTCCGCTCCACGCCTTACCGAGCCGAACATTGGTCATGACCTCCTTGACCACGGACACCGAGCGGGCGTAGGTGCGCCGGGCGGCCTCCTTCGCCTCTTCGCTCAGGCTCAGCGCATCGATCAGCGCCGCCGGCGGCCCTACCGTGATATTCTCAACGCCCGCTTGCTTCAGATTTTCTTGGAAGATTTTGAGCTGATTCTTTTCCCCTTCCTCGGCCTCGCCCGACAACAGCGAGAGGAACGAGGTCCACTCGCGCTGATCTGCCTGCTGCCCGACGTCGATGTCGCCGATCTCGTGCTGCTCCAACGCTTTGCGCACGAACACGAAGCTGGCGTAGTTGGCCAGGTCCAGGCGCACCCGCACGTCGTTGATGAAGACGAAGTCGCCGGCCAGGCGAAGGTGCAGGCTACCCTCGCGGTTCAAAATCCCTCTTACGAGTCCGTCGACTTCACCC
Source organism: Candidatus Indicimonas acetifermentans (assembly GCA_947581815.1). Lineage (GTDB taxonomy): Bacteria > Gemmatimonadota > Gemmatimonadetes > Palauibacterales > KS3-K002 > Indicimonas > Indicimonas acetifermentans. Next base: position 3,583 of record CANPVX010000061.1, on the reverse strand, counting down.
AAGGCCCTCTGAACGACCTGATTCTCGAGAGGATAAAGGCGCAGAGAGCGCATGGTCGTATACAGCGAGGCGAGCACCCGGCGACCGTCGTTGCTGAGGGCCGTCGTGGGATCGATGCCCAGCGTATCCTCACGCGTCGGCATCCGACTCTTTCTCTGGGGTTGGGCCACGTTGCGCGGCGCTTACGGCGCTCCGCACAATCGGATCCTTGTCCTTACTACCGGCTGCTAGGACGCGGATGGCGTCGTCGCCGCCGACAACGCCCAGGCCGCGCGCCGCGCAAGCTCGAATCTGGCTAGGATAGCGGGACCACCACGTCCGGCGTCCATTGAGCATGCGATTCAGCAGCTTTATGCAATCCTGGCCACCTGCCGCGGCGTAGGCCTCGAAAAGAGCGAGTTGCTCGGTCACATCGCGCCGCCAAACCTCCTTATTCTGGATTTGGGTCTCGAGTTCAGCGAACCCCGGCTTGAATTTCAGCTCGGTCAATCCTTTGGCGGCCGCCAGCCTGACGTCGCGCTGCGAGTCTGTGAGCGCTTTGAGGAGCGGCTTGCCGGCCCTCGATGTGCGAAGCTGTACCAGAGATTCGACCGCTGCGACTCGAACTTCGCCCGCCGGACGCTCCAGCAGTTTAGCGATCGCGTCGGCCGACTCGACCAACTTCAGCCGCCCCACGATCCTCGCAGCCTCGGCCGCCACCCGGTCGTCATCTGACTCCAACAGCCCCTGTATCGAGGCCGGGTTCAGCGCCGCCAGACGGTCCAGCGTCTCGGTCATCAGCTTGCGCGCTTCTGGCCGAGCGATCAGAGGAGCCGATTCCATCAGGATGACTATGGCGGTCGGCTTCAGCGCGTCGAGCAGCGTCGCGAGCTCCTCGCTATCCGCCGTGATCATGCCATCCTCCAACAGGCGAACCAGCTGCTCGAGAACGACGGGCTCGCTCAGCTCTCCTATAATCTGATCGACATGGTCGCCCACCTCGGGATCTGAAGTCTTGTCGGCTATAGTCCCGAGCTCGTTCACTATCTTGGCCGCGTGGTAGAAGTCGCCCTCGGCCAAGATCCGCGGCAGCATCTGTCGCAAGATCCCCATGATCTCGTAGCGGCGATCCATATCGCCCATCTCGAACTGATCCAGCACAGCCAGCATCACATCCTTCTTGATCGTACGACCCCACTCCCGCTGTAGCTCCTGCTGGAGGTTGGCCACCTCCGCCTCGTCGAGGAAGTAGAGCGAGGGCTCGAAGTCCTCGCGCACCTGCGGGGTCTGGAGCTCCGGAGCGAGCTCGAGGGAAGGGAGCAGCGGCAGCTCCTCGTCGGCGTCCGCACTCAAATCCGCGTTCTTCACCGGCGGCTCATCGCCCAGAACGTCGATGTACTCGTAGCGCAGGAACGAAAAATCTTGATTCCAGAGCAGCGTCAGCAAGTCGTCTTCATCGCCTTTCAGCGTCCGGGCAAGACGCAGCAGCTCTAGGAACTGCCGAATCTCTTCGTCCTCGATCCCGGGGAAGAACTCGAAGCGGCGGATCCCATCCTTGAACAGCTGGAAAGCGAGATTCTCGGGCGCGGTCAGCTCCTCCTTGTAGACCGAGCTCTCGTTGCAGTAGATCTCAGTCTCGGAAACGATGAAGGATAGACTCGGAGTTATCGCCCAAAGCGCCTGCAGCTGTGCCTTCAGGTCTTCGAAGAATTGGTGGAGGAGAGGATTGCCCTCCACGTAGAGGGCCGAGGAACGGAGGGTCTTGAGTAGAAGGACGAAGAGTTTCTTGACCTCCAGCTCCAGCGCGTTGTCCTCAGCGACCTCGAATCCTTCCTCGAGGTCGTCTGTCTCTAGAAAATCAGGTAGGCTGTTCAGGACTTCGTCGTCCATCACCGCTCCTCCCCCTCCCCCTGCGCCCTGCCGCCCCGCTCGAGGCGCGCAACTTCCGCCACGTCTTTGTCCCCCCTGCCGCTCAAGCAGACCAGCACTTTACGCCCTCTCCAGCGCTCCGCCTCCTTGCCGAGTTGGGCGAGCGCGTGGGACGGCTCCAGCGCTGGTATGATGCCCTCCAGCCTCGAGAGTGTGCGAAAAGACTCCAGCGCTTCGTCGTCGCTCACGCTCTCGTAGCGACTCAGCCCCTGATCCTTCAGGAAGGCGTGCTCGGGTCCAACTCCGGGATAATCCAGCCCCGCCGACACCGAGTGGGCCTCGCTGACCTGGCCCGCGTCGTCCTGAAGGAGGTAGCTCAGCGATCCGTGCAAAACCCCCGCCTTTCCGCGGGCGAGTGAAGCGGAATGCAGACCGGTGTCCAGGCCCGCACCAGCGGCCTCGACACCCACCAGCTCCGTTCCCGCGTCTCCCATGAAGCCGTGGAAGATGCCGATGGCGTTGGAACCACCGCCGACGCAGGCGAAAACCGCGTCCGGCAGGCCGACCGTGGCTAGCATCTGTTGGCGCGCCTCTCGTCCTATGACGGTCTGGAATTCTCGAACAAGGCAGGGGTAGGGGGCCGGCCCGACAACCGACCCTATAATATAATGTGTTTCGCCAACATTCGTCACCCAATCCCGGATCGCCTCGCTCGTGGCGTCCTTGAGCGTTCGGCTGCCGGCCCCGACGGCCCTGACCTCGGCTCCGAGCAGCTCCATGCGAAACACGTTCAGCGCTTGCCGCGCCATGTCCCGCTCGCCCATGTAGATACAGCACTCCATCCCGAAAAGTGCCGCCGCCGTGGCCGTCGCCACCCCATGCTGGCCGGCGCCCGTCTCCGCGATCAGTCGCCGTTTGCCCATCCGCCGGGCGAGAAGCGCCTGCCCCAGGGTGTTGTTGATCTTGTGGGCGCCCGTGTGGTTGAGGTCTTCGCGCTTCAGGTACACGTCGACGCCGCCCAGCTCTCGCCCGAGCCGCTCGGCCCGGGTCAAAGCGCTAGGGCGGCCGGCGTGCTCCCGCAGCAGGCGATCGAGGTCGGCCCGAAAGGAATCGTCCTCCCAGGCCGCCTCGAAAGCGGCGGCGAGCTCATCCAGGGCCGGGATGAGGGTCTCGGGCACGTATCGACCGCCGTAGGGTCCGAAGCGGTCGGTCAGCAAGCCCCGCCCGCCGGCGGGCTGGCGCTTTGACTTCGAGCTCATCCCGATGCCCTTCCTATTGTCTTCTTCACCGCGGCGATGAACGCCCGCAGCTTCTCCGGATCTTTTTCACACAGCACTCTCTCAACTCCCGAGCTCACGTCTACGACATCCGGTCCGACGACCTGGACGGCCGAAGAGACGTTACCGGCGGTCAGCCCTCCCGCCATTATCAGGGTGAGCCCCTCGGGCCAGCTCTGGCGAGCGCTCGCCGCGATCTCCCAGTCGAAACGCGCGCCCACGCCTCCCTTCCCACGATCGCTCCGGCCCTCGACAAGAACTCCGTCCACGGCTCCGGCGTAGCGATCGACCTCGCGCACGAGATCCGTGCTCGCATCGACGTGGATCGCCTTCCACACCCGCCAATCGCCAGCGGCCCCGATCCGCCGGCAAAGTTCAGGGGACTCGGCGCCGTGCAGCTGGAGCACGTCCAGACCAAGCCGAGCGGCTGTGTCGATGGCTCCGTCCTCCGCCGCATC
>CANPVX010000060.1 GCA_947581815.1 Candidatus Indicimonas acetifermentans | reverse complement strand
GTGAGCGTCGCGCGGCACCTGTCCACGCTCATCAACCTTCCAACGGTGAACGTCGAATGGAGGTTGACCGATAAGCTCACTCTCCAGGGCATCGCCGAGCCGCGCATCGCCCGAGGAACGACTATCCCAGCCCAGAACCCTGGGGCCGATCTACAGGAGAGTCTCGGGCTCCTCCTCTTTTACGGCTGGAGCTATTAGGATCACGTCAAGCTGGTGAAGTTGCGTACGGCCGGCGCCGATGTGGATCGTAAGGGTGCCGCCAGTGTACCTTTGTACACAATCCATAGCGAACCACGTCGGCCGGCCGGGCCGGGCGACGATAGAGGTTAAAATGGGAAACTACGTCAAGATCTTTGGACTGATGGCGGTGATGACCGCCCTCATCGTGGGGGTGGCCTATGCGTTCGGCGGTCCGCAAGCGATGTTGCCGGCGTTCATCATCATGGCGCTGTTCAATTTCGGGTCGTACTGGTTCAGCGACAAAGCGGTCCTAAAGATGTACCGCGCGCGGATCATCGAGCCGCACGAGCATCCCGAGCTCTACGCAATGGTAGACCGTCTACGGCAACGTGCAGGACTTCCGATGCCGAAGATCGGCATCTCAGACGCCGATCAGCCCAACGCCTTCGCTACAGGCCGCGACTACAAGAACGCAGTCGTGTGCTATACGCAGGGGATATTGAGATCCCTAAGCAAGGAAGAGCTGGAGGGCGTAACGGCCCATGAGCTCGCACATATCAAGAACCGCGATATGCTGACTAGCACGCTAGCGGCGACCATGGCTGGCGCCGTGATGTTCCTGTCGCGTTTCGCCATCTTCTTCGGTGGCAAGGATCGAAATCCCGTGTCGTTGATCGCGATGATGATTCTGGGCCCCCTGGCTGCCCTGATTGTCCAGATGGCAGTCAGCCGGCAGATGGAGTACAGAGCGGACCGAGTGGGAGCGCAGATCAGCGGGGACCCACGGGCCCTGGCGCGCGCGCTCATGACGCTCGAGGGCGCCGCACGGCGGAACCCCATGCGTCTGAACCCGTCGGCTGCGAACCTGGCCATCGTCAATCCGCTGCGTGGCGGAATCAGCGCGCTGTTTCGAACGCACCCGCCCACTGAGGAGCGAGTCGCGCGGCTCGAGAGTCTTGCCCGAACGATCTAGCCAAGCCGGACCCGCTGAGGCGCCGGACGCGGCGCCCGGGTCGAAAGTCTACGTCATCCAGAATCCGGCCGCTGGCGGACGCCATCCTGAGCGACTTCGACGAATCATCGGGACAACGCTCGAGGCCCGAGGCGTATCTTACCAATTTGCATACACAGAGGCACCGGGGCACGCCGAAGAGCTAGCGGCGGCGGCGGTCGCGTCCGGCTTTCCGCGCGTCTTGGTCGCTGGCGGGGACGGCACCGTGATGGAGGCGGTAGCGTCGATTGCCGATACAGACACGGTGTTAGGGCTGATCCCGACGGGGACGGGCAACCAGCTAGCCGCCAATCTTGGCGTACCCTCTCGTATCCCACGGGCCGTCTCGGTGGCGGCGACGGGACGCCCGCGGCGGATCGATGTGGGTATGATCAACGATCGACCTTTCACCTGCATGGCAGGTGCGGGCTTCGATACGGCGCTCATTTCCCCCGACGCGAGACTCAAGCAGCGCCTGGGGTACCTGGCGTATGTATATGCCGCGGTGGAAGCCGGGCTGTCGCCTCAAGTGGCGTCGCTGGAAATTACTCTCGACGGTGAGTCCTTCATTGAGCGCGGAGTCGGGCTCGAGGTGGCGAATCTGCCGGGACTGCGGCTGCCTGGGCTGCCCTGGCCGATCAACATCATCAGGGACGGCAGCATCGATGACGGCCTGCTCGACATCTGCATCCTCGGGGCCGACTCGACACTCAGTCTTATCTCCGTTGTGGCGTCGTTCATGACCGGGCGTCCACACCGGAACCCGAGAATTCGCTACTTAAGAGGTCGCGAGGTTCGGGTCGAAGCAGACCCGCCGCTAGCTGTACAAGCGGACGGAGAGCTGTTCGGGATGACCCCGTTCACCGCGAGCGTGCGCAAGCGAGCGCTCGCGGTCGCCGTTCCAAACGCCTGATGACGCGTTTTTAATATGCCTGAAGAATTCCTCGTTGTGCGTGGAGCACGCGAGCATAACCTGAGAAACATCACGGTCCGGATCCCGCGTAAGCGGCTGACAGTGATCACCGGGTTGTCGGGGTCGGGGAAGTCGAGCCTCGCGTTCGACACAATCTATGCCGAGGGCCAGCGGCGTTACGTCGAATCGCTGTCGGCGTACGCGCGCCAGTTCCTGGGCCTGATGGAGAAACCCGACGTCGATTCTATCGACGGGCTCTCGCCGGCGATCTCCATCGAGCAGAAAACGGCCGGCCGCAACCCTCGTTCGACGGTCGGCACGATCACCGAGATCTACGACTACTTGCGCTTGCTGTGGGCGCGTTGTGGCACACCTCATTGTCCATCGTGCGGAAGACCCGTTCAGCGCCAGACTCCGGAACAGATCGCCGAGGCTGTTCTGGGGTGGCCAGAGAGAGCACGGATCGAGGTGCTGGCACCGCTCGTTCGCGGCCGCAAGGGCGAGTTCAAAGATCTGTTCGAGCGGGCGCGGAAGGATGGGTTCGTTCGCGTGCGCGTCGACGGCCAGACGTTCGACCTGGATGATCCGCCGAAACTCAACCGACGTGTGAACCATGATATCGCGGTTGTTGTCGATCGTCTCGCGGTGCGCGGCAGCGATCGCGGTAGGCTGACGGACTCGATCGAGACGGCGCTGCGCACAGCGGATGGAATCGTGCAGGTGGATCGCTACGAGAACGGCGTCGAACCTGCACCCAGCCTCTTCAGCGAACGCTATGCGTGCCCCGACTGCGGCATCAATCTCCCAGAGCTCGAGCCGCGCCAGTTCTCGTTCAACTCACCCTACGGAGCGTGCGCGGCTTGTGCGGGGTTGGGCATAAGGAAAGTGGCCACACCCGAGCTCATGCTCGCCGATGGCCGGCTTTCGCTGCTGGAGGGCGTGCTCATCGCCTGGGGCTCGCCCGTCGGGTTTGTGCGAAAGCACGTGATCGAGCCGCTGTCCCGGAAATACGAAGTGCACCCGAACGCCCCTTGGGACGACCTGCCGCAGGATATGAAGGACGAAGTCCTGTACGGATCGGAGGACCTCGATTGGGAAGGCGCGGTGGCGCGGCTGGAGCGCCGCTACTACCAGGCGAGCAACGACAAGGTCCGCGCCAAGCTAGGCGAGTTCATGAGCGATGCGGTTTGCGACGAATGCGATGGCAGCCGGCTGAAGCCGGAGGCGCTCGCTGTGACCTTCGAGGACAAGTCCATCCGAGACGTGATCGTCATGACGATCGACTCGGCGCTCGGGTTCTTCGGGCGGCTGCTCCCCGGGTTGCAGGGGGGTGGGAGGGGTGGGAGGGGTGGGAGGGGTAGGAGGGGTGGGCTCACAATCGATGAGGCGGTTGCCGGGCCGATACTCAAGCAGATCTGCGAGCGGCTACAGTTCCTGCAGGATGTCGGCGTAGGTTACTTGACGATCGGTCGGAGCGCGGAGAGCCTGTCCGGGGGCGAAGCCCAGCGCATTCGGCTCGCTACGCAGATCGGCTCCAAGCTCGTCGGAGTGTTGTACATTTTGGACGAGCCGTCCATCGGTTTGCATCAACGCGACAACAAGCGCCTGTTGCAAACGCTCGAATCGTTGCGGGATCTCGGTAACACCGTGATCGTCGTCGAGCACGACGAGGAGACGATCCGGCGCGCGGACCACGTCATCGATTTGGGCCCCGGTGCGGGCCGCAACGGGGGCAATGTCGTGGTCGATGGAGAGCTGGCGGCAGTGCTGGCTTCTTCCGACTCCCTCACCGGAGCCTATCTGAGGGGTGATCGTAGAATCGAAGTGCCGCTCGAGCGGTGCGACGGAACGGGCGAGAGCATCTGGGTGCGAGGCGCCCGCCAGTACAATCTGAGAGATATCGATGTCGAGTTTCCGCTGGGTCGGTTCATCTGCGTCGCCGGGGTCTCGGGCTCAGGCAAGTCGACGCTCGTAGAGGAGATTCTCTATCGATCGCTGGCCAGGCGCTTGTATCGCTCACGGCTCACGCCAGGGGAACACGACGCGATCGAAGGACTCGAGCACATCGATAAGGTCATCGATGTCGATCAGTCGCCCATCGGCCGCACTCCCCGCTCGAACCCGGCCACATACAGCGGCCTGTTCACTCCGATCCGCCAACTCTTCGCGAGACTGCCCGAGTCGCGGATGCGCGGCTACACACCGGGACGCTTCAGCTTCAACGTGAAGGGTGGACGCTGCGAAGCCTGCCGAGGCGATGGCCTGGTCAAGATCGAGATGCATTTTCTGCCCGACGTCTACGTCCCGTGCGAGGTGTGCCGCGGCCGTCGCTATAACCGCGAGACGCTCGAGGTCTATTACAAGGGAAAGAATATCGCAGACGTCCTGGCGATGACGGTGGAGGAGGCGCTGGAGTTCTTCCAGCCTATCCCCAATCTCCGCCGCAAGCTGCAAACTCTCTTCGATGTTGGGCTCGGCTATATCACCCTTGGTCAGAGCTCCGTTACGCTATCGGGCGGTGAAGCCCAACGCGTGAAGCTGGCCACCGAGCTCTCCAAGGTTCAGACGGGCAGAACGCTCTACATACTCGACGAGCCCACCACGGGCCTCCACTTCGAAGACATTCGCCTCTTGCTCGATGTCCTGCATCGGCTCGTCGAGCGCGGCAATACCGTCGTCGTTATCGAGCATCAGCTGGACGTGCTCAAGACGGCGGATTGGATTATCGAGCTGGGGCCCGAAGGCGGGGATGCAGGCGGCGAGATCCTAGCGGCTGGGAGGCCGGAGGAGATCGCTCAGGTCCGTAAGAGCCACACCGGTGCCTTCCTGAGGCCTCTGCTCCACAAGGCCAAAGCGAAGCCCCGGAAGTGGGCCGCAACGACGGCCTAAGCGGGGGAGGCCAATGACCGCCGAAAGATCCGAACAGGAGCGGGACTCGATCCGAGCCTCCGGCCCGGCGGAAGCGGCCCGCGAGCTGCACCATGTTTTGCGCCCGTTCGAGGCCTACGCCTTGCCGCGACTGGCGAAAGCCCTACCGAGCTGGGTGCTGCCGGACCACATGACGGCGCTGGGCGTCATCTCGGCGTTCTCCATCGGAGCGTGCTACGCCCTCTCGGGTCGAAGCACGATGTACCTCTGGCTAGCGAACGCGCTCTGGGTCGTCAACTGGGTGGGGGACAGCCTCGATGGCACTCTGGCGCGCGTCCGTCGCATCGAGCGGCCCCGCTACGGCTTCTATCTCGACCACCTCACCGACATGTTCTCGGCCGCTGCCGTCTGCGTGGGCCTTGGCTTCTCGCCCTACCTCCAGATGCCCGTCGCCCTGACCATTCTGATCGGCTTCTACCTTCTGTCGATCAACGTCTATCTCGAAACCTATGTCATGCGGGTCTTCGCGTTCGGTTACGGCCTGATCGGCCCGACGGAGCTACGTGTCCTTCTGGTGATCGCTGGGAGTCTCCTGGCGCTGGGACTAGAGCCGACGTTCCGCCTGAAGGGCGTTCCGTTGGGTATGATCGATCTTGGAGCGCTCGTCGGCGTGGCCGGGATGGTGTTCGTGCTCTTCAGACGCGCCTTGACCAACCTCCGCCACCTAGCCCGTCTCGAGCCCCCGAACGTGGTCAAAGACCCCAAATCCGATTCGGAGTGACCCGGGTGCTGAGTAGCGATTCGAGCCCGGATTCCTCCTCTGGCTCTTGACACAAAGCCGCTTCGGGAAATAACTTGGGGCCGCTTCGGCAAAATGCTCCCGTCAGGATCGGATAGCCGTCGTCGAGCCGGCTCGGGGGGAACTGCCGCATCTAGCGGCGCTCAGCCGACTTAGGAAGGCACATCGTCTACGAAACCCAGGCCCAGAGGGCAATGAATATCGAAACCGCCGTTCGCGATAACATTAGTAGCCACAATGAGTTAGCAGTGGAGCCCACGCAGGAGGGGCCCGCTGCGGTCGAGTCAACGAGCATGCGGGGATCCAGGGTATGGCTCCTCGGGGCTTACACTTTCCTCACCCTCTGGGGGATGGCCTATCTGGTCCTCTTCTTCACGGATCGACTTCCCTTCTAGATCGAATACACGACTCTAGGGTCGTGGAGGAGCCTTGACCGTCGTCTGGATCATCGTTGGAGTTGCTCTAGTGGCGGTCGTGGTAGGCATGGTCGTCTTGTCGCGACGCCGCGCGGGCGTGGCTGGAACAGATGGCGCCGAGCAGCCGCTCAAGCCCCCAAAGGCCGCAGAGCCACTCCGGTCAGCATCCCAAGATTCGGCGGCCCCGACGGCTCAAGAGCCCCCGGTGCCGGCGATTCCGGAGCCAAAGCCTGAACCCACCGTAGCCGAGCTTCGCGCTCAAGTTGAAAGCGTCCTTACAGATTCGGATCGGCTGCTGGCTGAGCTGGGCCAGCTGGCGGCGGGCGGGGAACTGGAGGGTTCGGTGGGGCTCCTGGGTGAGGGACTACAGGAGGTGAGGGCGCTGGCGGGTCGCCGTGAATGGAGCCAGGCGCGGGACAAGGGCCAGGCCCTCCGCGCTCAACTCACGATGATGCTTCAAGCGGCTCGGCGAGAATAAGCTCTTCAAGACTCGCAGGTTCGGCCGAGGCCCGGCGGCGCGCGTGCAAGGGGCGGACCTAGCCGATCTCCCAAGAACGACCGATATTGGTCTAGTTGACCAGCTGGCGACCGGTTAGTGCGCGAGATGCGGAGGAAACCGCCGGCCTCCCATTATCGTAGTTATGTATAATGGCTGTTCTCTATCTCTTTGGGCTGATCTTTCTGGCGAAGATCGTATTGGATTCGCCGGTAGGTAGGGCCATGGGTGACACGATTCGGAACTTCTCGGCGCGGGCGGCTCCGAAAGGCGCAGCATCGCAGGCCGATATGGAGCGAGCGCGGCGTGATATCGAAGCGCTTCGGGATCGCGTGGACCGGATCGTGGAAGAGCAGTCTTTCATAACACGGCTTCTCACGGAATCCAGGCCGCTGAGTCTTGGGTCGGGGGAGGCCAGTGACGAAGATGTGCGAAAAATGAGCGGAGGCCGAGATGGTCACGAGTGAGGACATCGAGCGCTTTCTGATTCGGTTGGAGCTTCCCTACGAAGAACTGCGGGAAAGTATGTGGCTGGTCGGCAATGGTCAGGAAGGGGTACCGCCTGTCGTCCTGAATCACACTCCGCCCATTCTGCTCCTGCGAGCGGAGGTGATGCGGACGCCGGATGACGAGGAGCTGCGGCAAGGGCTCTTTCGCTCGCTGCTGGAGCTGAACGCTACGGATCTTGTGCATGGAGCTTACGGGTTGGAGGGGGACGATATCGTGCTGACAGATGCCTTGGAGTTAGCGGACTTGGATTTCAGCGAGGTGCAGGCCTCGCTTGACAGTATTCTGCTCGCTCTGTCAGCGCACTACAAAGTGCTAGCGCACTACCGTACTCCCTAGGGAGAGGCTGACCTATGGGTATATTGAGCAGGCTGTCCACGATGATCCGGTCGAACCTGAACGATTTGATCGCTCGGGCTGAGAATCCGGAGAAGATGCTCAACCAGATCATCGAGGATATGCGTGGGCAACTGGCGCAGGCCAAGCAGGAAGTTGCCGTCGCCATCGCGGACGAGCGCAAGCTGAGGCGGCAGGTGACGGATGAGCGCGAGCAGAATGCTGATTGGGAGCGCCGAGCCAAGCTCGCCCTGCGCGAGGGACGCGATGACCTGGCGAGGCAGGCGCTGCTGCGCAGCCAGGAACATGAAGCGCACGGCCATGCCCTGGAGGAACAGTGGCGGGCTCACGCCTCGGAGACCGAGCAGCTGAAGGATACGCTGCGGCAGCTCAGCAATAAGATCGAGGAGGCGAAGCGGAAGAGGAACATCCTCATCGCTCGGCAGAAGCGGGCGCAGGCTCAGCATAGAATCCACGAGACGATGGCTGGGCTCTCTGATCGCAGCGCGTTCGAGGCTTTCGACCGAATGGCCGAGCGCATCGAGGACACCGAGATGAAAGCGCTGGCCGCGGCCGAGGTCGATGAGGAGCTGGGCGGGGATTCTCTGGAGCAGGAGTTCGCCCGCTTGGAGGGTGGAGATATCGACATCGATCGTCGACTGTCCTCTCTCAAAGAAGAGATGGGTCTGCTTCCCGCTGGCGATGGGGAGATGACGACCGACGAAGTGGTCGAGGCCGAGATCGTCGAAGCAGAGGCGGAAGCGGAAGCGGAGGTGGAAGTGGAAGCGGAGGCGAAGGAGGAGCGAGCTGACTGACGGAGCCCGAACAGTCGGGCCGCGCTGGGTCTACGGTGTACTCGCTACGACGGTTTTCGTCGTCCTGTTGCTGCTGTTTGTAAACAGCGTCGCCGACATCCTCTTCCTTCTGTTCATCGCCACGCTGTTCTCCATATATCTCGCCGCGATCACCGATACAATGGCCCGCCGGCTAGGCCTCTCGCGCGGGTTCGGGCTCCTCATCGCCCTGCTCCTGACGTTCGTTATGGTGGGCGCCGTATCGCTCCTCATAGTTCCGCCCGTAGTTATCCAGTTCCAGGAGCTCATCGGGTCGTTACCCGGGTATGTAGCGGCCTGGGAAGTCGAGCTCGCCCGGCTCGCCCAGGAGAACCAGCTCCTCGGCCGCATCCTCACTCCGATCAGCGAGGGTGAGGGCTACCTCGATAACGTCTTCGAGCAGGTCAGCGGGTTCTTCGGAGGGATCGCGCCCTATGTGTTCTCGGGTATGGGCGTCGCGATCCATGCGGTTTCGGTATTGATCATGGGGATCTACCTGGCGCTGAAGCCAGGTGTCTACCGCGAGGGGCTCATCGCCGTGACGCCGCCCGCCTATCGGGAGCTGGCGCGCGATATTCTGGCCGACCTCGGACACACGTTGCGCGCCTGGTTGGTGGGTCAGGGCCTCGCCATGGTCGTCTTGGGCTCGCTAACCTGGCTGGGTCTGCGTCTGTTGGATGTTCCGTATTCGATGGCTTTCGGCGTTTTCACCGGATTGGCCGTTATCGTGCCGTTCTTCGGGACAATCGTGTCGACCTTCCTCCCCGCAGTGTTCGCGATCTCGACCGGAGGTATCGCGAAGGCATTTTTGGTCATCTTGCTCGGCGTCGTGGTGCACTTGTTCGAGGCCAACGTCGTGGCTCCGATGATCTTCGAGAAACAGATACAGCTGCCGCCCGTGCTCACGATTCTGTCGGTTCTGGTGATGGCCAAGCTGCTCGGGCTCGTGGGGTTGCTGGTGGCAGTACCGGTCCTGGCTAGCGTGATGGTCATCACGAGGCGTATCTACGTGCACCGGATTCTCGAAGGGAAGGGTTTCCATAGAATTGAAGAAGACGCGCCCGTTGTCATCAGCTTGCCTACGGGCGACGGCGTTCTGGTGCATCCCTCCGCTGCGGAGTTGAGCGTCCCCTCGCTTCTCGAGCGGTGAGCGCTCGTTCAAGCCATCGAGTAGACGATGGGGTCAACTGATCGACCTGTTTCGCCGCGGTTCCTCGTCCTCGCCGAGCAGCGGTTCGATACTCTCTATGCCAAGACCGCCATCTGCGCTATCCGCTACTTACCCGGCCAAATCGCTGCCGTGATCGATTCGAACCTCTCCGGCAGGAGCGTCGAGGACGTCCTCGGCTTCGGCGGCGACATACCGATCGTCAGCAATCTGGAAGAGGGCCTAGCACGAGACCCCGACGCTCTGCTGATCGGGATCGCGCCGGCAGGTGGACGCTTGCCGGCGAAATGGGTGGAGCTCTGTGTCGGCGCGGCCGAGGCCGGGCTCGATCTCTGGAGTGGAATGCACGGCCCGCTGGCGGCGGATCCCGCGGTCGCAGCCGCTGCGCGCGCTGCCGGCATCCAGCTGCACGACCTGCGAGTCCCGTCTCGAAGCTTTCCGGTGGCGACCGGCGCCGCGCTTGACGTAGACGCCCTCGTGATCCTGACGGTGGGGAGCGATTGCGCGGTGGGCAAGCTGACGGCTAGCCTGGAGCTGGCTGAAGAGCTGAAGCGGAGTGGGGTCGCCGCGTTGATGGTGCCTACAGGGCAGACCGGCATCTTGATCGCCGGCTGGGGCGTCGCCGTGGACGCCGTGCCGAGCGATTTCGTTTCGGGTGCTACGGAATGGCTGGTACTCGAAGGAGCTTCACGTGGAGGAGAAGTGTTGTTAGTAGAGGGGCAGGGCGCCCTTTCGCACCCGGGCTACTCGGGCGTAACGCTGGGGCTCTTGCACGGGTCTCTCCCCCACGGGATGATCCTGTGCCACGAGCCTGGCCGCGAGCACCACATCGGGGGCGGCCTGGAGTGGACCGCGGTGCCGGAGCTCCCCGCGGTGGTCGAGATGTACGAAGCCGCGGCATCTTGGATCCGCCCGGCCAAAGTCCTGGGGATCGCTCTCAATACATCGGAGGTGAGCGAGAGGGAGGCACATCGTCTCGTCGACGAGGCCAGAGATGTGACGGGGCTGCCGGCCGCCGATCCGGTCCGTTTTGGCGCCGGGTCCCTCACCGAGCCGATCCTCGAGTTGCGTAGCGCCGTATGATCGTTGGGATAGGCATCGACGTTGTGAGGATCGAGCGGATAAGGGCCGCTTTAGATCGCCATGGCGAGCGGGCGCGGCGCCGCCTCTTCACACCTGGCGAGCTCGCCGAGTGCGACAAGCGAGCTAACGCCGACGAGTGCCTGGCCGCGCGATTCGCGGCGAAAGAGGCCGCTCTAAAGGCGCTGGGTACGGGGAAAGGGCCCGGTGTGCGTTGGCTCGACCTGGAGGTCGTGCGGGACGGTAGGGGGCCGCCGACACTTACTTATGCTGGGAAAGTGAAGGAATGCGCCGAGTCCTTGGGCGTTGAGCGTTCCTGGGTCAGCCTGAGCCACGAGGCGGGCATGGCCTGCGCGGTCGTCATTCTCGAGGGCGTCGTCGAGACCTAATGCTCAGGTCAGCAGCATCTTGCCGCCATCGACGACGATGGTCTCTCCCGTGACATAGTCCGAGCGCACCAGAAAGAGGACCGTGTGCGCCACATCCTCCGGTCGACCCAACCGCTTCAGAGCCGTCCTCTGGGCCAGTTCGTCCCGCTCCTCGGGGCTCACATCACTGGGTGGCAGAATGGGACCGGGCGCCACCGCGTTGACCCGAATATCCGGGGCGAGCGCCCGAGCCAAGACGCGGGTCAGCATGATGACGCCCGCCTTGGCGATGCTGTGGTGGGCGTAGCCCGGCCACGGTTGTAATCCACCAACGTCCGCGATGTTGACGATGCTGCCCCCCCCCCCGCCCAGCCCTCGGCTCATCATCAGACGCGCCGCATGCTGACTACAGAAGAATGGGGCGCGCAAGTTCAGGTTGAGCACCCGATCCCAATCCGCCGGAGAGATGTCGAGCAGGGGCGTCCGTTCGAAAATGGCGGCGTTGTTCACAAGGATGTCCAGGCCTCCGAAGGAGCGAGCAATTTCGTCGAATAGCCCGGCGATCTGGTCGACCTCCGCCAGATCGGTCTGGAACACCTCCACTCGCACCCCAAGGCCGCGGAGGTCCTCTGCTCCTTCCTCGGCGAGCTCGGCAGAAGCGTGGTGATGGAGGGCCAGGTCGGCTCCCGCCTCGGCGAGAGCACGCGCGATGGCCCGACCCAAGCGCCGAGCGGCGCCCGTCACGAGTGCGACGCGTCCGCTGAGATCCATATAGGCGTCACCCTTGCGCTAGTGTTGCGTTGAAGGCGCGGAAACTAGCGCCAACGGCGATGCGCAGCCACCCCGTTCGACCGCCAACGAGCGCATCTTGACGATCGTTGGTCGGTCCCTCATCTTGGCTGACAATATGTGCCACGTAACGTACCTCGCAGACGGTTATCTGTACTACGGCTATCCCGGCGGGGAGCCGAGTCGCGAGGGTGCGTCCGTGTAGAAGAGGCGCCAGGCTCTCGAAGACGCGGCTCCCACGATAGGGGGCCTTTTTTTTGTTTCTGACTTGCGGGCTCGGTGAACTATGACAGCGATTCGAGGCGCGATTTGCGCCGGGAGCAACAGCAAAGCTGCGATCTCCAGAGCGACGAAGCAGCTGCTAGGGGAGATCTTGCGACGCAACAGTCTCCAGACTGTGCGCATCGCGGCCGCGTGGTTCACGATGACGCCGGATCTGGATGCCGAGTTCCCGGCTCACGTAGCGCGCGAGATGGGTTGGGAAGACGTGCCGATGCTCGGCGCAGAGGAGTGCCAAGTCGCGGGCGCGACCGAGCGAGTGATCCGGGTATTGCTGCTCGTGGACGGCCATAACGCGCCGAGGCACGTCTACCTCGGTGAAGCGGCCGCCATGAGGCCCGACCTCGCCGAGCCTGGTGACGCCGAATGGCAACCGGACATGGCCGGGCGAGCTGATGTCAGGGTCGGGGCGGGCGAGCAGGGCCGTCTACTGGTCATTGGACTTGGGATGATCGGCGGGTCGGTCGCCGCAGCGGCCCGAGCGAGCACGTGCTTCACCGCTGTCAGAGGTTACGACAGCGATCCCGAAGCCGTTCGACTGGCGCTGCGGCTGGGCTTGGTCGAGGGTGCGGGCCGGGATTTGGGGGGAGAGCTGGAAGCAGCCGACGTGGTCGTGCTCGCGACCCCGGTGCTCCAGATTCTGGAACTTCTGCCTCTCGTGGGAGAGCGCGTCGCGCCGGGTGCGCTGGTGACCGACGTGGGGAGCACGAAGCGAAGCGTAGTCATCGCTATGGGCTCGCTGCCTCGAGGTGTCGGGGCCGTGGGCGGGCATCCGATGGCGGGTGGCACGGGCGCGGGCCCGAGGGCAGCGAGCGCCGGTTTGTTTCGGGGCGCGAACTGGGCGCTCGTCCCGGCACCCCAAACGGATGAGGCGACGCTCGCGCGGGCGGAGTCTTTTGTTCGCGGCGTCGGAGCGGAGCCTGTTCGCGTGGAAGCAGAAACGCACGACCGCGTCGTTGCGGTAACGAGCCATCTCCCCGCGCTGTTAGCCGTCGGCCTCGTAGAGGAGGCGGCAAAGCTGCGACGATCCGTTGCCCCTGATGCGTTCCTTGCAGGGCCCGGCTTCGGGAGTGCCAGTCGCTTGGCGGGAGCGAACGCGGTGATGGTTTCGCAGATGCTCGCTGACAACTCGGATAACGTTGGCCGTGCGGTCGATGGCTTGGTCGAAGCGCTTGGAGAGCTGCGGCAATCGCTGGCTGCCGATCCCGGATATCTAGAGCGGAGGTTGGCTGAGGCGTGTGAAGAGCACGGGGTGCTCGTGCCAAAGCCGGCGTAGTCTAATAACTCTGCAAGCGGAGATAGAACCCATGATTGTGGTCTTCCGTGAAGACGCGACGCCGGAGCACCTGGAACGAGTCATCGAGCGGATCGAAGTCCACGGGCTGAAAGCGCATGTCTCGCGTGGCACGACACGAACGATCGTAGGCTGCATCGGCGATGAAAGCGTGCTGGCGAACGTCGGTCTAAGGGCGATGCCGGGCGTTGAAGATGTAATTCCAATTCAGCGCCCCTATAAGCTAGCTGCCCGGGCGTTCGTGGGCGGCGGATCGGTCG
>CANPVX010000059.1 GCA_947581815.1 Candidatus Indicimonas acetifermentans | reverse complement strand
GCACGAAATCGAAGGTTTGGTTGAAGCCTAGCAGCGGGCTATCGAAGGCCGACCCGCCAGTCGGCAGGCTGGTGGATGTGGCAGTGTGATTGAATGGGTCGAGATTCATCCAACGAACCGTGTCGCCCAGCTGGATGGTAACGTCATCTCCACCGCCCGGCGCGTTGAACGCCGTGCCCTGCATCGTAACGGTAACCAACACAGCCGGCGACGCCGGCCCCCCATTACCGGTGGGATCATCGCTTCCGCCACAGCCCACCGCTGCGGCGAGCGCCGCCAATACAGACATGCGAGCCACCAATCTACTTCCCATATAGCTCCCCTTTTGTTACGCCCTTCGAAGCAACTCGACGATAGCGCTGGATTATAACACAAAACTTGCCGGCCGAGACAAGCGCACCCGGGAAAGCCAGCCGGTCAGCCGCGGACGTCGGTCCGCCAAGACATCGCTCTCAATCCGGCGGTATGCTTACTGCACCGTGATCGTTGCGCCTATCATGAGGGATGGGTGCACCTCGCAGAGGTAGGTCCATGTGCCCCGCACGTTGGGAAGGAAGACGAAGGATTGGCCCTGCCTCAAGAGATTGCTGTCGAAGGACGCACCGCCCGACGGCACGTTCGTCGACGTCGCCGTGTGTTGTTCCGCATCCTGGTTAACCCAACGAACCTCATCTCCCAACGAGATCGTTACGGCGTCGCCGCCGCCCGGCGCATTGAAGGCGATATTCCGCATCTCCACGACGACCACATTACCCGACGGCGGAGGCGGCGGCACCACCGGCGGATCCGTGTTCTCCATAGGCTCGTCATCGCCGCCGCAGCCGGCCAGAAGCACGGCCGCCGCGAGCGCGATCAGCGCGCTCGACGAACCTATCCTCATTCGATCAACCCCCATCGCGAGGTTCTACGATGACTACACCGCGCATGAACGGGTGCGGTGTGCAGTGGTAGGGAAAAGTGCCGACCTCAACGAACCTCTTCGTATAAGTCTCTCCCGGTCCGATGAGCGGCGACTCCCACGCTCCATCGTCGGCAGTGCTGGTGTGAGCCAGTGCGTCGCGATTGATCCAGCGGACCGTGCCGCCCACTTCCACGCGGACGGTATCAGCCTGGAACTTGAACTCGCGGATGTCGACCTCCACCACGCGCCGCGGCTCCGCAGGCACGCCCGTCGCCGCAGCGGCCCCCTCCGCGCCCGGACCGTCGTTGTCGAAGATCCGACCCCAGCGCGCGAAGCCGCTGAACGGCACGGTGAATTCGAATCCCCAAGCGACGTCATCCCCAAAGCCATTGAAGGATGCCTCCTGCGGCGTTGTGCCCGCCGAGTTGCTCGCCTGCAGTGAAAAGGTGTGGGGTGTGTACGGTATGGCGAGCTGTAGGCCCGCGCTCCAGGCCACGCCGGTGTCGGGGCCAGCAACCAGGCCGCCTACGTCGCCCGCCAAGGTTAGAAAGTCGCTCAGCCTGAACCCGAGCCCACCGGCGAGGGCGAGGCCGCCCTCGCCCGTGTGAAGTGCATCGGTGAAGCCCCGCGCCTCCCCGAGCAACTCGAGCCGTCCGATCGTCGTCTGCCCGGCCAGCACCCCATCAAGGCTTTCGGCTTGGCTGTTGTAGCCGCCGAGGACCGAGACCGACCAGGTCTCTCTCCGCCAAGGAGCGACCTTCACGTAGGGGAACCATTCGTTCGTTCTCAAGTCGTTCCGGATCGATGGGTTGGTCATGTACATCACGCCCGCCATAACGGGTGGCCACAAGCCGAGCGCCAGGTTGAACGTAGGCGAGTTGGTGACCTTGCCCTCGTCGAAGATGTCCGTGATGTCCTTATCGCCCGCTATGCGAAATCGGTGATTGAAGGAGAAGTAAAGGTTCCATGGAGAGGTGACCCAAGTGCCCCCGATGTTGGGCGTCCGGTATGTGAGCGGTTGAGCGGTGGCCTCACCAGTCACTACTAGAGTCGCGGCGAGAAACAGGGCAGGTGGAAACCGCAAGCGACTGAACATGGGCGTGCTGGCCTTTCAGTTAAAAACCAGAACGGCGTTCGTCCCGGCCCTAGCCCAACAAGGAGGCTCCCACATCAGTTCCCGCCTGGACGACGGGACCGATGTCGGCGCTGCTCGCGAGCAGGGCGATGATGAACGCGACGAAGAGGAAGAGGAGGAATAGGACCACAGCGGGTAACAGAAACCCGACCGTAGCGCGTCCGTTTGACGTGCGTTGGACTTCACGGACCCCGATGAAGAGAAGCACGGAGCCCCACACGAGCGCGACAAGCTGACCGAAGAACGGGAAGACCGTGAACACCACGGGCCCCGATGAATAGGCCACGGCCCTGAATGTTCCATTGAACCCTCGACGCCCCGCACCTACGACGGCGAAGCCGAGATGGATGATCGCCGCCGACACGAAGAGCGCCGCGATGGCGAGAAATACGAGGAACACAAACAACGCAAAGCTGCCGACCAGGAGGCCGACGATCTGTTCCTCGGGCGAGAGCGTCAATCCAAACTGATCTTGAAGGAGGGCGTTATCCACGCCACCGCCCACGATTTGCTCCAGAGCGTTCCAGTAGATCCAGAAGAACATCCCGACCGCGGTGACGATCGCGAAGTAGAAGACGGCACGGCCTATGGGTCCAGGCGAGCTGAGGCCACGGAAGAAGGGTACGGGTCTAAGAACGCTACTCAGCCACGTGCGCGATAGAGCAGCGAAGAATCCCAGCTTTGGTCGCTCCTCCCAAGGCGGCGGCGCACCCTGCCACGTCGGACCGCCCTCTACAGAGACCACCGCGTCGACCGAGCCCGCCGCAGCGCGACCAGACCCGCTGCGGGCCGCCTCACCAGGGGTGTACCCGCAGCTGAGGCACCGATCCGCCGTGACCAGCGCGCCGCAGCGGGGGCAGTTCCGCGCCATCCGGCTCAGCCGGCCGCCGCCCGCGCGGTCGCAACCTCGCCGCCGCGATCCGTCCCGCTACGCACGTCTTCCGAGGTGATCACGATACGCCCATCCAAGGCCATAGAAACTCGTCCCGGCTCGAATGCTACAAAGGGGTTGATGTCGAGCTCGACGATCTGTGGAAACTCGCCTACCAGCTGGCTGACGCGTTGAATCGTGGCTCGCAAGGCTTCTAGGTCGACCCCCGCCTCCCCTCGCACACCTTCAAGCACTCTGTACCCTTTGACTTGCCGTATCATCTCGTCCGCGTCGATGTCCGAGACGGGCTGGACCCGGAAGACGACATCGCCCAGCGCCTCCACATAGATCCCGCCGAGACCGAACATGATGAGCGGCCCGAAGCTCTGATCGAGTGTCATGCCTATGATCGTCTCGCGCCCGCCGCTCACCATCTCTTGTACGAGCACACCTTCGATCTCCGCCTCGGGAATCCCCTGCGCGGACAAACGTGTCATGATGTCCTCGTATCCCTGTCGCACTTCCGCTTCGGACTCCAGACCCAATAGAACGCCGCCCATATCGGTCTTATGGACGACGGCTGGGGCCATAACTTTCAGCACAACCGGAAATCCCACAAGAACCGCGGCTTCTGTGGCCTCGTCAGCCGAGCCTGCCGGTCGCGACGGCACCACCGGTACGCCGTAGGCCTCCAACAGCGAAAGCGCCTCGTACTCGTTCAATCTCTGGCGCCCAGCGCCTTCGGCTTTGGCCATGATCTCCCCGGCGCGCCCGCGATCTACATCCTCGAACTCCGCAACCACGCCCGGCGGTCGCTCCAGCCAGCGGCGGTAGCGGTCCATGGCGGCGAGCGCCACCACGGCCGACTCCGGAAAGATGTAGGCCGGGATCCTGGCCGCATTCAGGAGGGCGCGGCTCTGGGACAGCCCCTCTCGCCCCATGAACACCGCAAGGGTCGGCTCGTCCCGCCCGAGCGCCGTCTCGGTGATCGCGGCCGCTACATCCTCCGCCTGCACACCCAGCGGCGGCACGAACGAAGCGATCACGGCGTCGATCCCCGGATCATCGAGGACCAACTCTAAGGCCGACCTGTAAGAATCGGCGTCAGCGCTCGCGATCATGTCGACCGGATTGCTCACAGCCGCCTCCTCGGGCAGAGACTCGCGCAGTCGCTGGCGAGTGGCCTCTGCTAGCTCGGGAACCTGAAGGCCGAGGGACTCAGCGGCATCGGCGATGATGATCCCCGGTCCACCTGCGTTCGTCACTATACCGACTCTACTACCCTTGGGCAGCGGCGCGTTGCCGAAGCCCACCGCCACATCGAACAGCTCCTGAACTGTGTTGACCCGGATCACGCCGACCTGAGCGAACAACGCGTCGGTAGCGACATCTCGACTCGCCAGCGCGCCCGTGTGGCTTATCGCGGCTCGCGCACCGGCCCGCGTTCTCGCCGACTTGACGGCGATCACCGGCTTGACCTTCGTCAACATGCGGGCGATGCGCATGAAGCGCCGCGGGTTACCGAAGTTTTCCAGGTACATCAGGATCACAGACGTGTACGCGTCCTCCTGCAGATACAGCAGGACATCGTTGCCCGAGATGTCGGCCTTGTTCCCCATGCTGACAAACTTGCTGATACCGATCCCGTACTCCCGGGCGTAATCCAGGATGGTAACGCCCATGGCTCCCGACTGGCTCAGGAAGGCGACGCCTCCGGTGGGCGGCATCGTGGGCGCGAAGGTGGCGTTCATGGAAAGATCGGGCTGCGTATTCAGGACGCCCATGCAATTGGGACCCACCATGCGCATGCCGTAGCTGCGGACTATCTGCAGGAGCTTCCGCTCGCGTTCGACTCCTTCGCCGCCCACTTCGCGGAAGCCCGCTGATATCACGACGAGAGCCGACACACCGGCCTCCCCGGTCTCCTTCGCCACATCGAGCACGTGCTCCTTGGGCACCACGATCATCGCGAGGTCCACACGATCCGGGACATCGGCGATCGACGGATAAGCTCGAATAGAATGGACGACGCGCGCCCGTGGGTTAACAGGATAAACCGCACCCGTGTACCCGTTCCGGATGAGATTATCGAGGATCTGGTTCCCGATGGTCTGCGGTCGCCGGCTGGCGCCGATCACCGCGATGGAGCGCGGTTCGAAGACGGCCTTCAGGCCCGCCGTGTCCCTGTCTTCCATGCACGCAAGATAAGGCGCCGCGCGCCCCAGTGGGAGCGCCATGTCTTTCAGTAAACAGCTGTCGGCGGCAAGTTGTCTGGATGTCCCGGTACCGCGCTTCCCTCAAATCCTCCGCTTCCGACGAGCTCCTGAACACCTACCTGATTCGTCCGCTCGCCTGGTTGCTCGTCCTGCCGCTGCTGCGCACGCCGCTCCGACCCGAAGCGATCATCGCGCTGAACATCGCCCTGGCGTTGACCTCCGCCGCCTTCTTCCTGCAGGGCACGCCGAGCGGAAACCTGATCGCGGGCCTGCTCCTGCTGGCCAAGATTCTCTTCGATGCAGTGGACGGTCAGCTGGCGCGCGCCAAAGGCCTGGTCACCCGCTTGGGACGTTTCCTCGATTCGCTCGCCGATTTCTACACTAACCTGCCGATCTTCATCGCGATCGGAGCCGCCGGCTTGAGCGAGAGCCATGACTGGACTCGGTTGTGGCTGTGGTTCGCATGCTTCTGGGTGATGACACTTCAGTGCAGCTACTTCAACTTTTATCTCGTCGCTCACCTAAGGGTGGTGGGGAGACAGCCGGCGAGCCGGACAGACGAGAGGATTCTCGCCGCCGACCAAGAACAAGCGGGGCTCGTGCTCTGGCTCCAGAAGCTCTACCTCTGGACCTACGGCTGGCAGGACAGCCTGATCGCCCGGGTCGACCGCTGGTCCGGCGCTGAGCATCTGACGGGCCAGGCCAAAGACGCCTGGTACGTCGACGGCGCCGCCGTTAGGCTCTCGAGCTTTCTCGGCCTCGGCACTCTATTGACACCGCTGGGCGTGTTGGCTCTCGTAGACAGGGTGGATTGGTATCTGTTCTTCATCTTCGGAGCGGGCAACATCATCCTGCTGGCGAGCATTGGCTACCGGCTCGGCCTCGCCCGCAGACTGTCGCGTTCATCGTGATCAGCCACCTCACTCGCGGCGTCCGCTTCTCCGCCAGCCACCGCTACTACCGACCCGAGTGGAGCCAGGAAGAGAACCGACGCCGCTTCGGAGACGCCTCGCTGCTAGAGGATCACATGCACGACTACCGCTGCGAGGTGACCGTACGCGGCCCGATCGACGCCGAGACAGGGATGGTGATGGACCTGGCCGAGCTCGATGCGATCCTGCAAGAAGAGGTCATCGAGCGATTCAACGACCACAATATCAATAGGGAGGTCGAGGCTTTCGGCCCCGGAGGCGCTATCCCCACGACGGAGAACCTGGCGGCGTATCTACACACCAGGGTGAGCGAGCGGCTACCTGGGGGCATCGAGCTGCACCGGGTTCGCGTCTACGAGGATCCTGATTTGTGGTCCGACGCCTACGGCCCCGGCGGCGCCGCGGGCTAACTGGCGCCGAGGCTCGGGAAAAGCGGCGGGCGCTCAACGAACGCCTCACCCAACGTGTTAGAGTCTTAGGACGGATGAGTTCCCAGAGCGAAAAGACGGCTTCGGGCTCAGACGAGGCCGCACTCGTCGACCGTGTGAGGCGTGGAGATACTCAGGCCTTCGAGATCCTGGTCGATCGCTATTCGGACCAGGCCTTCGGCGTCGCTTACGGGTTCCTCGGGCACGTCCAAGATGCCGAAGACCTGGTACAGGACGGATTCATCCGCGCTCTCGAGCAGATCGATTCCCTGCAGCCAGGGAGCGGGTTCGGCGCCTGGTTCTACCGTCTGCTGGTGAACGCCGCCATCAATCGTCGCCGCTATTTGGCTCGCCGCGAGATGAGCGACCTGCCAGCCGATGCGGCGGCCGCTAGCGATCCCGCGGCGGCGGCAGAACAGTCCGACTTGCGGCGCGAGCTTGCCCGTGCGCTTCACTCGCTGCCCGAGGAGCTCGAGACGGTGGTAGTGCTGCATGACTTGGAAGGGTTCACGCACCCAGAGGTAGCTCGGATACTCGGGATGCCGGAAGGAACGAGCCGCTCGCACCTGCACAGGGCGCGGCGAGTGCTGCGCGAGAAGTTGAAGGAGTACGAGCACCATTTGCCCTGAGAGGTTGACGTTATGTCAGAGCCGAAGATCCGCGAGCTGGAGGAGCTGCGGGCTCCGCGGCGCAGCGGGGCCCAACGCCGCGGTACGCGAGACCGCATCCTGACCCGGGCCGAGCCACTACTAGCCCAAATGAGGGGGGCTCCCGTGTGGAAGGTCCTCGCCGCCTGGGCCCGACCGGGGCTGGCTGCGGCGTCGATCGTCCTTGCCCTGCTGATCGGTGCGCTGTGGCGCGGCGAGACGCGGGCGCCCGAAACAGTCGCGGGGCTCTATCGAATGGACGACATGCTGCTGGCTGCCCACGAGCAGGGCCCGGTGCCAGCGATTCTCGTTGAGATCGACGAGCCCGACGCCGAGGCAACGGTCGCGGCAGCTCTTGCGAGCTCTTCGCAAACCACCGACGGGAGCGAGAACCGATGAAGATCACGTCTAAAGTATGGGCGGGAGCGTTGCTGGCAGGCGTGCTGCTGCTGGGTAGCGCGCTCGGCGCGACGACCGCGCGCCTCGTCGATTCGGAGTCTCGCGCTCGGACAGCCACCGGCGAGCGCCAGTCCCCAAGACGCGAGGGCTATCTCGACTGGCTCTCCGCAGAGCTCGCTCTTTCAACAGATCAGCAGTCGCAGGTGGAAACGATAGTCGAACGCCATCGCGAGCGCATGGCGACGCTTTGGCGCGAGATGCGACCCCAATTCGAGCAGACCAAGAGCGACTTTCGCGCGGAGATGACCTCCGTGCTCGAGGAAGACCAGCGGGCTCGCTTCGCGGAGTTGGTAGAGCAGCACTCGAAGCACGGCCGCTCATGGAAAAGGGGTCAGAAGAAATGAGGTTGGCCGTCACCCTCACAAGCCTCGCGCTACTGTCGCTGACACCCTTCGCCGCAGCAGCACAAGAGCCAGGCCAGCAGCCGCTACGGCGAGTCACGCTTGCGGAAGCTGTTGATGTGGCCCTGCGGAATAACCCGGCGCTCCAGCAGTCGGCGTCGGACATGCAGGTTGCGCGCGCGAATCGCACGGTCTCTTATGGGAACTTTCTCCCCAATATCTCCCTCGGTTCCGGCTACACCAACTCGAGTAGCGCACGACTGGACGCGACCGGGCAGGCGATAGTACAGACGAGCTACACCGCCCAACTCATCGCGAGCATCAACCTGTTCGAGGGGCTCCGACGCTTCAGCGAGCTCGATCGCACAAAACACGAGGTCGCCGCCGAACAGGCGAGCTATCGCCAGAGCCGATTCGAGACGACTCTCTTTGTCAAGACGGCGTATTACAATTCCGTCGCCAGCCGCGAGCTCGTTCGCGTTCAAGAGGAGCGAGTGACACGGCAGGAGGATCAGCTCGACTTCGTCCGCCAGCGGGTAAGTCTCGGCCGGGCGACTCGCTCCGATCTGTTGCGCTCTCAAGTGGACCTGAATGACGCCAAGCTAGGCCTGCTGAATGCTCGGAATGCCGCCCGGACGAGCACCTTCGGCCTGGCCGAGACGATGGGAATCGATGAGCGAGTGGAACCGGTGGCCGAAGCGACATTGGAGATCGAGCCACTACCCTTCCAGCGACAGGAGCTCGAGCGCATCGCCCTCGCCAGCGGCCCGTCCGTCGTTAGCGCTCGAGAGGGCACGGCCGCAGCCAAAGCCGGAGTGGCCAGCGCGCGCTCCGCCTATCTACCGACCTTCAGTTTCACCGGGAGTTGGGACTGGGCCGACACGGAATTCCCACCGAGTAATCGGAGTTGGTCCGTCAGGATCATCGGCAATTACCCGCTCTTCAACGGCTTTCAGCGCGAGAGCTCCGTGTCGCGGGCCCGCGCCCAGGCCGATGCGCGGGCGGCCTCGGAGCGGGCGGCCGAGCTGGCAATCCGCGCTGACGTGGACGCGGCCTACAGCCAGATCGAGACAGCCCAGGCAGGCGTGCGGCTGGCGGAGCAGAACGTGGACTTGACCCGCGAGGATCTCAGGGTCAGCCAGCAGCGCTATCGCCTCGGAGTAGCGACGATTCTGGATTTGCAGTCGGCGCAGATCGCGCTGAACCAAGCGGAGGTGGACCTTATTGTTCGCCGCTTCGATTACCAAATCGGGCTGGCGCGACTGGAAGCGTTGCTTGGGCAGAGCCTGCGCGACTGACCGAGGAAGAGAAAATAGATGCGAAGCTCGAAATATTCCCTGTCCCTGAGTGCGATACTGACCGCGGCGCTGCTCGCGGCCTGCGGCGGAAACGGGGATGAGGACGCTGCCGCGGAATTCCAAACCGCTCGAGTGGTGCGACAAACCCTCGTCTCGAGTGTCCAGGCAACGGGCACCATCGAGCCCGTCAGGGTGATCGATGTCAAGTCGCAGGCCTCAGGCGAGATCTTGGAGATGCCCGTCGAGCTGGGAGATGCCGTCGAGAAGGGGGCCCTGCTCGTGAGGATCGATCCTCGTGACGTGCGCAACGCCCACGAGCAAGCCCAGGCAGATCTGGTCGTGGCCAAAGCCCGACTCGATGTGGCGGAGCGCCGTCTGAACCGCTCCAGCATCTTGCGCGACTCCGCCGTCGTGACCGATGAGGAGCTCGAGACCGCGATCCTCAACCACGCCGATGCTCGGGCATCCGTCGTCAAGGCGGAGACCAACTTGGAGCTCGCCGAGGACCGTCTGGACGACGTGGTCGTCCGAGCGCCCATCGATGGGATCATTGTCTTGAAAAACGTCGAAGAGGGCCAGATCGTCACCTCGACACGCGAAGTGACGGGAGGGACAACCATCGTCAACATGGCAGACCTCACCCGCGTTCAAGTGCGAACGCTAGTGGACGAGACCGACATCGGGAAACTGCAGCCGGGGCTCCCGGCAGAGATCACAGTCGAGGCCTACCGCGACCGCGTTTTCCGGGGCCAGCTGCTGAAGATCGAACCCCAGGCGGTCGTCCAGCAGAACGTGACGATGTTCGCCGTCCTGACCCAGATCACCAATCTGGACGACCTTCTACGACCCGGCATGAACGCCGATGTAGAGATCGTAATCGGGCGGCGCGCGGAGGTTCTCACCCTCTCTAACAGCGCCGTCAAGACGCCGCGCGAGGCTCGCGAACTCGTCGAGGCACTCGGGCTCGATCCCGTCCTGCTCGAGGCTCGGGCATCCAGCCCCCGCCCCAGGGGCCGCCGTCGCTCCGAACTGGCGAGCAATGGGGAAGGTAGGGGCGCGGACACCTCGGCGGCTCCCGGCGGAGACGAGGACCCGGAGGCCACCGCACAACGGCTTCAGGGCATGTCTCGGGACGAGCGGCGGCACTACTTCCAATCGCTACCGGCCGCCGAGCGCCGGCGCGTCCTCGCAGCCATGCAGCAATTTCGTGAACAGCGCCAGGGCGGGCGGCAGGATGCCGGTCAGCCGCGTCCAGCTTTCGTCTTCCTGCAAGATGAAACCGGAGGTCTCACCCTCGCGCCCATCATGATTGGGCTCAGTAGCTGGGAGCAGACCGAAGTGCTCTCTGGGCTGGCCGAGAACGACGAGGTCATCGAGGTCCCGCTGGCCCTCGTCCAGCAAAGGGAGCTACTGGAGCGCTTCCGCCGGCGGACCGCGGTCCCAGGCGTCAGCAGGTAGAGATCTGAATCATGCCAAGCGACATGAGGCGAACGAAATGCTAATCCTCGAGATCATTCGCGTTTCCCTGGCGTCGATCCGCAGTAACAAGCTCCGCTCCTTCCTGACGATGCTGGGGATCATCATCGGCATCGCCGCCGTCATCACGATGGTGGCGCTGGGTGAAGGCGCGCAGCGGGCGGTGGAGGAGCAGATAGACCGGCTGGGAAGCAACGTGCTCACCGTTCGCCCCGGTCAGGCCTGGTTCCATGGCGTACGCGGCGGCGATACGAAGCTCACGGTGGACGATGCCGAGGCGGTGGGTCGTGAAGCCACGTCCGTTGCCTGGCTGGCGCCCGAGATGAGGGGAAACTACCAGATCGAGTACAGGCGCTCGAACGCGAACCTGCGGGTCATAGGCACGACTGCCAGTTACCCCATGGTGAACCACTACAAAGTCAAGCTCGGACGCTTCTTCGATACGCGCGAAGACGAGGGCCGCCGCCGTGTCGCCGTCATTGGCGGCGCGGTTCCAAAGGTGATGGGCTTCAACGCGCTGCAGCTCGTCGGGCAACAGATCACGATCCGCAATCTCACCTTCGAGGTAGTCGGCGTCCTCGAAGAGAAAGGTGGCTCGGGCTTTTTCAACCAGGACGAGCAGATCTTTGTCCCGCTGCAGACGGCCATGTTCCGGCTGATGGGAACGGACAGGCTCGGTTCGTTTAACGTTTCCGTGATTGAAGGACAGCCGATGGCTGTGGCCATGATGCAGATCGAACAAACGCTACGGCGTCACCATCGCCTCCGCCCCGGCGACGAGAACGACTTCTGGATTCAGGACCGGGCGGAGCTTCTCGGAACACGTCAGGAGACCACGCAAACTTTCACCTTCCTCCTCGCCGCCATCGCCACCATCAGCCTTTTGGTCGGCGGGATTGGGATCATGAACATCATGCTGGTGTCGGTGACGGAGCGCACGCGTGAGATCGGGGTCCGTAAAGCTCTCGGCGCCACGCGGAGAGCCGTCCTGATGCAGTTCCTCTTCGAGGCGCTCGTCCTCTGCCTGGCTGGAGGCGTTCTAGGGATCGCGGCAGGCGTGGGTGGGGCAGCTGCCCTCACGGCGCTCGCCAACTGGAATACAGCTGTTTCGCTTCAGGCGGTGCTGCTGGCCATCGTCTTCTCGATCTCGATAGGCCTGTTCTTCGGCATCTGGCCAGCCCGGCGCGCTGCCCAGCTCGACCCGATCGTCGCACTGCGCTACGAGTGACGCGTAGCCCCGCATGCCTACCGCCGAGTTCCGAGAGGCCGCACCGTCAAGGGGGAAGGGTCAGTGACAGCTACTCCAGCAACCTGAGCGGCATGACGAGGCAGATATAGTCGTCATCGCTTCCGACAGGCTCGAGCGTGACTGGGCGCTCCGGGGCCTTCAGGGTTAGCTTTACCTCGTCCGATTCTATATACCGCAGGACTTCGAGGAGATAGGCAGCGTTGAACCCAATCTCCACGGGCTCGCCGCTGTACTCGATAGGGATCGCGTCCTCCGCCTCTCCCAGGTCCGGAGTCTGCACGGCCAGCGCTAACCTCTCGGGACCAAAGCTCAACTTGACGCGATGGGTCTGATCTGAAGCGACGATCGACATCCGCTTAACCGCCGAGGTGAGCTCGGCAGTGTCCGCCACGCAGTCCTTGTCATTATCCTTTGGCAGGACCTGCTCGTAGTTCGGATACGGTCCATCGATCAGGCGCGTGTAGATCTCCACCCGGTCTGTGCGGAATCCGAGGTGGCTTTCTGATCGCGCGATACGTAGCTCCTCCTCGGCGCCGAAAAGCCGCTCCACCTGGTGAAGCGCTTTAGGGGGAACAATGAGGTCGATATCACCAGACGGTGCACCATCTAGCTTCACGGCCATCTTCGCTAGCCGATGCCCATTCGTCGCTACCATGTACATATCAGTGCCACGCACTTGCCAGAGCACACCGTTCAGAATTGGCCTACTCTCCTCGTTGGAGGCCGCGAAGCTCGTGTGGGCACTTAGTTTCTGGAGCTCCCCGCTCGACATCGTCCAACCATCATCAAACGGCACTTCCGGGAACGATGGGTACTCATCGCTCGGGAGACTGTTCAGGCGGAACTTGGCGTTCCCACACACCAGCGAGACCCTCCCACCGCTGGCCTCGAGATCCACAGGGGCCTCTGGCAACTCCCGGGCGATCTCAGCGACCTTTTTCGCCGGCATCGTGATCGCACCCTGGCGCTCAACCTCAGCTGGCGTCTGCACGCTCACCGAGATATCCAGATCCGTACCCCTGACGCGCAGCATATCCCCCACCGTATCGACCAGGATATTAGAGAGCACCGGGAGCGTAGTGCGGGCCGGTATCGTTGCTGCTACAGCCGAGAGGCCCTTTTGGAAGTTGTCCCTTGTGAGCTTGACCTTCATCGCGTTGCTCCGCCAATTGGGGTTTCAACACGCCGTCTCTATTCTGACTGATAGAGATAATTAAACAGTAGTAGTAGCAGTATTGTGGATTCGTGGGCAAGTCCCCCCTTGTTATAGTAGAGGGTAGGCCGCGTATAGGGTTACTCCCCCCCAGATGTTGTGGAGAAGAGCGGAGAAAACCGCACCTGTATCGGTATAGCTGTTAGGGATGGAAAGCGAGTCACAGCTGCGTCGGGCTTTCCCACAACACTGCCCACAACCTGTTCAAAGGGCAGGATCAAGTATGCCGGCGGCCCCTATCGAGCGTGGCGCGCAGCTGCTGTAGCTGATCGCGGAACCCGGAGTCGCCCGCAGCGAGTTGATCGACTCTGCGTATGGCATGTATCACTGTGGAGTGATCGCGGCCGCCATGCAACCGACCGATCTGGGTGTAGGGTAAATGGAGCATCGCTCGGATGAGGTACATAGAGATCTGGCGGGGCAGGGCGACCGCACGCGCCCGGGACTTAGACCTGAGCGCCTGCATGGGGACCCCGAAGTGCTCGGCGACCGTGGCGCCGATGTGTTCCGCGGTTACCTCCTTCCCCACGTGGAACGAGGGACCCAGAACCTCCT
>CANPVX010000058.1 GCA_947581815.1 Candidatus Indicimonas acetifermentans | reverse complement strand
GTCGGGACCCTCCATGTCGGTCCAGTAGGCCTCGTTCACGTACTTGGGGCGATCTTTCACTACCTTCGGGGACCTGTAGCTGCCCGTGAAGCCGTCAACCAGGGCCCAGGTCTTCCGCTCCACGCAGCCGAAGCGACGAGCCGACGCCTCGAGCTGACCGTCGAGCCATTCGACGAACTCCCGCTCCTCGACGCCTTTCTTGAGGTCAAAGAGGTGCACGACTCGGATCATAGACCCTCCCCTCCCTAAAGTGACCCGCGGGTTGTTGTGTAACGTCCCGCCAATTTGCGATCGCCCGCCCGACACCGCCAGGCCGTCCGCTGGGCGCACCAGCCCTGGCCGCCTTCAGCACCCTATCCTATGTTGCTCCCCTGCAGAGGTGAGAGGAGGGGCGGAGGGGCGGAGGGGCGCAGGGGCGGAAGATTCCCTAACAACTCCATACATCCCTTAACCGCGGGATCGCACCGAATGGAGCACCGCGCATGGCGTTGGCAAATTAGTCGCGAACGCCGGGCCCCATGGACACAGTAGCTCACGACATCCTCCTCATCGGGGGCGGCGGGGCGGGCCTCAGAGCCGCGATCGCGGTCGCAGAGGCTAATCCGCAGCTCAAGGTGGCTGTGGTTTCTAAAGTCTATCCGATGCGCAGCCATACGGTCTCGGCCGAGGGAGGGGCTGCGGCGGTCGTCAAGCCCGAGGACAGTTTAGAGGCGCACGCCTACGACACGATCAGCGGCGGGGATTGGCTAGTCGATCAGGACGCGGTCGAGGCGTTCGTGCGCGAGGCTCCCGAAGAGCTGCTGCGCTTGGAGCGCTGGGGTTGCCCCTGGAGCCGGCAGCCGGACGGCCGGATCGCCGTCCGGCCCTTCGGCGGGATGAAGATTCAGCGGACCTGGTTCGCCGCCGACAAGACCGGCTTCCACATGTTGCACGCGCTGTTCCAGACCACTCTCAAGTATCCACCTATAGTGCGCCACGACGAGTGGTTCGTCACGCGGCTGCTGGTCGACGAGGGCCGCTGCACCGGTGCCGTGGCCGTCGAGCTGGCCACCGGCAAGATCTTCGCTATCCTGGCCAAAGCCGTGATTCTGTGCACGGGTGGCGGCGGTAAGGTCTTCCCGTTCACGACCAACGCCAACATCAAGACGGGCGACGGAATGGCGCTCGCCTACCGCGCCGGCGTGCCGCTCAAGGACATGGAGTTCATCCAGTACCACCCGACCGGGCTTCCCTTCACCGGCATACTGATCACGGAAGCGACGCGGGCGGAGGGCGGATGGCTGCTGAACAAGGATGGCTATCGCTACCTCCAAGACTACGACTTGGGAGAGCCCCAGCCTGAGCCGGTGTTACGCTCGATGGAGCTGGGCCCGCGCGATCGGCTGTCGCAGGCCTTCGTGAAGGAGGTCGCCAAGGGGAGGACCATCGAGACCGAGTACGGCCACGTGGTCCATCTGGACATCCGGCACCTGGGCGAGAAGATCATCAGCACGAAGCTGCCGTTCGTGCGCGAGCTGTGCCTCAAGTACCAGAAGCTCGATCCGGTCGAGGAGATGATTCCGGTTCGCCCCGTCATCCACTATATGATGGGTGGGGTCCATACCGACATTCGCGGCGAGACTCCCCTCCCCGGGCTGTACGCCGCCGGTGAGGTGGCCTGCGTGAGCATCAACGGCGCCAACCGCCTCGGCTCCAACTCGCTGACCGAACTGCTGGTGTTCGGGGCCCGCGCCGGTGCCGCGGCCGCCGAGTACGCGGCGAGTCAGGCGGATCCTCCGGCGTCGACGTTGAACCAGGCTCTGGACGAGGAGCAGCGCCTGCAGAACCGTTTTCTAGAGAAGACGGGAGGTGTAGAGCGGATCTCGACATTGCGGACGGAGATGCAAGAAGCGATGGAGGATGGAGCGGGCATCTACCGGGACGAGGCAGGACTGAGCGCCGCCGCCGAGAAGATCCAGGAGCTGCAGGCCAGGTTCCAAGACGTCGCGCTCGACGATCACAGTTTAACGTTCAACACCGAGCTCATAGCCTGCCTCGAGCTAGCGAACATGCTCGATGTAGCGGAATCCCTCATCCACTCGGCGCTGGCGCGCAAGGAGTCGAGAGGAGCTCACCAGCGGACGGACTATCCAGAAAGAGACGACGACGGATACCTTTCCCACTCGCAGGCCTACTGGACGGAAAACGGATCGCCGCGGATCGAATACTTGCCGGTAACCATCACCCAATGGCCTCCCGGCGAGCGGGTGTACGGATAGGGGGGAGAGGGCGCATGCCAGAGACGATCACGCTCGAGGTGCAGAGGTATCGTCCGGAGGACGAGGCGGAGCCCGTCTTCGAGCGCTTCGATGTGCCGTTCCGCGCCGACTGGATGGTTCTGGACGCGCTCAACTATATCAAGGACAATCTGGATGGCACGCTCTCCTACCGCTGGGCGTGCCGGATGGGAGTGTGCGGCAGTTGCGGGATGATGGTCAACGGGCAACCGCTTCTGACCTGCGCCACCTATCTAGAGCGCTTGCTCCCGGGGCCCATTCGCGTCGAGCCTCTGAAAGGGTTCCCCGTCATCCGTGACCTCGTTGGGGACATCACCGACTTCCTCGAGAAGCTAAGCCGCGTGAAGCCATGGATCGTGCGCGAGGAAGAGAAACCTCTGGCCGAGGGTGAGTACCTCCAAACTCCGGAGCAGCTGGCCGACTACGAACAATACAGCATGTGCATCAACTGCATGCTGTGTTACGCCGCCTGTCCCATCTACGAGCTCGAACCCGACTTCATCGGTCCGGCCGCGATCGCGATCGCCCAGCGCTACAACCTGGACTCGCGCGATGAGGGGGTACAGGAGCGACTCGACGTCCTGTCACAGCACGACGGCATCTGGGCCTGCACCTTCGTTGGCGAGTGTAGCGTGGTGTGCCCCAAGAACGTGGACCCAGCCGGCGCCATCCAGCGCTACAAGGTCGCTGCGACGGCGGACTGGTTCAAATCGGTCTTGACGCCATGGGCGAACCGCTAAACCCTAGGTACAGGCTGTACCACCCGAAGTGGCATCGGACGCGTATACCCATCTTCTGGTGGCTGCGCAGTTTTGCGTACATCAAGTTCATCAGCAGAGAGCTCACCAGCCTATTCGTCGCCTACGCCGGACTGTTGCTGCTGATCGAGGTCAGTGTGCTGGCCCGGGGCGAGGCGGCCTATGGACGGTTCCTGGCCTGGCTGCAGTCACCAGCGGTGCTGGCCCTCAACGCCTTCGTGTTGCTCGCCTTGCTGTTCCACACTTTCACCTGGCTGAACCTCGCGCCGCGCGCGCTGGTGCTCCGCGTCGGGAAGCGGAGAGTTCCGGACGCTCTGGTCCTCGTCGCCCACTATTCCGCCTGGATCGCTGCGTCGGCGCTGTTGGCGTGGCTGATTCTCAGGAGGTAGGATGCGCCGTTCCAGAGAGCCTTTCCTGTGGGCGCTGTTCAGCGGTGGAGGGATGGCATCCGCGCTGTTGCTGCCGGCAATCGCCTTCCTTCTCTGGATCGCGGTACCCCTGGGGTGGGTCGAAGGCGGCTCCTACGAGACGCTCTTCGCCCTCGTGCGGCATCCGCTGGTCCGGCTCGTGTTGTTCGCCCTCATCTCGCTCTTCCTCTTTCACTGGGCGCACCGCCTCCGCTACACGCTGTACGACGGCTTGCAGCTGTACCATCTGAACCAGCTGATCGCCGTCGTCACGTACGGGATCGCCTCCTTCATGACTGTCGTGGCCGCATACATCCTCTGGGTCTTCGCCTGATTCAACCCGGCCGTTCGGTGGGTGGTTCATCCCCCGGGCCGGGCAGAGGGGCCTTGGCTCCACCCGCCTGCTCTCTTGCGAGTAAGGCGTCGAGATCCTCGTAGGTGTATATCGTCGGGGCGTGGTTCTGCATCAGCCCGCCGGTGTCGGCTGTCGGCCCGTACGTGCTGTGGAGATCTCGGTTCAGCATCCGCAGCATGGCAGCTTGCTGGCCGCGATGGTGCGAGGTGTGGGCGATCCTCCGGGTCACGACCCAGGCGCGGGAGCGGCGCACGTCGAAGAAGTCGACGACCTCCTCCCACCAGTCATCCGGCTTCGAACGCAGGGCTTCCAAGCGTTTGCCGGAATCGAGAGCGTAGCGCTCCATGAAACCCAGCCGGGTCTCGGCCTCGGGCAGAGGTGGCGCGCCCACGTCGATCCCGATCATCGTTCGGAACCAAAGGTCCTCGCTCACGCATTGATGAACCATCTGCTCGTGTACGCTTCGCCCCCGCCGGTCGCTGGGGTGGGGCCGGAAGGGCAGATCGTCGTCCCGGAGCATGCTCCAGGTGCTCAGAACCTTCAGGCGCTCGGTGTCGTATGTATCGACGAGAAATTGATAGCGACTCACAGCGCTCTCCCCTCTGGTCGAGGGCCGGGGGGCCGGGGGGGGCCGGGGGGGGGCCGGTGTTTCGTTGACCCGCCGATGCCTCAGACCTAACGTGTACCAAACCACACCTATACTTGCACGTGTCGATCGGCGAAAGGGCGAACCAAGATTGCCTATTACCTCGAGGAGTCGAACCCGATGAGCGAGCACGGATCCAGGGTCGCGATCATTGGCGGCGCCAGGACTCCCTTTGTTAAGTCGGAGACCGTATTCAAGAATCACTCGGCCGTCGACCTCTCGATGCACGCGGTGAACGGCCTGCTGGGCCGGCAGCGGCTCGATCCTGGAGACGTGGAGGAGTTCGTCCACGGCATAGTGGTTGTGGACCCCCGCATCCCGCACATCGCCCGCGAAGTCGTCTTCGCCAGCGACCTCCCGGTCGACGTCAGGGCTCTGACCGTGACGAACAACTGCATCACTGGGATATCGGCGATCAGCGCGATCCACGACTCGATCGTGCAAGGGCGCATAGAGGTGGGGATGGCTGGCGGCGTAGAATCGATGTCGAACACAGCGATCCTCTTCAATCTGCGCGCCAGCCGCATCTTCCACGATCTCGCCGCGGCGCGGACCTCCGGCCAGCGGCTAAAGCTTCTGTTCAAGCTCCGGCCCTCGGACTTCAAGCCCACGTCGCCGGGCATCACAGAGCCGTCAACGGGGCTTTCCATGGGCGAGCACACGGAGCTGATGGTGAAGGAGTGGAAGATCCCGCGCGAGGAGCAGGATGAGATCGCCTACCGAAGCCACATGCGAGCTCACGCGGCCACAGAGGACGGCCGCCTGAAGGCCGAGATCGTCCCGCTCGACGGGGTCGAGCACGATCTGCTCATCCGCCCCAACACGACGCTGGAGAAGCTAGCCAAGCTGCCGCCGGTCTTCGACCGAAGCCCCAGCGGCACGATCACAGCGGGGACATCGAGCCCGTTGACCGACGGGGCCGCTGCGATCCTGCTGATGTCGGAGGAGCGGGCGAGGCGCGAGGACCGGGAGCCTCTGGCCTACATCAAAGACGTAGAGTTCGCCGGTATCGACCCGAAGGATGGCCTGTTGATGGGACCGGGGCTGACGGTGCCGCGTTTGCTACGCAGGAACGGGCTCGACCTGGCGGACAACGAGATCGTCGAGATGCACGAAGCGTTTGCCGGCCAGGTCGCCTGTAATCTCAGGGCGTGGGAGCAGGGCTGGAAGGAACCCGCGATCGGGCCGGTGGATGAGGAAAAGCTGAATCCGTTGGGGAGCTCGATCGCCGTGGGCCATCCGTTCGCCGCCACCGGCATCCGGATCATCACCACGCTCGCCAACGAGATGAAGCGGCGCGGTGCGAAGCGTGGATTGGTGAGCATTTGTGGCGCCGGGGCCACGGCGGCTGCCATGATCCTCGAGCGCGACTAGACGACGGACAACACAAGGGAAGAAGGCAGGGCGATGACGAAGCCAGAGCGTTACGACGCGATCGTGATCGGGACGGGCCAGGGCGGCGGACCACTCGCCGGCAGGATGGCGGACGCAGGGTGGAACGTCGCCGTCATCGAGCGCGAGCAGGTCGGCGGCACCTGCGTCAACCGAGGATGCACGCCGACCAAGACGATGATCGCGAGCGCGCGCGTCGCCTATCTGGCCCGCCGCGGCGCTGACTACGGGGTCAAGACAGGGGCGATCTCTATCGATCTGGAAGTCGTACGCAAGCGGAAGCGAGACATCGTGGAGATGTTCAGCGGCGGGAGCCGGAATGCGCTCGAGAGGAAGGAAACCCTCGACCTCATCATGGGTGAGGGAAGCTTCGCGAGCGCTGAAGAAGTGAAAGTAAACCTCAATGATGGTGGGGGTGGAGAGCGCCTGCTCGCCGCGGAGGTCATCATCATCAACACGGGCTTGCGGCCCAGGGTGCCGCCGATCGAGGGCATCGATTCCGTGAACTATCTGGACTCGACTTCGATCATGGAGCTCGACTCCGTCCCCGAGCATCTCATCGTAGTCGGTGGCGGATACGTCGGGTTGGAGTTCGGGCAGATGTTTCGCCGTTTTGGAAGCGATGTCACGGTCGTCGAGAACAGCCCGCGCTTGTGTGGGCGCGAGGACCCAGACGTGTGTGACGAACTGACCAAGATACTCGCTGAGGATGGGATCGAGGTCCACACCTCGTCGGAGTCGACCCGAGTGGAGGAGGAGGACGGGAGTATCCGCCTGACCTTAACGAAGTCGGGCGAGGAGCGGACCCTGGAGGGTTCCCACATTCTGGTGGCCGCCGGGCGTCTGCCCAACTCAGAGCGATTGAATCTACAGGCGGCGGGCGTCGAGACCGACGATCGCGGCTTTATCTCGGTCAACGATCGCCTCGAGACCGGCGTGAACGGGATCTATGCTATCGGCGACGTCATCGGCAGGCCGTTCTTCACTCACATATCGTACGACCACTATCGAGTTCTCCGCGCCAACCTGCTCGAGAGCGGGAACGAAAGCAAGGCGGGTCGCATGGTCCCCTACACCGTCTTCATCGATCCTCAGCTAGGGCGCGTCGGCCTAAACGAGCAAGAGGCGCGCGCGGCGGGGCTCGAGTACAAGGTCGCCAAGATGCCGATGTCGCGCGTGGCGCGCGCCCTCGAGGTAGATGAGGCGCGCGGCTTCATGAAGGCGCTCATCGACCCCGACACGAAGCAGATCCTCGGGTGCACCATTCTGGGTTTAGAGGGTGGGGAGATCATGTCGATGCTACAGATCGCGATGATGGGCGAGATCCCCTATCCCGTCCTGCAGAATGCGATCTTCGCCCATCCGACGCTGGCGGAGTCGCTCAACAATCTGTTCGGGATGATAATTGAGTGAGCCGCTCTTCCCATCTCGCGGGACCAGAGAAGGACTAGATTCGTCAACTGGCTGATTTTCCAGAGCTGCAATCGTCATCGATCTGTGGCCTGTCCACCC
Source organism: Candidatus Indicimonas acetifermentans (assembly GCA_947581815.1). Classification (GTDB taxonomy): domain Bacteria; phylum Gemmatimonadota; class Gemmatimonadetes; order Palauibacterales; family KS3-K002; genus Indicimonas; species Indicimonas acetifermentans. The sequence goes on along the minus strand of CANPVX010000058.1, from coordinate 6,482 downwards.
CGGCGCCCGCCTTCTCGAGGTTCTCGCCGATGGCGCTGCACCAGCCCGGCGACAGCGCCCGCACTCGCAGCGCCGCTCTGCTGGCCTCGAGGTCGCCGCGCTCGAAGTAGGTGAGCCTGACCACCTCGTCGACGCTCAGCGGCTGAGGGGGGGGATCTCTCTCCACCAGCTCGAACTCGTCGCCCGCCCCCACGTTGCCTTCCTCGAGAACACGGAAGTAGAAGCCGGTGCGCCGGCTGGCCAGAAAGAGCTTCAGGAATTCCGGCATCTCCATCTTCATGGCGAGCTTGTAACAAGGCGCGCGCGGCTGGCTGACCTCGACTTTCGCGTTACCTACGTCGAACACATCCCCGATGCGGATCACGTCGTCCGTCATCCCCTCGACCGTGAAATTCTCACCGAACTGACCGTAGGGTAGGTCAGCGCGGCCAAGCTCGCGTTGCCAGTATGCGTAATTCTCGATCGAGTAGGCGTACGCCGCCTTGTCGACGCCGCCGTGGACGGTCAGGTCGCCCTGGCCGTCCCCATCCAGATTCAGCCGGCGCAGCATGACTCGCCCCCGCCCCTCGACCGGTTCCTTGTAGATCCCGGTCCTGACCTCGCGTCCCTTGTACTCGACCGTCTTGGGCAGCGATACGTTGACGGACAGAATCTTCATCGTTTTGACTCCGAGTGACTCGCGGGCCGGCCTCGACCGAAGCCCACCACTATCGATTTGCCGGTGAAGCGCTGGCTACAGACTACTCGTGAGTCAAGGTAGGCGCGAGCCCCATCGCCATCGACGCGCCCGGGCTAGTTGCGGCGTTCGGATTTCGGAGCCTAGATTCAGCGCCAAGCAGACTTGAAACGTACTTGATCACCGTGGGAGGCGATCGTGCTTCGTGTCCGAACTTGCATCGCCGTGCTTTCAACACTCGCCTTTGCACCGACCTACATGAACGGACAGACCGTACCGCCGACCCCCAACGAGAATGACATTCCCAAGCCGCTGCCGGCTAAGGTCGGTCTGGCCGGCTCGGACCGGCCGGACGTTTCCAGGTTCCTGAACGTCCGACGCGCTTACAGCCCATCGCCGTCACCCGACGGCAATCGGCTCGCCTTTCGCACCACGATCTCGGGGAAACCTCAGCTGTGGGTGAGCGACGCCGCCGGCGGTTGGCCCCGGCAGCTGACTTTCGGCGAATCCGTCACGTTCCACGAGTGGTCGCCCACCGAGGAATGGATCGTCTACGGCACCGATCGCGGCGGCGACGAGCGGGAAGGCTTCTACCTGATCAACCCGGCGGGTACTCGAGAGCGGGAGCTGCTGCCGCCTTCGGACGCTTTCCGGGAATTCGGCGGGTTTTCACCTGACGGTCGAAGCATCGTCTACGCGACCACCGAGCGGAACGGAATCGACTTCGACATCCACGTGATCGACGTGGAGCGCGGCGCCGACCGCGAGGTGCTCCAGGGTCGTATGGGCCTCTACGCTGTCTCCTGGCGGCCCGACGGCGGCGCCGTGCTGCTCGTAGAGGTGCGTGGCGAGGATGCCAACGATGTCTACCTGCTGGATTTGGCCAGCGGTCAGCTCGACACGCTGTTCGTTCCCGATGTGGCGTCGTCCTATGGCAGCTTTAGCTGGAAGCCAGACGGTTCGGGGTTCTACCTGTCGACGGATCAGGACCGGGATATGAGTGGTCTCGCCTATTACGACGTGGGCGAGCGGGAGCTGACGTACCTGGAGACACCCGAGTTCGATGTGGAGCAGGTCGAGCTCAGCCACGACGGCGGGTGGCTCGCCTGGACGACGAACGAAGGCGGCTACTCGGTCATGCGTGTGAAGGATGCCGAGAGCGGTGAGATGGTATGGAATCGAGAGCTACCGCGAGGCATCTACGCGCTGGACTGGGCGGCCGCCGCGCCCGTCGCTTCCATCTACGTCAGCGGGCCGCAGATCCCTGGGGACATCTGGACTTGGGATGCGTTTAGCGGGTCGCTGTACCGAGCCACCGAATCAGCGGCGGCGGGGATCGATCTCGAGCAGCTGATCGTGCCGGAACCGATGAGCTTCACCGCTCGCGACGGGGAGGTTTTGCATGGCCTGCTCTACTTGCCGATTGACATCGTGCCGGGCGGGAAGCCGCCCGTGCTGTTAGCGGTCCACGGCGGCCCTACATCTCAAGCGCGACCTCGCTTCAATCCGGTGCATCAGTACCTGCTCACACGAGGCATCGCGATCTTCGACCTCAACTTCCGCGGTTCTACGGGTTATGGCAAGCGTTACAGCCGCCTCGACAACGGCCGCTTGCGCCCGAACGCGGTGTTCGACATGGCGGACGCGTTGGACTGGCTGGGTGAGGAAGCGGGAGAAGGGGCGGGGATCGTCGACGGGTCGCGGGCCGCCGTCATGGGCGGGTCTTACGGCGGGTACATGACCCTCGCCGCGCTCACACAGCTGCCAGATTACTTCAAGGGCGGAGTATCGACGGTGGGCGTGTCGAACTGGATCACCGCGCTGGAGGGCGCCTCGCCGCAGTTGAAGGCGAGCGATCGCATCGAGTACGGCGACATCGATGACCCAGACGACCGTGCGTTCTTCGTCGAGCTGTCACCGATCACACACGTCGCGAACGTGCGAGCGCCGCTCATGGTCATCCACGGCGCGAACGATCCCCGCGACCCGGTGACGGAATCCGATCAGTTCGTGAGAGCAGTGCGCGAGCAGGGCGGTGAGGTTTTGTACCTGCGTTTCCCCGACGAGGGACACGGTGTCCGCAAGCTCGACAACCGCATCACCGCCTATAGGCAGGTGGCCGCGTTTCTCGAGGAGATACTAGAAATGTCGGTGAGCTCCCGATAGCCAATCGGAAGCCCACCGATTCATTCGATTGAACCAGATTTTAGTGTGGCCGGCTCAGTCGCCGTAATAGCGCTTCGCCTGGATGTGGCCGCCCTTGGCCTTGATCTTCAAAGTGCCCTTGGCCTTCTTGGCAAGGGACCGGCCCTTCCTCACGGCCACATCTTTCTTCTTGTGCGTACTCTCGGGCGACTTCTTGCCCTCTTTCAGCACCGCCCAGCCGCCATCCTTGGTGCTCTTCACTACATAGGTGGCCTTAGCCATCTCGCTTCCCTCCCCCTCTAGGTGAGCCGGCGGGCGCTGGAGTCATACCATTATCTAGCTCTTGAGCAGTTGGCGCAAGACGTAATGAAGGATGCCGCCGTGGCGGTAGTACTCCGCCTCCTGCGGCGTGGCGATGCGGACCGAAGCTTTGAACGTCGTGACGGAACCGTCTGGCTTCGTCGCCTTCACGTTCACCTCGTTCACACCCTCCGGGTTCTCGATATCGAACACCTCCTCGCCGGTCAGATCCAGCGATCCGGCGCTCTCTCCCGCAGGGAACTGAAGAGGAAGCACGCCCATGCCTATCAAGTTGCTGCGGTGAATCCTCTCGAAGCTTTCGGCGATCACGGCCCTGACTCCAAGGAGCAACGTTCCCTTGGCCGCCCAGTCGCGCGACGAGCCCGATCCATACTCCGCACCGGCGAGCACGACGAGGGGAACGCCCTCTTCCTGGTAACGCATCGCGGCATCGTAGATCGACATCTGCTCGCCGTCCGGCAGGTGGCGCGTGAATCCACCCTCGACACCGGGTACCAGTTGATTTCGCAGGCGCACGTTGCCGAACGTGCCGCGCATCATGACTTCGTGGTTGCCGCGCCGGGACCCGAACGAGTTGAAGTCCTTCGGTTTCACTCCATGCTCGATGAGGTACCGGCCCGCGGGGCTGTCCTTCTTTATGGCGCCGGCCGGTGAGATGTGATCGGTCGTGACCGACTCCGCCAGTAGCACCAGCACCCGGGCACCCTCGACCGACTCCACAGGATTCGGTTCCGACGTCAGGTTCTCGAAGAAGGGAGGGTGCTTCACATAGGTGGAATCGGGATCCCAGTCGTAGAGGTTGCCGGTGGGGACGGGCATGGACTTCCACTGCTCGCTCCCCTCGAACACCTGAGCGTACGACTTATGGAACATGTCCGATTGGATGGCGCTCTCGACCGCGCCGTGGATCTCCTGGCGGCTGGGCCAGATATCCTTCAGATAGACGGGCTCGCCGTCACTACCTGTACCGAGCGGCTCATTATACAGATCGATATCCATTCGGCCGGCGAGAGCGTAAGCGACGACGAGCGGTGGCGAGGCCAAATAGTTCGCTCGCACGCTCCCGTGAATGCGACCCTCGAAGTTGCGGTTGCCCGATAGCACCGCGACGGCCACGAGATTGCCTTCGGCGATCCCCTCATCGATCGCGGGATCGAGCGGCCCGCTGTTACCGATGCACGTCGTGCAACCGTAGCCCACCAGGTTGAAGTGGAGCTGCTCCAGATAGGACATCAACCCCGCCTTCACGAGATAGTCGGTGACGACCTTCGAACCCGGCGCCAGCGACGTCTTCACCCAAGGCTCGGAAGCCAGGCCTCGCTCGATCGCCTTCTTGGCCAGTAGCCCGGCGGCGACCATCACGGATGGGTTGGAAGTGTTGGTACAGCTGGTGATCGCTGCGATCACCACCGAGCCGTGGTTGAGGTTGAACTCGTGGCCATTCTTCGACACGGGGACGGCCCCGCGCGCGATCAATCGATCGCTCAGATGGCCTTCCTCCGGATGGCCGCCCTCACCCTCCCAACGGGCAACGTCGTCGTTGTCGGTGACCGCCGGCTCGACCAGCGTGACGAGAGCGTCCTTGAACGCATCTTTGGCGGCGGACAGCGGAATACGATCCTGCGGCCGTTTGGGTCCCGCGATGCTCGGCTCGACGCTGCCGAGGTCCAGCGTGAGGACATCGCTATAATCCGCCGAGGGAGCGCCGGCGCTGTGAAATAGCCCCTGCTCCTTCGTGTAGGCTTCGACGAGCGCCACCTGATCCTCGCTGCGGCCCGTGAACCGCAGGTAGCGGAGCGTCTCGTCGTCCACCGGGAAGATCGCGCTGGTCGAGCCCATCTCCGGCGACATGTTTCCGATCGTCGCGCGATCGGCCAGAGGCAACGTCGCGAGCCCCTCGCCGAAGAACTCGACGAACTTGCCCACGACGCCCCTCTCGCGAAGGATCTCCGTGACCCTGAGGACGAGGTCCGTCGCCGTCGCCCCCTCCGCGAGCCGGCCCGTGAGCTTGAACCCGACGACCTGGGGGATAAGCATGCTGATGGGCTGACCCAGCATCGCCGCCTCCGCCTCGATGCCGCCCACGCCCCAACCGAGCACGCCGAGCCCGTTGATCATCGTCGTATGGGAGTCGGTGCCTACCAACGTATCGGGAAAGGCCCAACCCTCATCGTTCGTCATGACGACGCGCGCCAGGTACTCCAGGTTGACCTGGTGGACGATCCCGGTCTCCGGTGGTACGACCTGGAAATTCTCGAAGGCCGTTTGCCCCCAGCGCAGGAACCCGTAGCGCTCGCGGTTGCGCTCGAACTCACGCTCGGAATTGCGCTTCAGCGCGTCGGCGGTGCCATACACATCCACCTGCACGGAGTGGTCGATGACCAGTTCGGCGGGCTGCAGCGGGTTGATCTTGGCGGGATCGCCGCCCAGGCGCCGCAGCGCCTCGCGCATGGCGGCGAGATCGACGAGCGCGGGCACACCGGTGAAGTCTTGGAGCAGGACCCTGGCGGGCCGGTAGGCGATCTCGGTCGACGGCTCTGCGGCCGGCTCCCAGCGGGTCAGGGCTTCGATATCGGCCGCCGGCACGGTGACCCCGTCTTCGTGCCGGAGCAGATTCTCGAGCAGGATCTTGAGAGCGTAAGGGAGGTGGCTCACCGTCAGCCCGGCTCGCTCGAGGGCTTCCAGCCGGGCGATGCGATACGACTGGGAACCGACTGTGAACGTTCCGTGACTGGCGAATGTATCGGGCACTCTGGACATCCCTTCAGTCGTGAACACCGGTCGCGCGCTGTCGAACGGTCGCGTTTGGGAAGCGGTTCGTCAATGCCTGCCGGCCCTGGCCCTTATCGGTGATCGGCCAGCGTCGAATAGCGAGTGATAGGGATGGTGATGCGTTGATTGGGCTGCCTGACTAAGCCAGATTCCGAAATTCGAAATTCCCTGTTGGGCGTTGGTTAAATCAGGTGCCCATTCTCCTCGATGCCCGACTGAACTTTGCCGAGCCTATGACCCGGCTCTTGGCTTCACTGGCTGGCCATCCCATCCGCCGGTTCGACCGTGTACACCGACTGCATCCCCGCGAGCAGATGCCCCCCGACATGACAGTGAAACAGCCACGTCCCGGGGTTATCGGGTACCATATCGGCCACCAGCATCCCCATCGGTAGCAACGCGGCGACGTCTGTGCGCATGTGCTGCGCCGTAATGACGTTGCCGTGCCAGTGTGGAGCGTGGATCTCGAAGTTCGTCGAGGCCATGATGTACCAGCGGACGCGCTCTCCCTGGCGCATCGTCAGCCCCGGCAGGTGCCCGAAGGTGAGGCCGCTCATCGTCTCCATAA
>CANPVX010000057.1 GCA_947581815.1 Candidatus Indicimonas acetifermentans | reverse complement strand
TGTCAGTTCTTCCTTTGAGAGTCGGTTCAGTAGATCCGCCGCCGTAGACGCGTCCGAGGACCCGCCCGGCATGCGCATATCCAGAGGCGCGCCGCGCTTGAAAGTGAAGCCGCGCTCCAAAATGTCGATCTGGTGAGAGGACACCCCCAGGTCCACAAATACTCCAGCCAACGTGCCCTCTCCCAGACCGAACAGTTCTCCAGCGTCCGCGTAGTCTCCTGTCCGGAAATCCACACGACCGCCGAACGCTTCCAGCCGCCGGCCCGAATGAGCCACGGCCTCCGGATCCTTATCGATGGCCAGCAGTTTGATCCCTTCCCTCGCGTTCAGCAGCACCTCGGCATGACCTCCCCCACCGACCGTAGCGTCCAGGTAGGTGCTGGCCCGCGCCCCCGCCCCCGCCCCCGCCCCCGCCGCAGTCCCCGGCGGGGCGAGAAGATCCATGGCTTCGTTTTGAAGAGCCGGTTGGTGAAAGGAGCTCACGCTGCAGCCAGCCTTGCAGTCACGCTTCAGCCCGCGACCGCGCGGTGCACGTCTCCGCCGCCCGACCGCATCGCACCTGATAAGAAATGAGGCAGTGGACAGACGGGTATGCCCTACCCCCAGTCCCCACACATCCCTCCCCCGAGCGCCTGTCCACTGCCTGTATTGCGTACGTTGACGGCGGGTAACGGTCGGGGCCTGCACGGCCCGGCCCCTCGGCCTTCTTCCACCCACCAACCACCCCGCGACCGTCACCCCAACGCCCTCCCGCTTGTCAGCCTACAAGATTTGACGTAGAAATTGATCCAGCTCTGGTTTCGGCTCTGACGTTAGCTCTTCGAAGAGACCCGGGTTCCAGAGTTCTATCCTGTCAAAAACCCCGACCACCAAGGCTTGCCCTTCCAGCCTGGCCGCGTCCTGCAATCGCTCCGGTATCAGAATCCGACCCTGCTTGTCGGGAACGACCTCGACCGCGTTAGCCACCACCTTCAGGACCCTCTCGCGTGCTTCAGCGCTTTTGTGCATCAGTTCTCCGAGCTTCTCTTCGACCTGCGCCCAAGCTGCATTTGGATATAAAATGAGAGCTGGATCTTCGTTCTGAACTAGGACAAGGCTCTCTTCGCCAGTCACACGCCGAAAGGCGGCTGGTAAAGCGATTCGACCCTTCTCATCCAACTGATGGAGATAGCTCCCCAGGAAGCCGGTCAAGTAACCTCCCCGACGGGATTACTCTGGACCCGGTGACGGGGGTATCCGGGCGATGAAGGGGGCACCCAAATGCCCCCATTATTCCCCACTCCGACCCCCAACCTAATACACCTTCCCCACTACGTCAAGGATTTCCTCTCCCACCCTCCTACCCTCCCTCCTGACCCTCCCCAGATTCCCCCCCTCGACCGCAACTCTCCGCCGCGGCGCCGCGACATGGGCACAAAAAAAGCCCGGGCGCGAAGCCCGGGCTTTCACTCTTTTCTTGAGTCGGATCGTTCGGCTTACTGCTGCTGTGCGCGTTTGATGCGCGCCTCGACGTTCAGCAACCACTTCGACGTGGCCTCTTTCAGCTGCGGAACCTCTTTTTTCACGTTACCTGCCTGGACGAAGTGGGTCTGCGCAGCCGCGAAGTAGTTCTTGGCAGCCCCCAGTTGCCTCACACTCGCCGACTCGGTTTTCGCGATCCGCTCGCCGAGCTGAAAATAGGAGTAAGCCCACCAGAACTGGACCTCCTGGGCCTGGCTCGCATCGGCGTGCTTGGCGGCTCGCTCGAAGTTCTTCACCGCTTCACTGAGCTGGCCATCCCCTCGGGCCGTATGCGCTTCGCTCCAGAAGAGGCTGAAGACGTCGCTTTGGGTCGAGGATCCGGACTCGATCGCCATATCGAAGTCAGCGATCGCGCCGGCTTCGTCGCCGTTCCGTAGCTTGAATTGTCCCCGCTTCAGGTAACCGTTCGTATAAGAGTCATCGAGCTCGAGGACCCGATCCATGGCCTGGCTGGCATCGCCAAAGCGCTCGAGTCGGCCGAGAGCATCCGCGTACAGCGACCAGAGTCGCTGGCTTCCCGCGTGAGCTCGTAGCGCCCGCTCCGCGAAAGCGGCCGCCTCGGCACTTCGTCCGGACCTCGTGTAGGCCGCCAGCGAGTTCTCGATGATGACCAGGTCCGTTTCCTCTCCCTTGAGCTCGAGTACCTTCTCGTAAGCGGGGAGAGCGATGTCTACATAACTGGAGTCCACCTGAGAGTAACGGAGCGCGTAGTCCCCGAGCGACTGGAGGAGATCGAGGTCATCCGGCGCGTACTCGAGGCCCTCCTGGATGATCGCGATCGCTTCGGGCATCAGCTCTGCCTGGGCCAGATCGTAGGCGACCTTCAGGCGCACCGGAACGTTTGTGGGATCGAGCTGCAAGTACTGTTCGTAGAGTTCGCTGGCCTTATCGGCTTCTCCGTTGCGCGAGTAGATGTAGGCCGCGTTCTGAAGAGCGTCCTTGTGGCCCGGCTGGTCGTCGAGGACGAGCGTAAAGTAGGTCACGGCGGAATCGGCCCAGCCGTTGGTTCCCTCCGTCTCGGTCTCGAACATCTGGCGAAATGCCAGCGCCTTATTGAACAGCGCGGGCACGCTGTGCGCGTTGATCGCCAGCGCCTCGTTGCAGTTGCGCAAGGCATTATCTGGTTGCTGGCTGCCGACGTAATCCGCGCAGAAAGCTCGCGCCCGCAAGAACCTGATCTGCTCCTCGAAGGCGGCCATCACCGCGGCCGTTACCGCATCACGGGAATCGTCGCTCTTGTCAGCCACGGGCACCGCAGGCACCACCACCTCGTCGCCGGTCTGAACGTCGACGAAGGACGACTGAAGCTCGAAGCCCGCCCCCACCCGAACGATCGTCCCATAATAGGAGACCTGAGCGCCCATCAGGTTCGCCAGCTGGCGAGCCCGGATCGCGTTCAGATCTTCCTTCTTGACCTCGTATCGCTTGAGCGCCCGTTCGAACTCTCGCTTCTCTATCGCCGAGTGCGTGGGCATCTCGTCGATTTGGGCCATGATTTCCTTGGCCACCTTCTCGCCGAACTTCTTGTCCAGGGCACTGGACTCGACCGGGACTACGAGCACTTTGAAACGCCCGCCCGGCTCTTGTGAGAGAACAGCCGCCTCTGACTCCTGAGCCAGAGGCGACGAGAGACCGAGGGCGACGCTCGCGGCGACCGACGCCAACAACGTCGCCGTCGCGCCTCCGGAAAGTGCTTTACAACTCAACTTCATGGGGAGTCTCCCACTCTGTGCCTAGCAAATTCTAAATCGAGTATCCGCAACTGTTTAGCGACTCGGCAGAGCGCCAGGCGACAACATCCTGGGATGGGCGCGCCTGGACTCGAACCAGGGGCCTCTGCCTTGTAAGGGCAGCGCTCTCGCCAACTGAGCTACGCGCCCGGCCCACGCCCTCACCTAAAATAAAGGATCCGCCAGGGTACTCCGCTGGGCGAAACCCGTCAAGGAGGGCTCCTTCAGGCGATGAGCCCCGCCGGGATCAGCACCCCGTAACTGGCCACCAGCAATAACGGCGCCACGATCGTCGAGGCAACCGGCGAACTGCTGCCTAACGCGAAAAACCCGAGGACGATAAGAACCGCCGCCGAGCCGAGCAAGATCCAGTTGAGCCGTGTGAACTGGAGCGCGGCAGAGTCGCCGCTTCCTGTTGTAGGCGCACTTCTAGCTCTTGGGCCCGCCTCGGCCAGACGAGCCCCGCGCGAACCGCGCCTGTCCTTCCTACCGCCCGATCTTCCTCGTTGCATGAACGGCTCAAACCTATGCTGTTGTATCGGCTACGTCAATTATTTAGTTGTCCTGCGTACCCTCCGGGCTAGCCCACCATTCCTCCTCACCCTCGGGGGCCTCCCTCTCGCGGGCCAACAGAGCCTCCATCTTGCGGCGATCTCGCTTTCTTTTCCAATACCCCAGAATCAGCAGAATGATCGTCAGAGCGGTCCAATAGACCGTCGCCTGGGTGACGAGCAGCAGCCAGCCGTAGCGGGCCTTCACGTCGCGGCGCCATAGGCGCTCGAATTGGGCCAGCGTCATTCCGAAGGTCCGGCGAATGGCGCGGTCCAGATCGCCCGTTTCGTGCCAGCGGTTCAGCAGACTGGCGAAGCCGGCTCCGCCGCCGAGCCGGTGAAGCCGCTCCACCGCCGTATAAGAGAGCAGATAGGCGTGGTCGGCGCTCAGCCGCTCGCGTCGAAAGTCGAGGCTGAGCGATTCCAGGGACGAGACACGTCCCGCGAGGATCGCCAGGCGAAGGGCCCAAGCGTCGTCCGCGCTCCAGCTACCGGCGACGACCTGAGCGTAGCCCTCGTGGAACCAGCGGGGCACACTCGCACCCAGATGACGGCTCAGCCCAACGTGGGCGAGCTCGTGGCGCAGGATCGTCGTCAGAGGGGTGCCTCCGATGCGAGAGCCGAAGACCGGGAGCACGATCCGATTCCCCTCCGGGAATGCGACTCCGGCGCTCCAGTCGGGAGCGCCAGGGGCGAGAGCATCGAACGCTCGGAGGTCGGGCGCGAGCTCAACGATGATCTCGCCGCGAGAGAGGATGTCTTCCGGCAACCCGAGGAGCCGGGGGTCGATCCCGAGCTGCCCGGCAAGAAATTCGGCGGCCCGAGCCCGACTCGGAGGGAATCGGAAGACGACCGAACCGACCCGCAGCTCGCCCCTGTGGTCCTGACGGTCGCGTGTGGGTCTGCTTCCGAAGCCGAAGGCGGCGACGGAAAGAATCAAGACGGGAAGGATTATTCGAATCGAGGACGTCGTCCGGCCTCGACCGACGTTGCCACCTCGGTACAGCGCTCGGCCCATGGATCGTGCTCGTTGGCCGCGGTGCCTTCCTTCCACACCGCAACAGCCTTTTCTTTTCGTCCTGCAAGGTAGTGTACCCTGCCCAGTTGGAAATAGGCCTCGCTCATCGCAGGCCCTAGCTCGATCGCTTTCTCGAAGAAGCTTACAGCATCGGAGTACATCTCGCGCGCCAAGTAGACCAGACCAAGGTAGTAATTCCCGTACAACGTGGCCTTACGATCCTCGCCGCTCTTCACGACCTTTGATAGATGTTCGATCGCTTCGCCGTAAATCTTTTTCTTGAGGCAGATGTAGCCGAGGTTCACCTGGGCCAAAGGATCGTTTGCGTTTGTAGCGAGTACTTTCTGGTAAGTCATGAGAGCTTCATCGTAGTCCTCGGAAAGCGTTTGAGCCCAGCCGAGCGCCGACAGAGCGCGTACGTCCCCCGGCGCCGCATCCACCGCCCGCCGAAGCATATCCAGCGCGCCTTCGTAGTCGCCGACCGCGATGCAGTTCCATCCTTTTTGCACGTAGGTGGTGCTCGCCAGATCGTCCATAGGGAACGCAGGTGCCGAAGGATCGGCTCCCGTTCCGCTGGCCGCGGGATCCACCGGGAGCGACCGGTAGCGCCAGGACAGAACGTGCAACGTCCTCTTCAGCTCCGCGATCTCTTCCTCGACACCCTCGAGCGTCTGGTGCAGCTCTACTATCGCCTCCTGAGCCGGACCGGCCTCGGTGCGGTTCTTGGCGCGCTTGAGGTCATCCTCCAGCGCTTCGACTCTTTCGACGAAGGGCCTGAGAGAATCTTCCACAATCAGCTGTCTTCCTTTTTCTTGCGGCCGTCGCCGCGCCGCGCGCCGCGACCCCTCTTAGCCCGCTTACCCCCCCTACCCCCCCCCTTGGCGGGCTTGGAGGGTTCGAGCTCGGCCACCACAGCGTCCAACTCGATCTTCTCGGTCGAGCTGAGTATCTCCTCCAGGTTCAGGAGTATGATCAGCCGCTCGAGCTTGCGCGCGATGCCCCCCATATAGCGAGCCGCCAGGCCCTTGAAGTACTCGGGAGGGGGACTGATCGAATCGCTCTCGAGCTTCACGACTCCCGGTACTGCGTCTACCACCAGCCCGATACGGTGCTCGCCGACTTCGACCACGAGCAACCGCTCGGGAGCGCTCGCGTCTCCGTGTGGAACGTTGAAGCGCTTACGCATATCGATGACCGGAACGACGGCGGTGCGTACCTCCGCGATCCCTTCAACGAAGTCCGGCGCCTTGGGCACGGTTCTCACCGCCGGGCGCTGTAGGACCTCGAATACCTTCATGACGTCGACGCCGAACTCTTCCTCGCCGATACGGAACACCACGATCTTCATCTGCTCCGTCTGCGCCCAATTCTCCGCCATCAGCTGACCTCCCCCTCCATCACCCAGTACCTGGGCGTTCGACGTGAGCAGCGAGGCCGGGTCGACGTAGCGGATCAGCTCGCTCCCGATTTCCAACAAGCCGTCCGCGCTCCTTTCCAGCCCAGCGCTCGCGCTGCTATCGAGGACCTCGCCGAAGCCCTCCACCCTTAGACCCAGGCGCGCCCGCGCCCAACCCAACACGACCAGTACCGCCCCCGCCCCCGCCCCCGCCGTCGCCGTCGCCCTCGCCCTCGCCCCTTCGGCTCCCCCGTCCTCGCTTCGCTCATCATCATCACACTGGCCGGGAAGCACGACTACTGGAATCCAGCGACCCCGAACTCGGGACACGCCAATCATATTCTCTCGTGAGCACGGTGTCACTTCGATCGTCGGAGACTCGATGACCTCGCTCACCACATCGACCGGCAACGCGTAGCGTGACCGGCCCACACGGAATGTGACGAGTTGGCTCACGCCGGCCTCTCCACGCCGGCGCGGGAAAGCGACGCCAGGCTATCGACGATGGCTGCCGGAAGAGCGCTCAAAGGCACCGAGCGCTCGACCGCTCCGCTCTCCACGGCCCGCGCCGGCATCCCGTAAACGACGCAGCTCTCTCTGTCCTGGGCCAGCGTTCGCCCGCCGGCGGCTCGGATCGCGGCCAATCCCGCGGAACCGTCTCGACCCATGCCCGTCAGCACAACGCCCACCGTGTGTCGTCCGAACGTGTCTGCCAGGCTTGTGAACAGCGCGTCAGCCGCCGGACGCGTTCCCCAGATCAACGCGCGCTGATCCAAGACGATCCGCGCCGAACGCTCATCGCAGCGCACCCGCATGTGAAAGTCACCTGGAGCCAGCCAAACGTGATTCGGAACGATGATCTCGCCGCCTCGCGCCTCGGCCACAGAGAGCGGTGCCATCTCGTCCAGCCGCGCGGCCAGCGTCGCCGTGAATCCCGGCGGCATATGCTGCACGACCAGCACGGCGGCTCCCAGATCAGCCGGAAGCGAGCTCACGATGTAGTTCAGTGCACGGGGCCCGCCCGTCGAGGCGGCGATCGCCACCACGCCGTCTCCAGCAAGGTCCGGAGCTCTGACCGGCGTCGCTCGCTCGATCGAGCGCTGACGCAACAGCGCGGCGATATCCGCCTCGCGGGCAGCTTCCAGGGCCTGGTAGAGCTTCGACTCGACCAGGCCGACATCGAAGGAGATCGGGCCCGAAGGTTTGGCCACCAGTTCCACGGCACCGAGATCGAGGGCGCGCAGCGCAGAGCGCGAGCCTTCGGCGGTGTAGGCCGATAAAACGACGAAGCGACGCGGGACAGAGGCCATCACGCGCTCGAGGACGCCGAATCCGTCCAGACGCGGCATCTCGATATCCAGCGTGACCAGATCCGGATCGAGCCGTTCGATGGCCGACAGCGCTTCCTTACCGTCGCCGGCCGTCCCGATCACCTCGTAACCCGGAAACCGCGAGATCATGTCGGAGATCATTCGCCGCATGAAGGTGCTGTCATCGACGACCAGCACGGTCGTGGAGGGGTCGGCGTTATTAGACGACGACATCGATATCTGTCCGGGACGACTTCACGCGCACTTCGCCTTTCTTCAGATCGAAGCGGACGGTGCGGCCGAAGTCGCCGCCAACATCTTCGCCGATGATCTCTATGCCACCCTCCCCCAATGCGGTGCGCGCCGCCATCACGTTGCGCTCGCCGATATTTTGGTGGTCGTTCCCGAGAAGCTCCTGGAACATGCTCGCTCCCCCGACCAGGCGAGCCCTCATGCGGTCTCGCGTAGCGCCCGCTCTCTCCATCTCCTGCACGAGATCCGGTACAGCCGTCGATGCGAACCTCATCCGACGTTCAGGAGCCGTCGAGAAGCTGGGATCGGGAAGAAGGACATGGGCCAATCCCCCGATCTGACTCTCAGAGTCGTACAGGATGACGGCTACGCACGATCCCAGACCGATGACCGTTAGCGTGCGATCGCCCGTACCTACCCGATGGTCACCCGCCGCGATGGTGTCAGTCACCGTTTCCTGTATATCCTCTCGCGTGCGCTGACGACCTCGAACTTCCGGCGGACAGGCCTCGCGAGACCCTCAACGCGACCAAGCACGAGAAAGCCCCCCTGGCGCAACACATCCACGAACATGCGGAAGACCTGCTCCTGGGCCTTGCGATCCAGGTAGATGAGCAGATTGCGGCACAGGATCAGGTCGGCATCGAATTCAGGACGACTGGCCAGAATGTCCAGGCGCTTGAACTCGACCAGTGAGCGTATCACCGGTTTGAGTCGGTAAGGTTCCCGCACGCTGAACCAACGTTGACGCAACTGTGGCGGGGTTTCCGAGAGTGCCACTTCAGGATAGCGAGCCCTCTTCGCCTGTTCGAGAACCGCTCGGTCGATATCCGTACCCACTATCGAGATACCCTTCAGCCCTTTCCCATTCTCCCCACCAAGCAGCTCGTACAGAAGGATGGCTATGCTGTAAGCCTCTTCGCCCGCGGCGCTTCCCGCGCTCCAGATCGCCAAAGGACGCTCCCGCTCAGCCAGCCCGGGCAGCACGCGCTCGCGAATGACTTCCCAGGTGTCCGGATTTCGAAAGAACTTGCTGACGTTGATCGTGAGGACGCGTAGCAACTCGTTGTATTCGTCCGGATCGCTGTCGAGCAGGAGCGCGTATTCCTTAGGATCGGCTAGGCCCCTGGCCCGCATGCGTACCGCCACCCGGCGCAGCAGACAGCGCTGGCGATAAAGCGCGCCGCGGAATCCGTGCTCACGCTCTATCTTGGAGAGAAGATCCCCGAAGGCCCGATGGAGGGGGTCACTGCTCACCCGCTGCGCCCCTCACCAGCTCCAGATTGGTGCGCACGACCTCGTTGGCGGGGTTGAGTTCGAGGGCGCGAACCCACATCTCGATCGCTTTATCTCGGGCTCGTCGCTTGTAGTAGACGTTGCCCAGCTTCGCGTACACGTCGTCGCCCAGGTCGGGATGCGTCAACACCACCCGCTCGTACGCCTTGGCCGCCTCATCATAGGCCCCCTGGCGATACAGCAGGTCGCCGATATTCTTCGAGGCTTGCGGCAACGCAGACTCTTCTTCGAATGCCCGTTCGTAGAGCTGCGCCGCCTGGTCTATATCGCCGTGCCGCTCGAATATCACACCCGCGTTGTTGACCAGCGGCGCCGACGTGGGATGCCGCTCCACTCCCTCGCTAACGATCTTCGCCGCGGAGTCCACGTCCCCCAAGAGCGCCTCCGAGAGAGCCCGGGCTGCGTAATAAAGAGCCGGCAGATCATCGCCCACCGATGCCTCGTACTCGCGCAGCGTGGTATTCGCGTTGGCGGGATCGCCCAGCTTCAGGAGCACAAACGCTTTCGCCAGGTGCAGCTTCGGGTGCCCACTGGTCTTCTCAAGGCCCTCTTCCAAAAGGGCGAGCGCTTCATCGGTCCGACCCAGCTGCTCAGCAACTAGCGCCATATTGTTGTAGACCGCTGCCTTGACCCCGCCCCGCTCCAGAGCGTCGCGGAAGTGCTTCTCGGCGACAAGTGTCTCGCCGCGCCGCAACGCGATGAGCCCGAGATAGAACACGGCATCGGCCGCCTTTTCGTCCAGCTCCAGCACCCGGCGGAACTCCCGCTCCGCTTCGTCGAGCATCGCCGTCTTATAGAACGCAACGCCCAGGTTGCGGTGCTCACCAACGCGGGCGCGATCCTCGACCCTGCGCCTGTCCCGCCGCCGCTTACCGACACGGCGCACCAGCCCGGCCGAGATCAACCCGTAAAGGGCTTTGCCGACGTCGAACTCGCCGAGCGCCGTGTCATCCACTATTTCCCAGACGGTGTGCTTGCCATCCAGATAAGGAAGAATGCGCTCTTGCTCCTCGACGAGATCGAGCGCTGACAGAGTCGAAGCACGATCGGTGTCGAGAGCGAAAATCAGATCCTGGGTGGGAATCTTCTTCTCGATCTGGCTCCACTCGTCAACCCGGCGAGCGCCTTCGAGCAGCAGGCTTTCGGGGTCGACCTTGACGAGTATGGGCTCCTCGTCCGGCCGCTGGCCCGGCTCGAAGTAGAAGCTGCCCTGACTCCAGGTGAACAGGTGATAGACGGCCTCCTCGATCTGGTGTTGCACGAAGAGCCGCAACGTCTCTTGATCCAGGAACCCGTTGTCCCTCAAGATCTCACCAAGCCGTCTCCCGTCTCGCGCCACCGACTGCTCTTCGATCGCCTGCTCGAGCTGCTCCCGAGTGACCGCTTCTTCCCTTACCAAGATATCGCCGAGCCGATCGCGCCTGTTCAACAAAGAGGCGTAGATAATTCGCCCGTCGGCGAAGTAGACGTATCCGAAGCTGGACCGATCGGTGACGGAAAGGCACCCCGTCTTAGCGCCCATCGCGAGCAACTGCAGGACGTCCGTTAGGCTGGCCTCTTTGAGGCTACCCTTAATGGCCATCGTCCCAGCTCTCGATCAGTCGGTCTTCAATCACAGGCCAATCCCAGACCACCTTTTCCCTGTCTCTGAAGAAGTCGTCCTCGGCAGCGCTCTGCCGCCGTACGCTGGCGAGGATATCGCGCAAGCGGGGCAGTTGCTCCGGGTCGGTGATCGGCATTCCACCCAACGCCGCCGGGTCCGAGCCCTGCAGCTGCGCCGCGATGGACTTGAGCTCGGCGATGTCCTTCTCGTACAGCAGTATGATCTTCTGAGCATCGACCGAGCCCTCCGCATCGAGGTGCCGCTCCAGGCGCGTGGTGCTATAGCCCTCGGCTTCCCACTTCAGGATCGCCCGCGCCAGATCCTCTCGCCATTTCGGGGACGTGAGGGCCTCCTCGACGGCAACGGACACGTCGTCGAGGAAATCGCTGAACTCCCGTTCCGTGTCACCCGCCGAGCCCTCGCTCAACCATGGCATCTGCGGGTCGGCCACCACATCGGCCAGAAGCCGATCTACTTCATCGGGCTTGATCTGGCGGTCCTCGGCCTTCTGGGTCGCGAGCACGCGATGCAACGCGCCCTGCAGCTGTCGTACGTTCTCCAGCGCCAGACGCGCCACGGCATCCAGAACGCCTGGTTTCAGATCGGCGCCCAGTTCACCCAGGCGGCGCTCGAGAATAGCACGGCGCGTGTTCAGATTCGGCCTGCCGATGTCCACCACGAGGCCGCCGCTGAACCGGGAGAGCAAGCGGTCATCCAGTTCCCCCATCTCCAGCGGCGGCCGATCGCAAGCCAGAACGACCTGCCGGCCGGCCAACAGGAGGTGGTCGAGTAAGTGAAACAGCTTTTGGTGGCCATCGCTGTGCTGGCCTAGGAACTGAAGGTCATCAACCAGGAGGATCTGAGCTTCACGGAACCGGTCGTCCGTCCTATCGCTGTGCTCTCCCCGGAGCATCTCTTCCAACGGCGTATAGATGACGGTCAGACTCGATTGGAGCTCGTGAGCTCGGTTCGCGATCGCTGCCAGCAAGTGGGTCTTACCGAGGCCCGTATCGCTATAGATGAAGAGGGGGTTGTACGCCGCACCCGGAGACTCCGCGGTCGTGCGCGCCGCCTCCCAGGCCAGCCGGTTCTCCGGCCCGACGACGAACGACTCGAACTTCATCCTCGCGTCAACGGTTTCCGACACCCTTCGCTCTCCAGCTCCTGCTGCGCGTGTTGTCCAGCTTTCCAGCAAGTTTTCTCAAGACGCCTTCGCTGATCGATCTCAGCGTATCGAATACTCCCTCGCCGAGCAGTGCCGAGGCTGCAAAGCTCGGAACCTCCCTGAAGTTCAGCTCATCATCCAACAGGTCGATCGCTAACACGTTCGGCAGATCGCGTTTGTTGTATTGGATCACCACAGGGATCTCTCTGATGTCGATGCCCTGCTCAAGGAGATTCACCTGGAGGTTTCGGAACGACTCGATATCCTCTTCTATTTGCGATCGCTGACTGTCGGCCACGAAGACCACTCCGTCGGCACCCTGAAGCACCAGCTTTCTAGTCGCGTTGTAGTACACCTGCCCGGGCACAGTGTACAGTTGAAACCGCGTCGTGAACCCGGAGATTCGCCCCAGATCGAGTGGCAGGAAATCGAAGAAGAGCGTCCTGTCCGCCTCGGTTGCCAGCGAAACCATCTCACCTTTTCGATCCCACGGAACCCGACTGTAGATGTACTGCAAGTTCGTCGTCTTACCCGAGCGACCCGGCCCATAGTAGACGATCTTGCACGTTATCTCTTTAGTGGCATAGTTGACCAGCGACATCCTCAGCCACCCATAAGATCGCGGAAGAATCGGTCCAGGCTAGACTCCAGCTCGGCTTCGAAGTTGTCCGCAGACACGGACACCGGGGGTGCGTCCATAACCGGCAACTGCCTGACCTCATCCACCATTTGTTCAAAAAACAGACGCACCAAGCCGATCGATGACGCCTCGTCGAAAACCGTTACTAGTATCAGCAGACCCCCTCCAGTGTCGAACTGGCCCAGGAACAACTGCCGGAGCCGGCCAGCGTGATGCAAGTGCTCGAAGTCCTCTTGCCCCAACTGGCTTGCCAGAGCCCGGCTCGACGCGTTGATACCAGCGGCGAGCGAGGCGACCCCAACAAGGTCGTCGATCCGGTCGAACCCCTCCTGAGCAAGCACCTGACCGCTCCGATTGATTAGCACCGCCAGCCTCACCGCCGATTCATCCACAAAGCTCGCGAGGGGACCCGCAAAGGCGTCCTGGATCTGTCTCAGGTCCGCCTGACGCAACTCTAACTCCCTGCGGCCGCCGCCAGATCATCCGCAGCCCGCCGCACGGCGAGTCGCACCTGGCCCGCGTTCGCCCGGCTCTCCATGACCGCCATCAGGGCCAGTTCCTCTTTGCCGGCGATCACGATACGCCCTTTCTCCGCCTCCAGCTCCACGAATCTAACGTCCGCAGTTCCGTTCCCGTCGGTGGCACTGCGCGCCCGCCGGAATAGCGAGGCGGCGAGCGCAGCTACCGCTTCTCCGGGAACTCCCACGTGAACGCGACCGTCAACGACCAAACCATCTCGGACGGCTACAACGAGCGCCCCGCGGACTCCGGGCGTGCCGATCACTCGCTCGATTATACTTTTGAAGGCGTCCGTCCTCATCGCTCGTCGCTCTGGAAATGATCCTGGGCGCGCTGACGCGCCCGCTGTGCAACGCGCGCCGCCTGCCCGGCCGGCATCTCCGGCGCCGTGGCCACGATTATCACGCCGGCCCCGACGGGTGACACCGAAATGCGAGCCGACGAGCTCTCGACTAGCATCCCTTTCCAAGCCCCCAGATTCAGGTATGCGGCAACGCGCTCCGCTTCAGAGCGTGCGCCGCTCAGATCGCCCGCCAGCTCTCGATCGTTGCTTGCGCTCTGTCCGGACATGCGCCCGGCCTCCACCTCGCCGCCCTCTCCCACCAGCAGTACACCTAAGGCCCCCGGCGCCTCGAGCCTCCAGCCTTTCTGTCGCTTCGCAGCGGGCCCATTCGCGGAGGCGGCGCGCCGGTGATTGTCCGCCCCCGCCCCCGCTCCCGCCCCCGTCCGAGCCCTCGCCCCCGCCTCGAACTGCTTCACGAGCGATCGGACGGCCGGGTCGTTGGGCGCGAGGCTGCGCACTTGCTCCAGATCCCGCCTGGCGTCCTCGACGCGACCCTCCTCCAGATAGAGGCGCACCGATGCACAACACGCGGGAACGTGCTCCGGAGCCAGCTGCCGGACGATCATCCATTCATCTAGAGCTAAATCGCGCTCCCCGCTCGCCTCGTA
>CANPVX010000056.1 GCA_947581815.1 Candidatus Indicimonas acetifermentans | reverse complement strand
GGCGCGGGCGGTGCGGTGGGGTGTGCTTCCGTTCGTAGGGAATGATTTGGTCGAGATTGCCCTGGCTCTCGTCATCGGTTTCAGGCTGCGGCCGCGTGCCCTCGGGCTGTTCTAGCTGGGGGGGCTTTTTTGTTGCCGGATGCTGATAGGAAGGGGGGGGGGGGGGGGCAGGGGGGGCCTTACGCCGTTGCTCGGCTACTGCTCTTCCTGGTCGGGACGGCAGCTTGCGTCGCTCTGCTGGCGCTGGTCACCTCCGCGTTCCTTGCGGCGCCGCTGACAGGGTTCTGGGGGCTCGCGCTCCCGCATGGGGTCATCGCCGTCTCGGCGCTGATCGCCGCCCTGGCGATGCTACGCTGGGTCGATCGGGAAGAGCAACCGTTGGACGAGTTGGGTCTTCCGTTATCCGTCGGCGCGGCCCTTCGCGGCTCGTTACGCGGGATCGCTCTCGGAGCGTTGCTCGTCGCCTCTCTGGTGGCGGTTCAGCTCATTCCGGGCTGGCTGAAGCCTATGGCCGACGAGGGGACACTGGCGGCCTGGCTTCGACACATGGGTGCGATGGCGATCCTGTTCGCCATCGGCGGGGCTTCCGAGGAGCTCCTATTTCGTGGTTACGGATTTCAAAGGATGGTCGAATGGCTGGGCATAAGATGGGCCGTGGTCGTGGACGCCGCTCTGTTCGGCGCTCTCCACGCAATCAACCCGAAGGTGAGCATCATTCCGTTGATCAACATAGCGCTGGCCGGTGCACTCCTCGCCGGCGCCTACCTGCGGACCCGCTCCCTCTGGGTTGCTATAGGCCTACACTGGAGCTGGAACTGGTTTACGACGTTATTCGATCTGCCCGTAAGCGGGCTCGAGTTCGACGCCCCCGTCTACGATTTCCGTGAGCTCGGC
This sequence comes from Candidatus Indicimonas acetifermentans, assembly GCA_947581815.1. Lineage (GTDB taxonomy): Bacteria > Gemmatimonadota > Gemmatimonadetes > Palauibacterales > KS3-K002 > Indicimonas > Indicimonas acetifermentans. The sequence continues at coordinate 13,160 of CANPVX010000056.1, read as the reverse complement.
CCTGACTTGCTCACGGGAGGAGCCTTCGGGCCGGAGGGCGGGCTGCTCGCAACGCTCGTCCTCGTCGTGGCCATCGCCTGGATCTTTCGGGCCCCGTTTCCCGAGGCTCGATCGGCGTAGCGGCCAGAGGGATGATCGATGACGAGGGCTGCAGTCGTCGGCGCCGGAACGATGGGCAACGGTGTCGCCCATGTCTTCGCTCAGAGCGGCTTCGAAGTGATCCTGGTCGACGTCAGCGAGGACCTTCTCGAGAACGCCCTGGCGGCGATCAAGAAGAACATGGATCGCCAGGTCAAGAAAGGAAGCCTCGATGAGGCGGCCAGAGACTCGGCGCTGGACCGTATCCAGGTCGCCACCGACCTCTCCGCCACATCGGCGGCGGAAGTTGTCGTCGAAGCCGTTCCCGAGAATCAGGAGGTCAAAGAGCGGATCTTCCACACCCTGGACGAGGTGACGCCCGCCGGCGTCATCCTGGCGAGTAATACCAGCTCGGTCTCGATCACCGCGCTGGCCGCGCAAACCGGTCGTCCCGAGCGCGTGATCGGGATGCACTTCATGAACCCGGTCCCCGTGATGCAACTGATCGAGATCGTGCGAGGGCTGGCCACGTCCGACGAGACCGTCGAGCGGATCACACAGCTGTCCCGCGATCTCGGGAAGACCCCCGTCCTGGTCCGCGACTCGCCGGGGTTCGTCAGCAATCGGGTGCTGATGCCGATGATCAACGAGGCGATCTTCTGCGTTCATGAGGGCGTTGCCGAGGCGGAGGCCATCGACGAGATCATGAAGCTCGGGATGAATCATCCCATCGGCCCCCTCGCCCTCGCCGACTTGATCGGACTCGACACTTGCCTCTTCATCTTGAACGTGCTCCACTCCGATCTAGGCGATGACAAATATCGGGCTTGCCCGCTGCTCAGAAATTACGTGGCCGCCGGCTGGCTGGGCCGCAAGACAGGCCGCGGCTTCTACACGTACTGATAACGATCACGCGTTACTAGAGAGAACGCTGCTTGAATGAGAAGGGACTACACTTTAACCGACGAGCAGGAACAGGTCCGGCAGCTGGCTCGGGACTTCGCCGAGAACGAGCTGCGACCTCACACTGTGCGGTGGGATGCCACCGGAGAGTTCCACGAGGAAGTCGTGCCCTTGCTGGGCGAGCTCGGCTTCATGGGAATGCTGCTCCCTCCCGAGTACGATGGTCTCGGCATCGACATGCTCACCTACCTCCTGGCGCTCGAGCAGATCTCATGGGGCGACGCGTCCGTGGCGATCACCATGTCCGTCCACAACTCGCTCCCCACCCAGATGATTCTCAGGTTCGGCAACGACGAGCAAAAGCAGAAGTGGCTGCCGCCCATGGCTCGCGGAGAGCTGCTGGGCGCCTTCGCGTTGTCCGAGGCGGGCAGCGGCAGCGACGCCGCTAGCTTGTCCGCCCGGGCCGAGCGGGACGGCGAACACTGGGTCCTGAACGGGGAGAAGCTCTGGGTGTCGAACGGCAGCCGCGCGGACGTGGTCATGGTGATGGTCAGGACCGACAGACCCGACGATCGCCGGGGTGCCCGAGGGATCGGCGCTTTCATCGTCCCCACCGATACTCCCGGCTACAGCGTAGGAAAGAAGGAGGACAAGACCGGACTCCGCAGCTCCGAGACGGTGGCGATCTCGTTCAACGACATGCGGCTGGGCCCGGATGCGCTGCTCGCCGATCCCTATAAGGGCTTTCTATACGCTATGTCGGGTCTCCAGGGCGGCCGGCTGGGAGTTGCGGCGCAGGCTCTGGGGATCGCGGAAGCCGCTCTCGACCACACCGTCGCCTACGCTCGCGAGCGCCGGCAGTTCGGCCGTCCCATAAGCAGCTTTCAGGCCGTGTCGTTCAAGTTTGCCGAAATGTACACCCGGGTTGAAGCCTCCCGGGGGTTGCTCTATCGGGCAGCCCGCGCTTGGGATGCGGGCGACGTCGACAAGCGCCTCTGCAGCATGGCCAAATTGCACGCCAGCGAGACGGCGGTCTGGGTCACATCCCAGGCGGTCAACCTGTTCGGCGGCTACGGCTTCATGCGCGATTATCCGGTCGAGAAGCTGTTCAGGGATGCGAAGGTAACGGAGATTTATGAAGGCACGAGCGAGATCCAGCGCGTGGTGATAGCTAAGGAGCTATTTCAAGAGCAACCTTCGGGCTGATCGACGATAGAAAAGCGAGTTGCGATGGAAGTCTTTCGCCAGATGGCCAAGCGTGAGCACGAGCAAGTGCTCTTCACGCACGAGCAGACCTCGGGCTACCGCGGGATCATTGCGATCCACGACACGACATTGGGCCCTGCGCTGGGCGGTTGTCGCTTCTGGGACTACGCGTCGGAGGAGGAAGCGCTGATCGATGTGTTGCGGCTCGCGAGGGCGATGACTTACAAAGCCGCCGTGGCGGGGCTCAACCTCGGCGGTGGCAAGTCCGTCATCATCGGCGACAACCGAGTCACGCGACGCGAGATGATCTTCCGAGCGCACGGCCGCGCCGTCGAGTCGCTGAAAGGCCGCTACATCACGGCGGAGGATGTGGGCACGTCGGTAGAGGATATGGACTACGTCCATATGGAGACGGAGTACGTGGTCGGTATCGCCGGCCGATCGGGCGATCCGTCGCCGGTCACCGCGTACGGCGTCTACCGCGGGATGAAGGCCTGCGCCCTGAAACGTTACGGCGACGACTCCTTGAAGGACAAGCGCGTGGCCGTCCGGGGTCTGGGTCACGTGGGCTACCACCTCTGCGAGAACCTCGCCGCCGAAGGAGCGCGGCTGATAGTCACCGACATCAACGAAGAAAAGGTAGCGCGCGTCGTCGAGGATTTCAGCGCCGAGGCCGTCTCTCCCGATGCGATCATCGAAGTCGACGCCGACATCTTCGCTCCGTGCGCGCTGGGGGCGATCATCAACTCGGAGTCCATCCCAAAGCTCCGCGTCGATATCATCGCCGGCGGGGCCAACAACCAGCTGGAGACGCCCGAGGATAACATGGCGCTCTTGGAACGCGGCATCCTATACGCCCCGGACTACGTCATCAACGCGGGCGGCCTCATCAGCGTCTACTCGGAGCTCGCTGGCTGGAGCCCGGATCGCTCGAAGCGCAAAGCCGGCGAGATCTACGAGACGTTGCTCGCGATCTTCAAGGTCGCAGAGGAGCAAAAGATGACCTCCGCGGAGGCGGCCAATCATATCGCCGAGCGGCGAATCGAGCTCACCGGCAAGTTGCACCGATCTTGGATAAGATGAGCGAAGCGGCCCGCGCGGCCCGCGCGGCCCGCGCGGCCCGCCCGCGCGTCGCTGTAGGTTCCGACCACGCCGGCTTCGAGATGAAGAAGACCGTGAAACGGGCGCTGGACGAGCTGGGCTATGAGGCTATAGACTTCGGCACCGACAGCGAGGAGTCCACGGACTATCCGGACTTCGCCCACGCGGTCTCCCGGGCGGTCGCCAGTGGCGCTGTGGAACGTGGGGTTCTCGCCTGCGGTTCCGGTATTGGAATGTCGATCTCCGCCAACCGCCACGAGGGCGTGCGCGCGGCTTTGGTCTGGGATCCGGAGCTGGCCGAGCTCGCCCGCCGGCACAACGACGCCAACGTCCTCGTCCTGCCGGGTCGGTTCATCGGTGAGCAGCAAGCCGTCGAAGCGCTCAGGAGGTTTCTCGACGTCTCATTCGATGGCGGACGCCACGAAAGAAGGATCAAGAAGATAGAGCGCTAGCGAGGGGGAGCGGGTCCGTTTGGAGGAAATAACGACGTGAAGACTCTTGAGCTTACCGATCCGGAAGTCTATCAAGCCATCCTGGACGAGACGCTGCGCCAGGGCGATGGCCTGGAGCTGATCGCCAGCGAGAACTTCGTATCTCCCGCGGTGCTCGAGGCGATGGGTTCGGTTTTCACCAACAAGTACGCCGAAGGCTACCCCGGTAAGCGCTATTACGGCGGCTGCGAGTACGCCGATGTCGTCGAGTCGCTGGCCCGTAATCGCGCCTGCGCGCTGTTCGACACCGAGCACGCCAACGTGCAACCGCACAGCGGGGCACAGGCCAACATGGCCGTCTATTTCGCCGTGCTCCAGCCGGGCGACACGATCCTGGGGATGAACCTCTCTCACGGCGGGCACCTCACCCACGGCTCGCCCGTCAATTTCAGCGGCACACTCTACAACGTCGTCGCCTACGGCGTGCGCGAGGATGACCAGCTCATCGACTACGATCAGCTGCGCGACCTGGCGCTCGAGCACAAGCCGAAGCTGATCGTGGCCGGCGCTAGCGCCTATCCGCGGACGATCGAGTTCGACAAGTTCGGAGCGATCGCCAAGGAGGTCGGCGCGCGCTTGATGGTCGACATGGCTCACATCGCAGGGCTCGTCGCCACCGGGCTCCACCCTTCGCCGGTCCCTCACGCCGACGCGGTGACCACCACCACGCACAAGACCTTGAGAGGGCCGCGCGGCGGCTTGATCCTCACGACCGAAGAGATGGCCAAGCCCGTCGACAAAAAGGTCTTCCCCGGCATGCAGGGCGGCCCGCTCGTCCACGTGATCGCCGCCAAAGCTGTGACCTTCAAAGAGGCCATGTCCGAGGACTTCATAGACTACTCCCGACGTGTGATCGCTAACGCACGCGCGCTCGGCGACAGCCTGCTGCAGCATGGCTATCAGCTGGTCGCCGGCGGTACCGACACGCATCTGCTCCTGGTCGATCTTAGCGATACGGACCTCACCGGTAAGCAGGCTGAGGAGGCGCTCGGCCAGGCCGGCATCACGGTCAATAAGAACACCGTACCCTTCGAGACCCGCTCACCTTTCGTCACTTCGGGCATTCGCATCGGTACACCGGCGGTCACCACGCGCGGGATGCGTGAAGAAGAGATGCGCCAGATCGGCGACTGGATGGCCGTTGCCCTAGAGGATCCGGGCAACGAAGTGCAGCTGGCCCGAATCCGCGACGATGTCCGCTCGCTTTGTAGACAGTTCCCCCTGTACGAGGAGTGGGTGAAGGGTGGGTTCAGCCGTCCCACCGGCCTCGGACCGCGCCACGTAGTGGAATCGACCCGACAGTGAGAGCAGGGAGGCACTCCAAGAACCCCGGCCTTGACAGACGAATCGGCCTTTGCATCCGCGTTTTGCGGCTACCCTTGACGAGCGGAGCGCGCCGCGAGAACTTTCACGTACGCCACGTTGGCCATTTCGCCCAGCCCGTTCTGGGCTGCTAAAGCGAGCGCTTCGACCTGCAACGGAGGTGTCAGTACAAGTGGCAAGTATGGTAGGGGAGGACCTACTGGCTCGGCTCCGGGAGAAAAACCCCCGCTACACCGACGCCGCCTACGTATTCCTCCTTTCGTCCCTTCAACACACCATCGAGCACCTCGATGAACCTCGCCACATCTCCGGCCGCGAGCTGGCCGAAGGCTGCAGAGACTTCGCTATCGAACAATACGGCCCCATGGCCAGAACTGTCCTCGAGCACTGGGGCGTCCATTCCACGGAGGACATGGGCGATGTCGTTTACGCCTTGATCGACTGCGGAGTGCTGATCAGGCAGGAGTGTGATAGTAGGCAGGACTTCGAGAACGTCTTCGACTTCGAAGAGGCTTTCGAACGCAACTATCCCTGGGGAAAGCTGGAGCCGCGCAGCTAGAGCGCAGCTGACGGACCTCATTGGAGAGGGGAGGGGAGTGAGTTCCTTGGAGCGTGAAAAGGAATTCCCGGTGTGTCTCAAGTGTGAGAGGGGGTCGCTGCTCCCGCTGTCTGACTATGGGCGTGATGGCGCGCCTATCCAGTACAAGGCTTGGGTCTGTAGCAGCCCGGAATGCGGGTTCAACATCCGGATCGACAACGGCGAGATTAGCTTCGGCCGCAATATCCAGCCGTCCTACAAGTAACCGCCGTTGCGCGCAGACCCCGGGTCTGACGTCCAGCGGAGCCCCCAACCGCGAAGCAGCGACCTCTGACACTACCCTGATCGGCGCCGGGTTACGGGAAGATTCTTTCGTTCACCTGGACTGAGCGTTGAGGCGATGAGCGATCTGTTCGGCGTGGAGTGGCTGCCGCTGCCGCGTGTGCCCCAGATGGCGGAGATCGACCGCCGGGCGCAGGAGGAGAACGGCGTCCCGGAGCGCCTGCTCATGGAAAACGCCGGCCGCTCCATCGCGCTCGTCGTCGACCGTCTCTTTCCGCGAGGTCGCGTGGCGGCTGCGCTTGGGAGCGGGCACAACGGCGGCGATGCCTACATAGCGCTCCGCGCTCTCTCCACCTGGGGCCGCGACGTGGTCGCGCTTACTGACGGAGACCGGCCGCCCAATCCCATTCTCGCTCATCTGTGGGAGCTGCCGACCGCGCCGGCTCCCGACGCCGGATCGATCTTCGCGGGCGCCGACGTCATCCTCGACGGCCTTCTCGGGACCGGGGCTGCGGGCCCGCCGCGCGAGGGAACGGCCCGCATCATTGAGGCGATCAACTCCAGCGGCGGATCCGTCGTCGCCGTTGACGGACCTTCCGGCGTCGATTTCAGCACGGGGCAGGTCCCGGGAGCCTCGGTCAACGCCGACGTCACCGTCAGCCTCGGATTCCCCAAGCTCGGCCTCCTCTTCCAGCCGGCCCGCTCGCGTTGCGGGCGCATCATGGTGGCCGAGATCGGCTTTCCGCCCGTGACCGCCGACGAGGTCGGCGCCGCGGTGATCACGCCGGCTTGGGCGAGCGCCCGCCTGCCGGCTCGACCGCCCGACGCCCACAAGGGCGACCTCGGGTACCTGCTCATCGTCGCCAGCCGCTTCGGGATGGCCGGCGCGGCGGCCCTCGCCGCCAGGGGTGCCCTCGCCGCCGGGGCCGGGATCGTCCGGATCGCTTCCGATGCCGCCAACCGCGAGATCCACCAGGCAGCCGCCCCTGAGACGATCTTCGTCGACATCGACAACCCCGACGCCTTGATGGAAGCCGGCAAGTGGGCCGACGCCCTGGTGCTGGGCCCCGGGTTCGGGACCGATAACGTGGCTCTCCAGCGCCTCGAGGCCGCGCTTGCGGCGACGGAAGAGAAGCCGACGCTCATCGATGCCGATGGTCTGAACCTGTTCGCCGACCGTGCCGACGAGCTCGCGGCGCTCGCCCAAAAACGGCCGCTGGCTATTACGCCCCACCCCGGCGAGATGCGGCGCCTGCAAGGCGTCGGTATCGACGAGGTCATCGCCGACCCCGTAGCCGCGGCGCACAGGGCCGCCGGCCGATTCAGCGCCGCCGTCTTGCTCAAGGGCGCGCCGTCGGTGGTGGCGTCGCCCGGGACCGTGGCTCTGGTCTCCTCTTCCGGGTCTTCGGCGGCCGCGTCGGGTGGGTCCGGGGACGTCCTAGCCGGCGTCTGCGGAGCGCTGCTCGCGGCAGGCCTCACCCCGCGGGATGCTCTGGCCGTCGGCCTCTTCTATGCTGGGCGCGCCGCGGAGTTGGGGCCGGTCCGCGGGCGCAGCTCTCTCGACCTTGTCGGCGGATTGGCGGCCGCGCTAAAGACCCCGGGCGCCGAGTCTCCGCCCCTGCCCTTCGTCCTCTTCGACCAGCCGCCGCGCCGGTGACTCGTCCTTCGCTGGGCACGGGAGCGGAGTTCGATCTCATCCGCCGCCTCCTCGACGCGTCGGCGCCCGATCCGCCGAGAGTCGCCCTGGGCGCCGGCGACGACTGCGCGTTGATCGAAGCCGGTGAGGATTACCTCGCCATCAGCGTCGACCTCGCGGTTGAGGGCGTCCACTTCCGCGCGGACTGGGGCACACCCGAGCTGATCGGGCAGCGCGCCGTACGCGCGGCGGCCTCCGATTTGGCGGCGATGGCGGCGGTGCCCATCGGCGCCCTGGTGGCGCTCAGCGTTCCGGATGACCGCGATCCGGGCTTCACCGTGCGCGTCGGCGCCGGCTGTCGCGAGGCGGCCGAAGCGCTCGAGCTCGGGATCATCGGCGGCGATCTCGCCCGCGGCGGCTCGGAGCTGAGGCTCGATGTGGTCGCGGTAGGCTCCGTGCGGGAGCCGCTGTTGCGCGGGCGCGCGCGAGCCGGAGATGAGTTGTGGGTCACCGGGCGTGTAGGCGCGGCCGCGGCCGCCGTCGAGGAGTGGCGTGCGGGGCGTGAGCCCGCGCCGGAGGCGCAGGCTCGCTTCTGGCGGCCCGAGCCGCGGCTCTCTGAAGCCCGCTGGCTGGTCGAGCGGGGAGCATCCGCTGGCATCGATTTGTCGGACGGGCTAGTCGCCGACGCCGGTCACATCGCCGCGGCGTCCGGAGTGGGGATCGAGATCGACGCCGGCGACGTTCCGGCAGTCAGCGGGATCGATCTCCCGCTCGCCCTCTCCGGCGGGGAAGACTACGAATTGCTCGTGGCTGTTCGGCAGGGCATATTTGAGGAGGCGGTGGTCGAGCAGTTCGAAGAGGTGTTTGGGATCCCCCTATCCCGCGTCGGCCGTGTGGTCGTAGGTCACGGCGTGCGGGTTTTTGGCGATGGTGGACAGGAGATGGAGCTGGAGACAAGGGGGTACGACCATTTCGCGTAGGCCGCGATTCCCTATTGAAGGCATGACCGAGGACTTAGTTGTAATAGATGGTGGGCTCTAAGAAATGATTCGCACTCTCTGGGTCACGTTCGCGGCTGTGTTCGCGACGCTGACGTTCGGGTCGCTGGCTATCATGTACGGCTACGTCGGATTCCCCAAAGGCGTTCGAAATTGGGGGATGCGACGGTGGACGAGGATGGTGCTGGAAGCCGCCGCGTCGTCCGTAACCGTTCACGGGCTAGAGAACATCGACGAGAGCGGGCCGCAAATTATCACGGCGAATCACCAGTCGATGTTCGACGTCTTCGCCCTCGCCGCCTGCCTCCCGGTTCGTTACCATTTCGTCGCCAAGAGGGAGCTGAGCAGGATCCCCGTCTTCGGGAGAGCGGCGGCGGGGGCGGGCAACATCTACATCGATCGTGGTGATCGCGCCTCGGCCATCGAATCGCTCAAGAGAGCGGGCCGCAGGATTCGAGAGGAAAGCAGCACCGCCATCACCTATCCCGAAGGGACTCGCTCGCTGACCGGCGACCTGCAGAAGTTCAAGAAGGGTCCTTTCGTGATGGCGATCGAGGCCGGGGTGCCGATCGTGCCGACCGTCGTCGATGGTGTATTCGACATCCTACCGAAGCGCGGCCTGCGCGTCCGGCCACACCCGATCACGGTTCGCTTCGGCGAGCCGATCGATACGCGCGTCTACAGGCGCGAGGCTCGCAAGGATCGCGACGCTCTCATGTTGCGCGTGCACGCCGTGATGGCGGAGATGCTCGCCGAGCTCCGCGCGCCTGAGGGTTACAGCGGACCGCGACGCTTGAGCGTCCGGCCGGCGCCGGTCGGTGGCGAATCGTGAATCGTCCGCACGGCATCAGAGAGAGGATGACGAGTGGCTGAGATCGCCCAGGTGCGGGCTCGAGAGATACTCGACTCCCGCGGTGTTCCAACGGTCGAAGCCGATGTGATCTTGGACAACGGCATACAGGGTCGCGCCGCCGTGCCCAGCGGAGGCTCGACCGGCGAGCACGAGGCGGTGGAGCTCCGCGACGGTGACGCCAAGCGGTTTCGCGGCAAAGGAGTTCTCAAGGCCGTCGCCAACGTGGAAAAAGTGATCGGGCCCGCGCTCAAAGGGCTCGATCCCGTCGACCAGGTGGGCCTCGACGACACGCTCCTGCAGCTGGACGGCACTCCCAACAAAGGGGTTTTGGGCGCCAACGCCATCCTGGCTGTGTCGCTGGCCGCGGCCCGCGCGGCGGCCGCCAGCCTCAACTTGCCTCTCTACCGCTACCTCGGAACACCCTTGTCGCGTATACTGCCCATCCCCCAGATGAACATCCTCAACGGCGGCGTCCACGCATCGAACAACGTGGATATCCAGGAGTTCATGATTATGCCCGTTGGCGCCGATTCGTTCCGGCAGGCTCTGCGCTGGGGCGCCGAGGTCTTTCACAGCCTGAAGGAGCTGTTGAAGGAGAACGGTCTCTCGGTGGCCGTGGGCGACGAGGGTGGCTTCGCGCCCGACCTCGACTCGAACGAACGCGCGCTGGAGCTCGTCGCGCACGCGGTCACCCGCGCCGACTACGACCTGGGGAGCGACATCGTACTGGCGCTGGACGTCGCCGCGTCCGAGCTCGTCGAAGATGGGAAGTACAACTTCGGCACCTCGAAGGGGATGAGCCCCGAAGCCGTCATCCAGATGTACGAGGGCTGGTTGGAAACCTACCCCATCTGTTCCATCGAGGACGGCGTCGGCGAGAACGATCTGGAGGGCTGGAAGACGCTGACCCATCAGCTCAGCGATCGCGTCCAACTGGTGGGGGACGACGTGTTCGTCACCAACCCCGATCGCCTGCTACGCGGGATTGCCGCCGACGTGGCCAACTCCATCCTCATCAAGCTGAATCAGATCGGCACGCTGACAGAGACGCTCAAGGCCATCCAGCTGGCGCGGACCGCTGGCTACACAGCCGTCATCTCGCACCGCTCCGGCGAGACCGAGGACACGTTCATCGCCGACCTCGCTGTGGCTACGGGGGTCGGGCAGATCAAGACGGGCAGCCTGTCGCGCTCCGAACGGACCGCGAAGTACAATCGGCTGCTGCGCATCGAGGAAGAGCTCGGCGATCAAGCCGAGTACGCTGGCAGCGAGAATGCTATGTTGAAAGGGTGGTGGTCGTGATGAGGGGAAAGAAGTCCAGGAAAAAGAAGAGAACGAAGAAGAAATCCGCCAGGAGGCGGAACGGCGAGAAGCGCGTCGCCGATCTCGTGGCCTTCGGCGTTCTACTGCTGGCGGCCTATTTCGCGATCTTCGGTGGCGAGTTCACGATCTTGGAGCTGAAGCGGCTGCAGACCCTGGAGTTGGCTCAGTCTGCGCAGCTGGCCCGGGTCCGAGCGGAGATCGACTCCCTGGGCCGCGTGGCGGAGCGGCTCCGCACCGACCCCGCGGCGATCGAGCGCGTGGCGAGGGAACGCTTCGGCATGATTCGGGACGGCGAGATTCTATATAGGTTTCGGGAGCCCGCGCCGACGGAAGAGGGCGAGATTGACGGTCCCGACGTGCCCGAATAGGTTTGGCGGTCCCCAACAAGAAGTATCGCAGTATAGGGCAGGGTAGCTCAATCGGCAGAGCAGCGGAATCATAATCCGTGGGTTGGGAGTTCGAGTCTCCCCCCTGCCACTATATACTACAAGGCTTCTCGGCGCCCGGGCCCCCGATTTTTACACTATGATTTTACACAATGCACGCGCTCGTGGACTCGGCGGCCGCATCACGCCTATCTTGAACCGTGTTTGCGGAAATGGAAGGCGGGGAGAATGGTGGGACATATCTTGCCAGACGGGCAGCGTTTGTGGTGCAGCGATATGATCCACTCGCAGTATAATACTAGTTAGACGGCGCGATCCTCGGCTGAGTGTGAAACGAGGCGACGCGAGCGCTGACCTAGGAGGTGGTATGAGGCTTCGAGTTGAATACTTCGTCCTGCCGGGAATCCTAACGGGATGCGTGGCGGCCGAACCCGAAGAAGCAGCCGTGGCCGACGCGACCGCGTCTCAAGTCGAGATAGTCACGGACGTGGTCTACGGTCACAAGTTCGGCATGGCTCTGACCCTCGACGTATACCGTCCGGCCCAGCCCAACGGTGCCGGTGTGGCCTTCATGAACAGCGGTGGGTGGTTCTCGCCCGTCATGGAATTCCATGTGGAAGATGACGGCCGTCTCCGCATGCGGAGCGACGCCGAGCTTCGAGGTCAAGGCAGACCGGCACCTAAAGAGGGGGTTGAGGCAGGAGCTGACCCAAGCCAATTCTCTCCCCGGACTCTGCTCGAGAACGGCTTCACCGTGTACAACGTGCGCCACGGGGATGGTAGGAAATTCCTCCTCCCGGAGGTCGTTGAGGACGTACGATACGCGATACGCTTCATCCGCGAGACGGCGCCCGACTATGGTGTCGATCCGGAGCGGCTCGGCCTCTGGGGTGGCAGCGCAGGTGCCCATCTGTCACTACTACTTGGAACCACTCCTGAGATCGCTCCGGGGGCTGCCGAGGAGACAGCGCAATCCGAGGCATCCGTCGCAGCCGTCGTCGCCTACTTTCCCGCGACCGACCTGGCGGCATTGCGACCAAATGCTGCGCGCTGGACCCAAGAGAACTTCGGCGTCGACTTGCTCACCTTCTTCAAGGCCCTCGGGTACCCCGAGGAGCAGGACCCGGAGTTCTCACCGGTCCATTACGCAACCGCCGGCGATCCTCCGACCCTGATCATTCACGGCGATCAGGACCCGCTCGCGCCGCTCTCCCACGGGCAACGTATGCATGACGCGTTGCGTGAGGCCGGTGCGGTCTCCGAGTTGATCGTGATTGAGGGAGGTGTGCACGGATTCCGAGGTGACGACGCGGACTTCGCTTTGGCCCAAGCAGTCGAGTGGTTCCAGCGTCACCTTCAGTAGTTGTAGGTTTGGTCGCAGCCCGGTCTAACGAGCGATTGCTTCTGAGCCCGCCATCGACGACGTCTTGGAATCTGACAGGGGACGACAGACCCCTCGGCGCCAGGGTCTCCCTCACCGGAGCGGGTGCTTCGTTTCCGGCGCTCCTCTCTCAGAGCTGGGCGATTTTTCTCTATCGAGAGATGCGGCAGTAGGGGGCTAGGGTTGGGTTGCTTTTGGACCTTCGTATAGTGGAGACCGCTGTTGGTGTTTCTACGCCAAGTGTGCACAGATGTGTGCCAACTTAGGCCGAGAATAACCAGTATTGGGCCGTTTCCAGTGCGGGAAAATCTCGGTTAGCTTGCCGCTGGTGCTGGATTTTCCAGTAAATTGTGCCAGCCGCGGGCCGCATCATAATCCGTGGGTTGGGAGTTCATGGTCGAAGTGCTGCCAAAGGGAGTGATGACGATTTTCCCCGAGGGCACGCGCTCACGGGATGGCGCAGTCGGACCCGCTAGGGCCGGTGCAGGGCTGCTGGTGTTGGCTGCGAAGCCCAAGGTCATACCGGTGGCGATCGACGGAATGAAGGAAGTTTTACCTATAGGCCATCGGATTCCCAAGATCTTCAAGCGGATCTACATCAGCTACGGCGAGCCGCTGGACTACTCCGAGTTCCTGGACAAACCTCGCACGAAGGAGACTT
>CANPVX010000055.1 GCA_947581815.1 Candidatus Indicimonas acetifermentans | reverse complement strand
GAGCGCGCCTTCGTCGTCGGCGGCGGGTACAAGTACTGCCAGCTCGGTGAGGGGAACTGCTTCTTGCGCTTTCCTAGGGACTGCGAGCTGCGACCGGTCCTCACGGGCTGGTATAGCGAGTTCGACACACTGGCCGACCCACTCGGACGTAAAGTGCAGTACGGCGCCGGGCCGGGGCGCTTCGCCGGCGCCACCTACGACCCAACCAGCCATTACCGGGCCGCGGCGGTGTTCGATTTCTTCCGAGAGCATGGTTTGACCCCCGAACTGCTCCGCGAGGTCAGCCAGCATCAGGTCGGGCTGCTCGCCCGCGCTTTCGACGATCTGGACAGGGACCCCGAACTCATTACTCGCGATCGAGACGTAGCGCTGGACGAGATTGGCGGGTTTCTCGCTCTCCAGACGCCGCATGCCAGCGAGCTCTGCCATCACTTGCGCGCTCTGGGCATGTTCACGGACTACCGGGGCGCGGTCCTGCGCATCGGGCCCGCACCTTATCTATCTGATGATCAACTGAAGGAAGCTGTGGCCACTCTCGCGCGCGCGATCGATTCGTTGGAGCAGCAGCAGGCGCCCTAGCGCCCCCCCGCCCCTCCCGCCCCCCAGGCTTCTATGACGAGCGCAGCGCCCCGCGGTCGACCTTGCCCAGATGGGTCCGGGGAAGCGCCTCCAAGAAGATGACTTCACGCGGGTACTTGTAGGGCTCGAGCCTTTCCTTGACGAACGCCTTGAGCTCCTCGCCCAGCTCACCACTTCGGTCGCTCGTCACCACGAAAGCGTGGGGTTTCGTCAAACCCTGTGCGTCGCTGACGCCAACCACCGCAACCTCGTCCACCGCGGGGTGCTGGAGCAGGCAGTTCTCGACTTCCTGCGGCGATAGCCACTTGCCCGAGACCTTCAGCATGTCGTCGCCGCGCCCGCAATACGTGAAGTAGCCGTCCTCATCACAGACCACCATGTCGCCTGACACGTACCAGTCCCCGCGGAAGGCCTGCTGCGTCTTCTCGAGCTGCTGCCAGTAGCCTTTGGCGCGCGAGTCACCCCGCACCCACAGCCAGCCCACTTCGCCGCGCGGCAGTTCCTTCCCCTCTTCGTCGCGCACCGTGACCTCGAACCCCGGCACCGCCATTCCGAGCGTCCCCGGCTTCACGCTCCCCGGGCGATTCGAGATGAAGATGTGCCACATCTCGGCGGTGCCCAGCCCGTCGAGCAACTCGACGCCGAACGCCTCATTCCACCGGCCGTGAAGTTCCACCGGCAACGCTTCGCCGGCCGAGGTGCAGAGGCGCACGCACGACAAGTCCTGCTCCGCCGCAGCCGGATGGTTGACCATATGGTTCACCATCGTAGGCACGTTGATCAGGATCGACGGTCGGTGCCGGGCGATCTTCTCGAACAGTACATCGGCGGTACAGCGCTCGGGGAACAGGATCGCCGCGGCGCCGACCGAGAAAGGAAACAGGAGGTTGGAACCCGTCGCGTACCCGAAGTAGAGCTTTGGAACGGACAGAGTGACGTCTTCCGCCGAGTACCGTATCACCTGTCTCGCGTAACAGTCGGTCGTGTTCGCGAACGAGCGGTGGGTCTGTACGACCGCCTTGGGGCGACCTGTCGTACCTCCAGAGAAAAGCCAGATCGCCGCATCGTCACGGTGCGCTGGAAACGTGTCCAGCTCATCCGCAACTCGTTCCAGTGCAGCCGCGAATTCCGGGCTACCGGCGACGAGGAGCTTCTTGAGGTGGCGGGCACCTCGAGCGGCGCTCTCGAACTCATCGAGCGTATCGCGCTGGGCGACGGCGAGTGTTGCGCGCGTGTATTCGTAGAAATACTCCACGGCGTCGCGCTTGAGGCCCGGGTTGACCATCACCACCACGGCGCCAATCTTGAGAACGCCGAACAGGGCGGCGACGAACTCGGGACCATCGGGAAGCGCGATGATCACGCGCTGCTCTGGCTCGACCCCCGCTTCGAGCAGCAGGTTCCCGAAGCGATTGGCCAGAGCCTGCACTTCCCGGTACGTGAGCTCAGCCCCGCCCGTGATCAGCGCAGTCCGGTCCCCGGCGCCTTCGCGAAGCCGCGCATCAAGGAAGTGGTCGGCGATATTGAAGGACTCTGGCGGAACGAAGGTCATAGTTAAAGGATAACACGCGCGATGCCCGTATCGAAACTATCCGAGATGACTTGGGAGCAGGTGCGCGACCTCGATCCCGAAAAAAGCGTCGCCATCCTCCCGGTCGGCGCCATCGAGGCCCACGGACCCCATCTGCCTCTCACGACCGACGTGATCATCTCGGAGGCGATGGCCCGTTCCGCCGCAGCCAAGCTCGCGGCGCGCGGTTACGAGGCGGTGATCCTCCCGGCGTTCGCCTACACGAGCGCCGGCTTCGCGAGCGGGTTCCCCGGGACGATCTCGCTCCCGCCGGACAGCGTGACGGCCGCGCTCGTCGACATCGCACGTAGTCTCGCGCGGGGCGGGCTGAGGTTCCTGGCTATCGCCAACTCCCATCTCGATCCCGCGCACATAAGGGCCATCGCCGCGGCGGTCACGGCGATACGCGAAGGCGCCGTGTTGAGCGTCGCCTTCCCCGATGTTACCAAGAAGCCGTGGGTCGACCGTTTGAGCGCCGAGTTCAAGAGCGGAGCTTGCCATGCCGGATGCTACGAGAGCTCGGTGGTGATGGCCGAACGGCCCGAGCTGGTTCGCGAGGAGATACGTGCGGCGCTCACTCCGAACGAGGCGTCGCTCTCCGACGCTATTCGCGCTGGCCTGAGTACGTTCGAGGAAGCAGGTGGGCCGCGCGCCTACTTCGGTTCCCCCGCCGAGGCCAGCGGCGCAGAGGGCGAGGAGACGATCGACATTCTAGGCGGGATCCTAGAGGAGGCTTTCCTGGATGAGCTTGGAAGCTAGGGGCGCCGTCGTCACGGGCGGCGGGCGCGGGATCGGCGCCGCAGTCGCCCGTTCACTCGCCGAGGCGGGTGCCTCCGTGGTCGTATGCGCGCGAACTGAAAGGGAAATCGAGGTCATCGCGGACGAGCTGAGCTCCGCCGGGAAACGCGCCTGGGCCGTCCCCTGTGACGTGACCGATCCGAAGAGCGTACGCGCCATGGCCGAAGCAGCGCTCAAGCGCCTGGAGAGCGTGGACATCCTGGTCAACAGCGCCGGGATGGCGTTCTCGGCGCCGGTCCATAAGATGACGCTGCAGGATTGGAACCGGCTACTGGCCGTCAACGCCACCGGTACGTTCCTTTGCACGCAGGCATTGCTACCCGGCATGGTGGAGCGGAAGTGGGGTCGGGTGATCAACATCGCCTCCGTCGCGGCGAAGTCCGGCGCGAAGTACATATCGGGTTACGCCGCCTCGAAGCACGCCGTGCTCGGCTTCACGCGCAGCGTGGCTGAGGAGGTTGCGGCCAGCGGGATCACGGTGAACGCCGTCTGCCCCGGCTACGTCGACACCGAAATGACGCGCGAATCGCTCGAGCGGATCGTCGCCAGCACCGGGTTATCGTACGAGGAAGCATTGGCCGCAATTTTGGACACGACACCACAAAAAAGGCTGATCACACCGGAGGAGGTTGCGGCCGCTGTCGTCTGGCTCTGCGGCGACTCGGCCGGCGGCGTCAACGGACAGCCCATAGTGATGGACGGCGGAGGTCTCAGAGCATGACGTTCGATATCATCAACCCGGAATCGCTCGGAGCGCCCAAGGGGTGGAGCCACGGCATGCTGGCTCCAGCAGGGGGCGGGGGGGGAGGGAGGCTGTTGTTTGTCGCGGGACAGGATGCCGCCGACGCATCGGGCGTGGTGGCCGAGTCTGGTTTCGTCGAGCAGTTCAGCAGAGTATTGGAAAAGATTCTGACCGTCGTTCGCGAGTCAGGCGGCGGGCCCGAAGACATCGGCCGCCTGACCATCTTCGTGTCCGACATCGAGGCCTACCTCGACAGTCGCAAACCTCTGGGGGAAGCGTACCGAAGGTTGATGGGACGCCATTATCCCGCCATGGCGCTCGTGGAAGTCAAGCGCCTCATGGACCCCAACGCTCTGGTCGAGATCGAGGCCACGGCGGTGATCTCATAGGATGAGCATCCGATGGCGCCGTTGAAGCCCCGCAGTTTCCTTTACGAGTTGGACGGCCGCTCAGCGGTCGCGACGCTCACCCTCAACCGGCCCGAGCGCCTCAACGCGCTGACCTTCGAAGTCTACGCCGAGCTTCGAGATACCTTCAGGGCTCTCGACACCGAGCCCGGCGTCCGCGCCATCATCATCACCGGCGCCGGGCGCGGCTTCTGCTCCGGCGGCGATGTCGAAGACATCATCGGGCCCCTCCTCGAGCGTGATCACGACGGACTGTTGGAGCACGCGCGCATGAGCTGCGATCTCATCCTGGCGATGCGCGAGTGCCGCCGCCCTATCATCGGCGCACTCAACGGTACGGTCGCTGGGGCCGGGGCGGTCATCGCCGCCGCCTGCGACGTGCGCATCGCCGCCGAAACCGCGAAGATCGCTTTCCTTTTCACCAGAGTCGGCCTGTCGGGAGCGGACATGGGCGCCACCTGGCTCCTCCCCCGAATCATCGGCTTCGGCAGGGCCACGGAGCTGCTGATGAGCGGTGAGTTCATCGATGCACAGGAAGCCCTACGCCTCGGGCTCTACAATCGTGTCGTCCCGCAAGACCGCGTGCTGGCCGAGGCGCGCTCCTTCGCAGAGAAGCTCGCCGCTGGCCCTTCCTACGGGCTCGCCGAAACGAAGCGCTTGCTGAACAGCGCAGCTTCGCTGGATTTCGCCGCCGCCCTCGAGGCCGAGGCCGAAGCCCAGGCCGTATGCATGCAAGACCCGAACTTCCGCGAGGCCTACGAGGCGTTCAAGGCCAAACGACCTCCCCGGTTCGAGTAGAGGGGGCGGATCAAATGCCCGAGACCGACACCGTTCGCGCTTTCCTCACCGACCGCCATATCGAGCTTGCGAGGCAAATCGACAGTTTCGCGGCGCGAGAGATCGAGCCGCTCCCCGAGCCCGCGGATGACAGTGCCGCGCGCGCTCAGGCCGTCAAGATCATGCGCTCACTCGGGGTCGCCGGTTGGTTCGCGCCGATCACGGAGCAGGATCTGCGGGCGTGCTCCCTCATCAGAGAGGGCTTGGCCTCCGCATCGCCGCTTGCCGATGCCGTGTTCGCGCTGCAGGCGTTGAGCGCGACGCCTATCATCCTCAACGGCAACACGGAGCTGCGAGAGCGCTGGGTGCCGGCCATGGCCGACGGCGAGGCGATGGGGGCTTTTGCGATGACGGAGCCCGAGGCCGGATCCGACGTGGCGTCGATGACAACGGCCGCAGCACGCGAGGGCGATGAGTATATCCTGAACGGCACCAAGACCCTCATCTCGAACGCGGGCATCGCGGACTTCTACACCGTGTTCGCCTCGACCGATGCATCGAAAGGCAGCAAAGGCATCTCCTGCTTCGTGGTCCCAGCCGAGACCGCAGGCCTGAACTTCGTCAAAGCGCAGGTGTTGAGCTCGCCGCACCCGCTGGGTGAGATCGAGCTCGTCGACTGCGCGATTCCGGCCAGCTGGATGGTCGGTGAAGAGGGCGAGGGATTCAAAGTGGGGATGGCCACGCTCGACCGACTGCGCGCAACGGTCGGGGCCGCCGCCTGCGGGATCGCACGCCGGGCGTTCCAAGAGGCCATCACGCACGCCTCTCGCCGCACCCAGTTCGGCAAGCCGCTCGCTCGGTTCCAGCTGACCCAGCAGAAGCTCGCCCGCATGGCTACGGACCTCGCCGCCGCCAGACTGCTGGTCTATCGCGCTGCATGGGCGAAAGACTCGGGCGCCGAGCGCGTCACCATAGAGTCCGCGATGGCGAAGGCCTTCGCCACCGAAGCCGCGCAACGCATCGTCGACGACGCGGTCCAGATCCTGGGTGGGCGTGGCGTGCTCGCCGACCACCCCGTCGATCGCCTCTACCGCTCGATCCGGGCTCTCCGCATCTACGAAGGCACCACGGAGATTCAACAGCTCGTGATCGCCGGACACTTGCTCGACGAAGCAGAAAGCTCGACCGAATCGTGAAGATCGTCATCGTAGGCGGCGGACCGGCCGGGCTCTATTTCGCCATTCTCATGAAGCAAGCCGACCCCTCACACGACATCACGGTCCTCGAGCGCAACTCGCCCAGCGACACTTTCGGCTTCGGTGTGGTCTTCTCCGATGCGACGCTCGAAAATCTCGCCGCCGCCGACCCCGACAGCTACGACCGGATCACCCGTAGCTTCGCCCATTGGGACGACATCGATATCCATTACCAAGGCCAGATCCTGACCTCCACCGGCCACGGATTCAGCGGGCTTTCCCGCTCGACCTTGCTCGAGATCCTCAGCTGTCGGTGCGAAGAGCTGGGCGTCGACTTCGAGCTCGAGACCGAGGTCGAAGATCTGAGCGCTTTCTCCGACGCCGACCTGATTCTGGGGGCCGACGGAGCCAACAGCACGGTGCGCGATCTTTTTGAGGAGCACTTCAAGCCCAGCATCGACCTCCGCCCCAACAAGTTCGTCTGGTTAGGCACCAAGCGCGCCTTCCCCGCCTTCACGTTTTATTTCAAATACAACGAGCATGGCCTCTGGCGAGTCCACGCTTATGAGTATGACGCCGGATACTCGACCTTCATCGTCGAGACCACCGATGCGAGCTGGCTCGCGGCCGGCCTCGGCGAAGCCGATGAGGATCAGACCGTCGAGTTCTGCGAGGAGCTCTTCAGCGCCGAGCTCGAGGGACACAAGCTGCTCAAGAACCGCTCGATATGGCAGAGCTTCCCAACCATCAAGAACGAGCGCTGGCACCACCGCAACATCGTTCTGGTCGGCGACGCCGCGCACACGGCGCACTTCTCGGTCGGCTCGGGCACCAAGCTGGCGATGGAGGACTCGATCGCGCTTTGCGAGGCGCTCCAAGAGCACGACGACATACCCGCGGCACTCGCCGCCTACGAAGAGGAGCGGCGGCCGACGGTGGAGAGCCTGCAGCGCGCCGCCCAGGCCAGCCTCCAGTGGTTCGAGGACACCGAACGCTACATGGATACGGAGTCGATCCAATTCGCGTTCAACCTGCTCACGCGCAGCCTCCGCATCACCCACGAGGACCTGAAGATCCGCGACCCGAAATTCGTCGCGCAGGTCGACGATTGGTTCGCCGGGAAGGCTACGGAGCAGAGCGGTGTCTCGATCCCCCGGAACCCGCCGCCACCACCCATCTTCACTCCGTTCAAGCTGCGCGACATGCTCCTCGTGAACCGGGTCGTCGTATCCCCCATGTGCCAATACTGCGCGGAGGATGGGACTCCGAACGAGTGGCACTATGTCCACATTGGCAGCCGCGCCGTCGGTGGAGCCGGCCTGATCTTCACCGAGATGACGGACGTCAGTCGCGACAGCCGCATCTCGCTCGGGTGTACGGGCTTGTACAAGCCCGAGCACGTGCCCGCTTGGAAGCGCATCGTCGACTTCGTGCACACCAACAGCGAGGCGAAGATCGGAATCCAGCTCGGTCACGCCGGTCGCAAGGGCTCCACGAAGCTCGCATGGGAGGGGATGGATGAGCCGCTGGAGGGCGGAAACTGGCCCATCGTGTCGGCCTCGCCGATCCCCTATTTCCCCCAGAGTCAGACCCCAAAAGAAATGACTCTGCAGGACATGGGCGAGGTTCGCGACGACTTCGCCAAGGCCGCGGAGATGGCGGAAGAGGCCGGCTTCGACATCCTCGAGGTGCATTTCGCTCATGGCTATCTACTGGCGAGCTTCATCTCACCCTTGACCAATACGCGCACCGACCAGTATGGCGGCTCGCTCGACAACCGACTGCGATTCCCGCTCGAGGTGTTCGATGCGTGTCGCGCCGTATGGCCGGCGCACAAGCCGATGTCCGTGCGAATATCCGCCGTCGATTGGGCGCCCGGAGGCATGGAGCCCGGCGACTCCGTAGAAGTAGCGAGGTCGCTGAAGCGGCACGATTGCGACATCACCGATGTGTCCGCCGGGCAGACGGTACCCTACGCCAAGCCGATCTACGGCAGGCAGTTCCAAACGCCCTTCAGCGATCGCATCCGCCACGAAGTGGAAATCCACACCATGGCGGTGGGCAACATATCCTCCTACATGGATGTCAACACGATATTAGCTGCGGGGCGGGCCGACCTCTGTGTGATGGCGCGCGCCCATCTCTGGGACCCTTACTGGACCCGACACGCCGCTTACGAGCTCGCCTACTCGCTGCCCTGGCCGAACCCGTATTCGAGCCTCGAGAAATACAAGCCTCGTTTCAAGTAATGGAGGGCATTCCTCAGTGATCACTCGTCGATACTTGTTGAAGCTCTGCGCGGGCGCGGGCGCGACGCTGCTATTCAAGAAGCTACCCGCCTTCGCCCAGTCTTCGTCGATGCTGCTGCGTGAGATTCCGTCGTCCGGCGCGATGCTTCCCGCCGTGGGCCTGGGAACCGCCCGGACGTTCAACGTCGGCACGGACGAGGATGTGCTATCGCCCCTGAGGGAGGTGATGCGGCTCTTCATCGAAATGGGCGGGACGCTTATCGATACGGCCCCCGCTTACGGCAGCTCAGAGGAGGTCACCGGTGGCTTGATTCGCGACCTCGACGTCCTCGACGACCTATTTCTCGCTACGAAGGTTTCAACCCGTGGGCGCGATCAAGCGATCGAGCAGATGCGCAACTCTATGCGCCTGCTCGGTTCAGAGTCCCTCGAGCTCATGCAGATCCACAACGTGCAGCGCTACGACTCCGATGACGTCGCCACCCTGCTAGCCATCTTGAGGGAATGGAAAGCGGCGGGCCGTCTCCGTTACATCGGGATCACGACTTCCTCGCTTCGGGCTCACGAGAGGGTTTCCCAGTTGCTGCAGGCCGAGACGCTAGACTTTGTGCAGGTCAATTATTCGATCGGTACGCGGCAGGCGGAAGAGCGCCTACTGCCGCTCGCCGCCGACCGCGGTGTCGCGGTCATCGTAAACCGCCCCTACGAGCGGGCGCGCCTGTTCCGGGCGGTCGGAGAGCGGGCCGTGCCTGATTGGGCGGCCGATTTCGATTGCGACAGCTGGGGGCAGTTCTTCTTGAAGTACATCCTCTCCAACCCCGCCGTGACCTGCGTAATACCCGCCACCACGAAGCCGCACCATCTACAAGACAACATGGGGGCCGGGTACGGGCGCCTGCCGGACGGAGCGGCGAGGGACAGGATGGTAGAGTTTTTTGACGCGATCCCAGGCACCTGACACGAGGAGCCCTCGCGGCATCAAATCACACAGAGGACGGCTAGCCCGCCGGCGGGGATCCGTCACCCCGCGCCCGCAGCGCCATTTTGACAAGGTCCGCCAGCGATTCGGCGCCCATCTTACTCATAACTCGCGCCCGGTGAATCTCAACGGTGCGCTCGCTCAGCCTGAGCTCGGTCGCCATGGCCTTGTTGGTCTTGCCATCCACGACGATATCCATCACCTGCCGCTCCCGAGAGGTCAGAGAGGCCACGCGAGCCTGCACGTCTCCGCGCTCGGCCGTTTCTTCGAGCGCTCGCTCGTTCTGCTCTAGAGCCAGCTCGATCTTCTCGATCAGATCCTGATCGCGAAAGGGCTTCTGGATGAAATCGATCGCACCGCCCTTGACCGCGTCGACGGCGGTCGGCACATCGCCGTGCGCCGTGATGAAAATCACCGGTAGGTTCGAACCTCGACTGCCCAGCTCCTCCTGGAGCTCGAGCCCGCTCATTCCGGGCATCCGCAGGTCGAGCACCAGGCAGCCGGGACGCTCCGATGTGTAGGCGTCCAGAAACTCACCCGCAGAGGCATACGTCTCGACGCTTTGCCCGATCGCGCGTATCAACATCTCCAGCGACTGCCGCACTCCCGGATCGTCGTCTACCACGAATATCGTCGCTTCAGACTCGCTCATGATCGACTCCCGCGTGGGTGGGGAGGGTGAATCGGAACGTTGCGCCCGCACCATCGTTCCGCGTGAACCACAGCCGCCCTCCATGCGATGTGATGATCGATCGCCCTATCGACAGACCAAGGCCCATACCCGTGTCCTTAGTCGTGAAGAACGACTCGAACACCTGCTCCTCTGCATCGTCACAGATGCCTACGCCAAAGTCGACGACCGCCACCTCGATCTCGCCATTTTCGTCTAAAGAGGTCTTGACTAGTATCCCTTCGCCCCCGCCCTCAGCGCCACCATCGCTGGCTTCAACTCCGTTGCGAACCAGGTTCAGAACAACCTGTTGCAGCTGCACGCCATCAGCGTATACGTGCGGCAGCCCCCGGGCGAGCTCCAGCCTGATTGGAACGCCATTGAGCCGCGCATCAACCTCCGCCAGCTTGACGACCTGTCGGATCAGCCTGTTGATGTCGCACCGGGCGCGCCCCGATTCGCGACGGTGCGCCAAAGCTCTCATCCTGTGGATGATTTCGCCCGCGCGCATGGCTTCCTCGCCAATCTTATGCATCGTAGCCAGGATCTCCGCATCCTCGAGCATGCCATCCCGGATCATGCGCGCACACGCTTGGGCATACACCGTGATCGCGGTCAGCGGCTGATTGACCTCGTGCGCGATGCTCGCCGCCATCTCACCCAGCGTGCTCACGCGCGCAACGTGCGCGAGCCGCTCCTGATGCGTCCGCGCCTCCTGCTCGGCTCGGATTCTTTCCGTATGATCGACGACCTGAGCTATCATCCGCAAGGGTCGATCCGCGCCCGACTGGATCTGCACCACGTGGACTGTCGCGTCCACCACTCCACCATCTTTTCTGATATAGCGCTTTCTCATCGAAAGCTTTTCGTGCGGCGGACGGGTCTTCATCTCCTCGTGCAGCGTCAAGCTCCGCTCGAGATCTTCGGGATGCGTCAGGTCCCTGAAGGTCATGTTCAACATTTCCTCCTCCGAATAGCCCAGCATATCGCATAGCGCCTGGTTGACTCGGAGGAAGCGGCCGTCCTCGTCGGCGGTCGCTAGCCCCAGCGGTGCGTTCTCGAAGGTGAGCCGGTACTCCGCCTCCCGTAGGCGAAGTAGATCCGCGGTTCGCCGGTGCTGTGTGCTCTCCTCCTCCAGCGCCCGCTGAGCGTCGCGGAACTCGATCGCCACGCCCGCCAGACGTGCGGCCGCGACGATCAAGGCGCGCTCATCTTCGCTCGGGCGGAGCTTCTCCCTGTAGTACATCGCAAAAGTGCCAAGAACTTTCCCCCCGGAGGATAGGATCGGATGAGACCAGCACGCCCGCAGTCCATGGCTCAACGCAAGGTCGCGATAGTCCGCCCACAACGGGTTTGTCGCGATGTCATCCACGATCACCGGTGTGCCGAAGTAGGCGGCGGTCCCGCACGAGCCAACTGCCGGCCCGATGGCAGCGCCGTCGATGGCATTTGTATAGGCTTCATCGAGTGTGGGCGCCGCGGCATGATGCAAGTGCTTTCCTTCGTCATCCAGCATCAGAATGGAGCCGAGCGTTCCCGCGTACTCCTCTTCAACCAGCCGGAGCAACGCCGTGAGCACGTCCCTTAATTCCCTGCCCTGTGCAAGAAGTTGAAGCACGCGGGACTCGCCTACGAGCACGCGTTCCAAGCGGCGACGTCGGGTGACATCGACCGCGACTCCCAAGACCGCCGGCGCCTCCGAACTCGACTCCGTATACGGAATCCTCGTCGTCTGCAGAATACGCAACTCGCCCTGAGAGTCGGTAAACTCCTCCTCGTCGATGGACTTCGGGCGGCGGCTTTCGATCACGCTGAGATCGTCCGCCAGCATCCTCGTGACCTCTTCAGCGGATCCGTGGATCTCTCGGTGTTCTCTGCCCAACAGCGCCTCGACCGTCGTGCCATAGGCGTCAGCCACCGCGCGGTTGGCCAACAGGAACTTGCCATCCCGGTCCTTGGCAAAGATCATGTGCGGCACGAGATCGATGATCTGGCGCAAGCGCGTCTCTTCGCTCTGCGGTCGCTCACCTACAGTCTCGACAGGCCTTCCTCCCAGTTGGGCTCGCAGTGCGGCGAGCTCCAGCAACAGCTCTTCTCTCGTCTTGGCTACTTCTGGCATGCGCGGCCTCCGCAATCGCTGATGCAGTTATGGCCCGAAAATGAGTCCCCCAGCGCCGGGCACGCTAGGGGTAGGTGTCTCGAGTTAGTCGAGGAGAACTCTGGGTGGTACGAACCTACGAGGATTCCGCTCGCTGCCACACGAGCTTGAAACCGGCGCCGGGCTGGTTTTGACCACCCCGAGGGGGACTCATTACATTCGAGCTACGAGCTACATCATAGTATGATCCGTCAGTCTTGAGGTGATCTCGATCACGTTGCCCAAGGCATCCTGGCTATAAGTGACCCTGACCGCCGCCCTGCTGGTCAAGAAGACGTCGACCGCCGCTTTCGATGCCTCAGATTGCTTAACCTCCTCTGCGGGCAGCACCTCCGACTCCGGGGAGATAACGATGATCTTGCCGCTCGTTCCCGCGCTCACGATCTCGCGAGCCACGGCGCGTGAGAGCGTGGTTAGGTCGCCAACGCCGGCCGCCGCGACCGAGCTGTTATCATCCCGCCGGCGGCGGCTCGTCGCGGCCCGAGTCTCGGAGCCCGCATTGAGCACGAGGATATCGATGCGTGAGAACGCCTCCTTCGTCGCACGGATTAGCCTTTCCGCACCGCCCTCTTGCAAGGCATCGGCCTGCACGGCCCAGACTCTACAGCCGTTCGCCCTCAGCTCTGCGGCCGTTCGGCTCGTGGCCTCCAGGTCCAAATCGGCCAGCATGACGCTCGCACCGGAAGCGGCCAGTTTCTCGGCAATGCCTCGGCTGACCGGCGTGGCACCGCCGGTCACGATCGCCGCTTTGCCCGACAGATCCACTGGACTGCTTGCTGTGGACTCCAAGCCCAGAGGCTTGATCATCGGTCCCCCAATCTCGGCTACGGCTGGTTTGGACTACCAAGATAGGGGCATAGGCCCGGCGAAGACTATCGTGGAAAGTACGTATCTTGGCCGAGACCGGATTCGGCCTGCCCCGCGGCCCCGAAAAGCCCGGTATCGAGCCGCTGTCGAGGCGGATGCGTCGACACCACCTCCGCCGCCGGCGGCACACCGCCCCGCACCTCCTGACCCCCGGCTCTCGGAGCGCTATAATCCAGCCCGGCTGTGGTTCCGAAGCGGCAGATCCGCAAGAGGAAAGGAACACCGATGTCAGAATTGACGGGGAGTTACATCATCCGGGAGACGCTACGGAGCCGATTCGGGCTGCTGTTCTTCACTTTGCTCCTCGCCCTGGTCGTGCCCGCCCTCGTACCCCAGGGGTCGGTCATCTCGGTCCTGTTCACGGCGTTTTTCACCGCGATCTTGTTCTCGGGTCTGTACGCAGTGAGCCGCGAGCGCGGCCATTTTCTGATCGGATTATCGATCGCAGCACCGGCGGCCATCCTGAACTGGTGGTCGCAGGTTTCCTACGTGCTGGCGATTGATGTACTGGGTAAGTTACTGAGCGCCCTTTTCATGGCGTATCTGGCCTGGCTGATCCTGGTGCACATAATGCGGAGCCCACGGGTCGACATGAACCTCGTTTACGCCTCTATCTGCATCTATTTGCTGGTCGGATTCCTCTGCGGATTCGGATTCTCCGTGATCGAACTGCTCAACGAGAGCGCCATCAACTACGCGGCGACGGACGTGCTCGCCGGAGCTCCTGCACGGGAAGTCCGTACGATCTACTACAGCTTCGTCACCCTCACCACTCTGGGCTACGGTGATATCACTCCGGTGAGTGCGCCGGCGCGCGTTTTGGCCATGACCGAGGCCTTAACCGGGCAACTCATGCTAGTCGTACTCGTCGCGCGGCTGGTCGCGTTGCACATCACCCACACCGAAATCGCCACCGAGCAGGGCTAACGCGTTGCTGCATGTGCGCTAACGCCTAGTCGGACCCCGAGAATATCCCGCCGATGATATCCGCGATCGAATCGAAGACGTTGCCGGAGTGATCTCCGCTGCCATCGTCGGACCGGCCGTCGGCCTCGGACCCATCGTTCTCCCCCCCCCCACCCCGACTAT
>CANPVX010000054.1 GCA_947581815.1 Candidatus Indicimonas acetifermentans | reverse complement strand
GCTCACCTGCTCTGCCGACTCGATCCCGCTCTCAGCTACCAAAACCCGATCGCCTGGAACGGAAGGAGCCAACCGATGGCTCACTTCACGCCGAGTCTCGAACGTCGTCAGGTCGCGATTGTTGATGCCGATGACAACCGCATCAACCGCTAGCGCGCGCTCGAGCTCGTGCTCATCGTGCACCTCGACCAAGGAGCCCATGCCCAAGCCGCTCGTCGCGCTCAGCAGTTCCGCCAGCTGATCGTTCGAGAGCGCGGCCACGATCAGAAGCACCGCGTCCGCTCCCGCCGCCCGCGATTCCAGTACCTGCAACGGGTCGAGGATGAAATCCTTGCGCAGCGTCGGCAGCGATACCGCCGACCGCGCCTCCTCCATGTCACTCAGCTGGCCGGCGAAATCCAGATCGGTCAGCACGGACAGCGCCGCCGCCCCCGCGCTCTCGTAAGAGCGTGCCAGGCTCGCCGGGTCCATCTCCGGCCGCAGCTCTCCGGCCGACGGCGCCCTGCGTTTCAGCTCCGCGATCAAGGCGACTTCGCCGGGCCGGCGTAAGGCGCTCACCCAGGATCGCGCAGAAGGTGCCGCGGCGGCCGATGCCTCTAGCTCGCCGCTCCGCTTCCGCAGACGCGCGATCTCCTCGAGCTTGCGATCTAGGATCCTGGATAGATAGTTAACGCTCACCTGCGGCGTTTGGGCGAAGGCTCCCGAACGACGTGGGGGTTGCGCTTCGGTCCATTTTCGGGTATTGTGGTTCGGCTCTTGTTCGGGAGCATCGGTGCCGGCCTCCCGGCTCTCTCCCGCTGAACGGGACCCATCTCGTATGACCTCTACACCAGCCTGGAGGCGACATGGCACTCACGAAGCGACAGCGCGAGATACTCGATTTCGTTGAGAGCTTTATCCAGAGCTCCGGCTACTCACCCAGCTTCGAAGAGATCGCTAAGTTCTTTGGCTATCGATCTCTAGCCACCGTGCACGAGCACCTCTCGAACCTCGAGAGGAAAGGTTACATCCGAAAGAACTACAATGAAAGCCGTTCCGTAGAGCTTGCGGACCGCCAGCGCCTCGGGGCCGGTGCGGCGGAGGTCCCGTTGCTCGGACGCGTGGCCGCAGGGCTGCCGCTCGAGGCGATCGAGTCCCCGGAATCGATCACCGTCCCGGAGGACATGCTCAGGGGGCGAGGTCCGCACTACGTGCTGCGTGTTCGAGGAGATTCGATGGTCGACGCTCAGATCAGCGACGGGGATTTCGTAGTCGTAGACCGGCGGCAGGCGGCCGAGAACGGTGAGATGGTGATCGCGCTGGTGCATGGGGAATCCGCGACCGTGAAGCGCTTCTACCGAGAGAGAGACGGCCGCGTGCGGCTTCAGCCCGCTAACGAGGCCCACATGCCTCAATATTACTCAGAAAGAGATGTCGAGGTGCGCGGCGTCGTCGTTGGGGTGATCCGCAAGTACTGATCAGTCGCCGCTCGCGCTAGCCTCCCGAAGCGCTTCGAGCACTGCGAGTCCCTTCCCTTCCGAGATAATCGATTCCGCCATCTCGACTCCATCGGGGATCGTCCCCACCACTCCACCCACTACGAGTCCGGCAGCCGCGTTGAGGATTACAGCAGCTCGGCCACCGCGTTTGCCCGCTCCGGCGAGGATCTCCTCTATCACCCGCGCATTGTCCTCCGGCTCGCCGCCGATTAGATCGCCGAGATCGATGTCGGTCCAGCCGAGCTCCGCTGCTGGATCGAAGCGCGTTTCCTCGATTGATCCTGCTTCGACCGAGACCACATCGGTGTGACCGGCGGGCGATAGCTCGTCCATCCCAGGCTCGCCGTGCACGACCAGCGCCCGGATGTGACCCAGGTCAGCGAGCGCGCCCGCGACCAGCGGCAGCAGCGCTGGATGGGAGACGCCGACGACCTGACGGCGTGCACCGGCGGGGTTGGTCAGCGGACCGAGCACGTTCATGACGGTGGGCACGCCGAGGGCGCGCCGAACCGGACCGATGTGGCGCATCGCGGGATGGAGAGCGGGCGCATACATGAAGGTCAGCCCCACCCGTTCGAGGATCGAGCTCATCTTCTCGGGTGAGATGTCGATGTTCACGCCCAGAGCCTCGAGCACGTCGGCGCTTCCGCAGCGCGACGTATGCGATCGATTGCCGTGCTTTGCTACGGGCACGCCGCCGCCCGCGACGACGAAGGCGGCAGCGGTCGAGATATTGAACGTGGTGATCCCGCTCCCGCCGCCGGTGCCGGCTGTATCGACCAGCCGATCGGGGTCGCTAGATGCAACCGCGATCACCGCGCGTCGCAAGGCTCGCACCCCGCCGGCTACTTCCGCGGCGGTCTCTCCTTTCCCCCGAAGACCCATCAGCAGGCCGCTCTTCTGCGCGTCGTCCCCCTTTCCCTCCATGACCTCGACGAAGGCAGCCTCTGCCTCCGCCGCAGTGAGGTCACAGCGGGCGGCCAGTTTCGCCAGTGCCGCAGAAAGGGCTGGGGTTTCGCTTGACACCATCTTCAAGCTCCTGATAGTTTGGGCAAGTGGGGCAGTTAGAGCACCCCGAAGCCGAATGGCGAGCGAAGCTCGTCTTGCACTATGACGGCCGCAATTTCTACGGCTGGCAGAAGCAGCGCAACCAGCGCTCAGTGCAGGGCGAGCTCGAGTACTTATTGGGGCGCCTGTGCGGCACCGCGCCGGTGGTCACCGGCGCCGGGCGTACCGATCGCGGCGTTCACGCCACCGGCCAGGTGGCCAGCGCACTGATCCCTGGCCGCTTCGAGGAGAAGGAGCTCGTTCGGGCACTCAATGCTCTGGCCCCCGCCGATCTCTGGATCGCTTCGGCGGGACCGGTCCCCCTCGATTTCCATCCCGTGCTAGATGCCGTCTCCCGAACGTACCTCTATAGACTGGGCGTCTGCCCGCGCTCGAGCTCGCCGCTCAACGCCCCTTGGTGCTGGCCGCTCGGTAGGCAGCCCGAACTAAAAGCCATTCGCGAGGCGACCGGGGCCATCGTTGGTGCTCACGACTTCAGCGCGTTCGCCAAGGCGGGCCAGGAAAAGCGCGGGTTCCGGTGCGATGTGACCGCCGCCGCATGGCGGGCATCGCGCGGGATGGTAGATGCCGAGCTCCTGCTTTTTGAGATCACGGCCGACCGTTTCCTGCACCATATGGTACGTTACCTTGTAGGCACCTTGGTGGAGATCGGCCTCGGGCGGCGGCCGGTCTCAGAAATGGCGCGAATGCTGGCGGACGGGCCGGTTTGCAAAGCCGGCCCACCGGCCCCGCCGGAGGGTTTGTTTCTGACGCAAGTCGACTATAGTTCGCGATATGAAGAGTCCTAAACGCTCTCACGCGGTCGCTTTCACGGCTGGAGCGGCGGCCGCCACCGCCCTGCTCGTGATGCTAGCCAGCTCGCCGGGTTTCTTCGGTGGAGGCGGCGAGCGGCCGGAGGTCACACGCGCGACGCCGATGCGGTCCGTCACTCAGCCGCGACAACAGACCCAGACCGCTGCCCAGCGCCCCGCTGTGGCCGACGAACGCTCCACGAGCCGGCTGACTCCCGTCGTCGAGGCAGCCAACATGGTCACGCCGTCCGTGGTGAGCGTGAACGTCATCCGACGGCAGCGTTTCGCGCCCCGTTCTCTGCTCGATCAGTTCTTCGTGCCCGAGGGATACGAGCGAGAGGTGGCGGGGCTTGGCTCCGGGTTCGTGATCGGTCCAGAGGGGTACATTCTGACCAATGCCCACGTCGTCCAGGGAGCAACGGAGGTGGTCGTCACGACCGCGGACGGTACTGACTACCCCGCGAAGCTTCTCGGTCTCGACGAGCTCTCCGACCTGGCCCTGCTGAAGGTCGACAAAGAACTCCCCGTGCCAGATTTCGGCGATTCTGATGCGCTCGTCATCGGCGAGCCGGCCATCGCGATCGGTAGCCCCTTTGGCTACCTCTTATCGAACGTCGAACCTACTGTCACGGCAGGCGTCATTTCCGGCGTCGGCCGCCATATCCTCCCATCCGCCTTTGGCCAAGAAGCCACGAGATCGGGCGGCCAGACGATTTACGCCGATATGATCCAGACGGACGCCTCCATCAACCCGGGCAACTCCGGTGGCGCTCTGGTCAACGCGGACGGCCAGGTCATAGGCGTTAACTCTACGATCTTCTCACGCTCCGGGGGCTCACAGGGCCTCGGCTTCGCCATCCCCATCAACCGCGCTCTCAGGATCAGCGAACAGCTGCGCACTTTCAAAGAGGTGCGGCGCCCTTGGGTGGGCATCGAAGTGAACTTCGCCGATGGCAGCCGCACCGGGCGACGCCGCGGCGCCGTAGTAACGGAAGTGACTCCAGGCTCTCCCGCCGACCGGGCCCGGGTCGAAGAAGGTATGGCGTTGCTCGCGGTCCAGGGGCGCTCGGTCAAATCGCCGCTCGACTGGGAAGTCGAGCTGTTGACCGTGCTGCCGGGTGAAACGGTGAGCCTAACGGTGCGCGATCAGAGCGGCCGCGAACGAGAGATCACAGTGACGGTGGAGGATCTGCCCTCCGTCGGGGCGGCACGGGTCGAGGCGCTGGAGGGTCTGGAGTTGGTTAGCCTGACTCCGGCGATACAATCGGAGCGCGATCTAAGGAGCAGCGATGGAGCGCTGATCGTCGATGTCTCCGACGAGGTCGCCTCGGTCACCGGGCTGCGCAGCGGCGACCTGATCGTGCGCATCAATCGCTGGCCGGTGGCGGACGCGGACGAGGTCGCCGAAATTCTCGACTACATGTCGGGTCGCGGGGCCATCGAGCTGTACTATGAGCGGGGCGGGCGCTATCGCCGCACCATCTTCCGCATCGTCGAGGGCGGATGACTTCGACGGCTAGCGACGACGCCTACCAAAGCCCCCTCACGGGGCGTTACGCGTCGCCCGAGATGGCGGCGATCTTCGGACCCCACCACCGGGCCCGCATCTGGCGCAGGCTCTGGATCGCTCTGGCTGAGTCGGAGCGAGAGCTCGGCCTCGACATCTCAGAAGCCGCGATCGACCAAATGAAAGCGAGCGTCGACAAGATCGATCTCGCCCGCGTGGCCGAGATCGAAGCCGAGACCCGCCACGAAGTCATGGCTCATATCCGTCAGTTCGGCGAGAGCGCCGCCGCCGCCGGCGGCGTGATTCACCTCGGCGCGACCTCGGCCTTCGTGATGGACAACGGCGACCTCGTCCAACATCGAGAAGCGATGCAGTTGCTGCGGCGCCGGATCCTCGGCCTGATCGCCGTTTTTAGGGACCTGGCTGTCCGACACCGCGCCGACCCCGCGACGGGCTATACCCATCTGCAGCCCGCTCAGCCCACGACCATAGGCAAGCGCGTAACGCTCTGGTGTCAGGATCTGCTACTCGACTTGGAGGAGATCGATTTTCGGCTCCGCACTCTGCGATTCCGCGGCGCCAGGGGCGCCACCGGGACCGAAGCCTCGTTCTTGCAGCTCTTCGACGGCGACTCGGGCAAAGTCGACCGGCTCAACAGCCTCATTGCCGAGAGAATGGGCTTCATCGAAACGTACGCCGTTTCGTCGCAGACGTACCCGCGAAAAGTCGACGCAGCGCTGCTCGCGACCCTGTCGGGGATCGCAGCGTCGCTCTCCAAGTTCTCCCACGACGTGCGGCTGCTGCAGAGCTTCGGCGAGCTGGAGGAGCCGTTCGGCGAAACGCAGGTAGGCTCGAGCGCGATGGCGCACAAGCGGAACCCGATGCGATCGGAGCGCATCAGCGCGCTGGCGCGCCACGTGATCGTGCTGGCGCTGGACCCCGCGGTCACCGCAGCCACCCAGTGGCTGGAACGCAGCCTCGACGACTCGGCCAATAAGCGCATCGCCGTGCCGGAGGCCTACCTGGCGACAGACTCGATACTTCGCCTCGCGCACAATGTGGCCGCCGGCCTGAAGGTTTTCCCCGAGGCCTCGGCGCGGCACCTGGAAGAGCATCTGCCAGCTTTGGCGGCGGAGCCGATACTGCTGCTGGCGACGGCGCTCGGCGGAGACCGCCAACAGCTCCACGAACGCATCCGCCGCCATGCCATGCAGGCGACGGAGCGCGTCCGAAGAGGTGAGAGCAACGACCTGGTGGAGCGATTGGCCGGCGATCCGGAGATCGGCATACCGCGCGAGGAGCTGGAGCGGGTCATCCAACCCGCCGCGATGGTGGGGCGGGCGCCGGAGCAGGTGGATCGCTTCGTCGCCGAATGGGTGGACCCCGTGCTCGAAGAGAACCGCAAAGAGATCGACGCCCGTGTACCGGCTTTGAGCGTTTGAGAATATTGCCAGCTTCATCATTTCCGCTAGCCATCGATCAGGCGACCGAATACTGAATACCGAATACCGAATACCGAATTGATTGAGCCGCTACACGAGATCGAGCTCGACTTGCCGCCTCTCAGGAGGGGGAAGGTTCGACATGTCTACGACTTGGGCGACGACATTCTCCTCATGATCGCCAGCGACCGCATCAGCGCTTTTGACGTCGTGTTGAACGAGCCGATACCGCATAAGGGCAAGGTTCTAACCCAGCTCTCCCGCTGGTGGTTCGATCGCACGAGCGACATAGTGAACAACCACCTCATCACGGCCGACCCCGACGAGATAGTTGAGAGGCACCCGCAACTAGCCGCCGACCGCGAGATCTGGGAGGGTCGCGCGATGCTCGTGCGCAAGACTGAGCCCTTCCCCATCGAATGCGTCGTGCGAGGTTACATCTCGGGTTCGGCTTGGAAAGAATACAGCGCTAGCGGAACACTCGCCGGCGAGGCGCTGCCCGAGGGCCTGATCGAAAGCCAACGACTCCAGCCGCCGATCTTCTCGCCCGCTACCAAGGCGGTCGTGGGTCACGACGAGAACATCACCTTCGACCGCACGTGCTCCATCGTCGGCCAGGTCGTAGCGAATACGCTACAAGACATCAGCCTCAAACTGTACGAGCGCGGCCGGCACGTCGCGGCAGAAGGCGGCGTGATCCTCGCCGACACGAAGTTCGAGTTCGGCGTGAGTCAGGAGGGCGAGATCCTGTTGATCGACGAAATCTTCACTCCGGATTCCTCGCGCTTCTGGTTGACCGAGAACTACGAGCCGGGTCGCAGCCAGGTGTCTTTCGACAAACAGCCCGTGCGCGACTTTCTCGACCAGCTGGTGACGAAGGGCGAGTGGGACAAGAGACCCCCGCCCCCGGAGCTGCCGCCGGAGGCCGTGACCAACACCTCGAAGCGATACCTGAAGGCGTACCGGATGATCACCGGCGAGATGCTATTGGACCCGAGTTAGGCAGGTGGAAGTAACCTCGTGAACATTCCGATAGCTCGCGAAGGCTACCCGTTCATCGCCGCAGCAGCGGGCCCGGCCGTAGTCCTCTGGGCCGCCGCGGCGGCCTTCGGCGGCTCCCTCCTCTGGGGCGCCGCCGCTGCGTCCACGATGCTCGCCCTGGCTGTGGCGGCATTCTTCCGCGATCCAGAGCGGCGCGGGCCCACAGGAGCCGGGCTCGTGCTGGCGCCCGCCGACGGCCGCGTCATCGAGATAACAGAAGTCGAGGAACCGTCCTACCTGGGGTCGAAAGCGATCCGTATCTCGATCTTCCTGTCGCTCTTCGATGTACACGTCAACCGCTATCCCGTCTCGGGTGACGTGGAGCACCGCACTTACGACGCCGGACGCTTCGAGCCGGCGTGGCGCAAGTCGGCGAGCCACAGTAATGAGCGAGCCTCCACCGGCATCCGCGACGGCGCCGTCGCCATTCTGATACGCCAGATCGCCGGTCTCGCGGCCAAACGAATCGTCACCTACGCGAACGTCGGAGATCGCGTCCTGCAAGGCGAAAGGATGGGCCTCATACGCTTCGGCTCGCGAGTCGATCTCTTTCTTCCCGCAGATGCCGAGATCTCGGTCAGCCTGAGAGACAGGACGTCGGGCGGTGTCACCGTCGTGGCGCGTCTGAACCCGCCGGGAGAGACGATTAAGAAATGATAAAGAAGCGGCGAGCATCAGGCGCGAGGCGCGCCCGGGCGATCGTGATCCTTCCCAGCGCGTTCACATTGGGAACTCTCTTTTTCGGCTTCTGGTCCATCGTCTCCACGATCCGCGGCGACTTCACGCTCGCCGCCTGGCTCATCCTCCTGGCGGGAGTCGGTGACACCCTGGATGGTCGCGTCGCGCGCTTCGCCCGCACCGGATCGCGCTTCGGCTCCGAGCTCGACTCGCTCGTCGATGTATGTTGCTTCGGCTTGGCGCCCGCCGTCCTCATTTACACGCTGTTCCTGCAGACGGGCGATTGGAGCTGGACGCTGGCCTACTTATATGTATCGGCGGTCGCGATGCGGCTGGCGCGCTTCAACATCGAGCAGGGTGGTGAGGCGAAGCATCATTTCCTCGGGCTACCCTCACCGGCGGCGGGAATGACGCTCGCCATGTTCTATCCCTTCAGCCAGACGCCCTTCTTCGCCGAATACCTCAGCGCCTTGCCGTGGACCAAGATCATCCCCGGTGGCATGATCGTCCTGGCCGTGCTCATGATGAGCCACATGATCTACCCCGCGATCCCACGGCTCAGCCTGCGTACCCACAGCGGCCGCGTCGGAATCGCCGTCGTCAGCACAGCGATCGCCTTGCTCCTATGGGATGCCGCGCTCGTAGCCTTCCCGGCCTGGATCGCCTATATCCTGTTCGGCGCCGGCAAGACGTTCGTGCTGGGACTCCAGGATCGGCTGCCCGAACGGGGGCCTGTGGACGACGAGCTCCAGGCCGAGGAAACCGAGAGGCGTGATGTGGAGTACGAAGACATGACGCCCCACTGGTCTAGCCAGAGGGACTACGAAGACGCTGAGGCGGACCGAGAGGAGGGGGTGTGACAGACTACCGTATCGAGGTACGGGTTAC
The DNA here is from genome assembly GCA_947581815.1 of Candidatus Indicimonas acetifermentans. Classification (GTDB taxonomy): domain Bacteria; phylum Gemmatimonadota; class Gemmatimonadetes; order Palauibacterales; family KS3-K002; genus Indicimonas; species Indicimonas acetifermentans. Next base: position 5,377 of record CANPVX010000054.1, on the reverse strand, counting down.
GCCTCGAGAGGGACTGCTGGACCCGCAGGGCCGCGCCGTCGAGACGGCACTCACATCCCTGGGCTTCGACGGGGTGGAGAGCGTCCGAATCGGTAAATTAGTCCGCATGCGGGTGGAGGCGGCCTCGGAGCCCGAGGCCATGAGCCGAGCCCGCGAGATGTGCGATCGGTTGATCGCCAATCCGGTGATCGAGGATTACTCGATCAGGATTCTGGACGAGAACAACGGCGATGCGGGGGGAGGGGACGCGTGAGGATCGGGGTGGTGACCTTCCCGGGTTCCAACTGCGACGACGACGCCCGGCGCGCCGTGCGTCTCGTGAGCGATGAAGACCCGGTATACCTCTGGCACAAGTCTCACTCGCTTGAAGGCGTGGACGCGGTCATCCTGCCGGGCGGCTTCAGCTACGGCGACTACCTGCGCGGCGGCGCCATCGCCCGCTTCAGCCCTTTGATGAGCGAGGTGGTGGAGTTCGCCGAATCGGGCGGTTATGTGCTCGGGATTTGCAATGGATTCCAGATGCTCTGCGAGGCGCACCTGTTACCAGGCGCCCTGATGAAGAACGATACGCTACGCTTCGTGTGCAAGCACGTGAGGATACGGGTGGAGCAGACCGACACGCCTTTCACGTGTGCCTACGAAGAGGGAAGGATTCTGCGCACTCCCATCGCCCATAGCGAAGGCGGCTATGTGGCCGATGCAGAGACGCTCGACCGGCTCGAGGCGGACGGTCGAGTCGTATTCCGCTATGTGGATGCGGGAGGAGTGGCGAGTGAAGCGGCGAACCCAAACGGGTCGGCGCGGAACATCGCCGGTATCACTAACGAGAGGGGGAACGTTATGGGAATGATGCCTCACCCCGAACGCGCCATGGAGTCCATACTCGGCTCCACCGATGGGATGGGCGTGTTCGAGTCACTGATGCGGGCCGCGAGCCCGGTGGTGACCAGATGAGGGCGGCGGCGGCATGCGCGGCGCTGGCGGCCCTGGCCCTTACGGCGACCGTTGCAAACGCGCAGGACATGCAGATGATCCGTCCTGGCATGACCGAGACGGAAGTCGTGGACGTCTTCGGCAGCCCAGACGGCAAGAGCGCGCGCGAAGTGTTCACGTATTACTTCTACAACAACGGTTGTGAAGCCGAATGCGGTTTCCCAGACCTGGTCATCTTCCAGACAGGTCAAGTCGTCGATGCGGTCTTGCGGGCTCCCTGGCGGAGCTACGCCGGTATGAGCTCTTCTCCGAAGGGCACCGCGCCGAAGCCCACACCGATGCAGTTGGGAATGCCCCAGACCGAGGTGCAGGGCGTCGAGGTGAGACCGGCGCCGCAGCCTCCGACACCCATGCCGGCGGAACTGCAACCCGCCGACACCACGGCGAGCGACTCTACCTCTAACGGAGGCTGAGAGCCGACGTGACTCCCGTTCCGGTGAACCCCCCACCGGTTCCACTCCCCCGTCCCGGCGATCCTAAGGTCACACCCGCACTCGTCAGAGAGCATGGGCTGTCGGACGACGAGTACCGGCGCGTCCAGGACATCCTCGGCCGCGAGCCCACTTACACAGAGCTCGGCGTCTTCAGCGCGATGTGGTCGGAGCACTGCGGCTACAAGAGCTCTCGGCTCGTGCTGCGGGGCTTGCCGACCGACGGCCCGCATGTGCTGCAAGGGCCCGGCGAGAACGCCGGCGCCGTCGACGTGGGCGATGGTTATGCCGTCGTCTTCAAGATCGAGTCTCACAACCACCCCTCCGCGGTCGAGCCCTACCAAGGCGCCGCGACAGGAGTCGGTGGAATCCTGCGCGACATCTTCACTATGGGCGCCCGGCCCATCGCCATGCTCGACTCTCTTCGTTTCGGCAGCTTGGATAAAGGACGCAACCGCTACCTGTTCGACGGTGTAGTCCGCGGCATTGGCGACTACGGGAACTGCGTCGGCATCCCCACCGTGGCCGGCGAGGTCTACTTCGACGACGCCTACGAGGCGAATCCACTCGTCAACGCCATGTGCGTCGGTATCGCCAGGGCGGATAGCCTCGTGCGCGCGGTCGCGAGCGGGGTCGGTAATCCGGTGCTGGCCGTCGGCTCGCGTACCGGCCGCGACGGAATCCATGGCGCCACCTTCGCCTCCGAGGAGCTCGGCGACGACACCCAAGACAGCCGGCCCCAGGTTCAGGTGGGCGACCCGTTCACGGAAAAGCTGCTGCTGGAGGCGACGCTAGAGCTGCTGGAGCGCGGGCTCGTCGTCGCGATCCAGGATATGGGGGCCGCCGGCGTCACCTCCAGCGCCTCCGAGATGGCCGCCCGCGGTGGTACGGGGATCGAGATCGACGTCGCTCGAGTGCCCGTCCGCCAGGCCGCGATGACGCCCTACGAGATCCTGCTCTCAGAATCACAAGAGCGCATGCTGCTGGTCGCCGAGCCAAAGAACGAGGCCGCCGTTCGGGAGGTGCTCGAGAAGTGGGACCTGGAGGCCGAGGTCGTAGGCCGCGTCACCGATGATGGGCAGTTCCGCGTGCTCGAGGGCGAGCGCCTGGTCGCTAATATCCCCGTGACCGGCCTGGTGAACGAATGCCCCGTATACGACCACCCTGCCCTGGAGTCTCCCGCCGTCGCCGAGCTCCGCAAGAGCGATACGCGAACCCCCGCCGCGCAGGATGATGCCGCGCCCTCGCGCCGCTGGCGCGATCTCCTCGCCGCCCCCTCCATCGCGTCCAAGCGCTGGGTCTACGAGCAGTACGACACGAGCGTCGGAACTCGAACCGTCAGAGGACCCGGCGGCGATGCGGCCATCCTCCGCCTGGATGGCACGCGCCGGGCGCTGGCTATGACGACCGATTGCAATGGCCGCTACGTCTACCTGAACCCCAAGCGGGGTGGCATGATCGCCGTCTGCGAGGCGGCGCGTAACCTCGCCTGCGTAGGCGCCCGGCCCCTAGCCATCACGAACTGCCTCAACTTCGGCAATCCGGAGAAGCCGGAGATCTATCATCAATTCAAAGAGGCGGTCGGTGGGATGGGTGACGCTTGCCGGGCGCTCGGCACGCCGGTCACGGGCGGTAACGTATCTTTTTACAACGAGAGCCCAACGGGCGCCGTGTACCCGACGCCCGTCGTTGGAATGATCGGGGTGATCGAAGATTTCGATCACGCCGTTACCTCGGGCTTCAAGGTCGAGGGTGATGCGATCCTGTTGCTGGGCGCGGTGGGCGGCGAGCTCGGCGGTTCCGAGTATCTCAAGGCTGTCACCGGCGAGGTGACCGGTAACGCGCCCGCCGTCGACCTCGAGTCTCACCGCCGGCTTGTGGAGCTCATGCTCTCGCTGGCAGAGAAGCGTTGGCTCCACTCCGCCCACGACTGCGCGGAAGGCGGCCTGGCGGTCGCGCTCGCCGAATCGGCGATTCGGGATCCGGAACTCTCGCTAGGTTTCAGCGTAGATCTCGACCCGGCGACGTTTCCGGAGAGCGAGGACGCACCCCTCCCCGCGCTGCTGTTCGGGGAAACCCAGGGCCGGATCGTGGTTTCCGCGGAGCCGGCAGCCGTCGAGAGCATCGCGGCCGAGGCCGAGCGGGTCGGCCTACCCTGCCGCAGGCTGGGGAGCGTGACGGCGAAGGAGAACGGCCTACAGATCGCCGTGGGAACGCAGGTGGTTCGACTCGGGGTGGAAGAGGCGTCGTCCGCGTATTATGATTCTATCCCTGCCCGGATGGAACGCACGGGTCGGGCAGAGGATTCAGGTTGAGGATTCTAGCGGGAAGAAAAATAGCAGGCCGTACGATGCGGCAAAAGCTTCATGTGATTCAGAAGTCACTCCGTGAGGAGTGCGGTGTCGTCGGGGTCTCCGGCCTCGAGGGGGCAGCTCAGCTCGCCTTCCTGGGGCTGTACGCCCTCCAGCACCGCGGCCAAGAAGCGGCGGGGATCCTCGCGGTCGACGACGATGGCGAGTATCGGATTCACAAAGGGGTGGGGCTGGTCGCGGACGCCATCAAGCAAGAGGACATCGCCGACTTTAGGGGCAGGACCGCTATCGGTCACGCCCGCTACTCCACGTTCGGCGAATCGGAGCTGCGCAACGCCCAACCCGCTCTCGTCTCCTATCGCAAGGGCAAGCTAGCGCTCTCACACAACGGCAACCTCACCAACGCCGCAGTGCTCAGGACGCAACTGGTGGAGGAGGGGGCCATCTTTCAGTCGACGATGGACTCGGAGGTCATCGTCCATTTGATCGCTCGCTCCCAGCTCGACGACCCGGACGATCAGGTCCTCGAGGCGTTGAACCAGGTGGAGGGCGCCTTCTCGCTCATCATCCTGATCAACGACACCCTCTACGTGGCCTGCGACCCGAAGGGGTTCCGGCCACTGGTGCTGGGCCGGCTCGGCCCCGGCATCATCGTCGCCTCCGAGACCTGCGCGCTCGATCTGCTAGGGGCGGACTACATCCGCGATGTAGAGCCGGGCGAAGTCTTGAAGATATGCGACGCCAAGATCGACGCGCTTCCGCGCCTGGCGCCGACCGTGCCCGCGCACTGCATCTTCGAGCTGGTGTACTTTGCTCGCCCCGACACGAGACTCTGGGGCTGCTCGGTTGACGCGGCGCGGCGCGCCTTCGGGCGCCAGCTGGCGAAGGAGCATCCCGCAGACGCCGACTGCGTCTTCTCCGTTCCAGACTCCTCGAACTCGGCGGCCCTCGGATACTCGGTCGAGACGGGGCTGCCACTCGAGCTTGCCCTCATCCGCAATCACTACGTGGGCCGCACCTTCATCCAGCCGGACCAGAGCGATCGCGACTTCCGCGTGCGTGTCAAGTACAACGCCGTTCGCGAGGTGCTGGAAGGCCAACGCGTCGTGATGGTGGACGACTCGCTCGTACGCGGGACCACCAGCCGCGGACTCGTCGCGATGCTCCGCGAGGCCGGCGCCAAGGAGATCCATTTTCGGATCGCCTCACCGCCGATCCGGCACCCTTGCTTCTACGGCATCGACATGCCGACCAAAGAGGAGCTGATCGCGTCGCGATTGGAGGTCGAGGATATCCGGGAGCACTTGCGCGTCGACTCGCTCGGCTACCTGTCGCTTGAAGGGATGAAGGACGCGGTGAAAGAGCACGGACCCTTCTGCGACGCCTGCTTCACGGGCAGCTACCCCACGCCACTCACCGACCTGGAAAGAGGACACGTCGCCACGGCCAGGCGCTGACGGCTGCGAGTCGCGTCTCAGCCCAATCAACGCACATCATCCCCATCACTGGCAGATCGACGCTGGCCGATCTAACGTTGAGATTCCCCAGCCAACGACTTGTAGTACTTCTCGACCAGCTCCCGGTAGCCCTCGGGAACCTCGTCCGAGCCGGTGAGCAGAAGCTCGCGATCATCGTCCTGAT
>CANPVX010000053.1 GCA_947581815.1 Candidatus Indicimonas acetifermentans | reverse complement strand
ATGACTTGTTCGGCAACCCGGACTCTTATACCGAGCCGCTCGGCGTGATCGGTCTGGGGATCGAACCTCTGAGGCGCCGCAAAGGTCTGCTCCGCCTGTACTTGCGGCTCTACATAGTGGCAACTGCCGAGCAGCCGATAGCTTCAACGAGCTCCCTCCGCACCGACGTCGCCCTCGGTCTCGCCTACCTGTTTCGGTTATAAGTCCCTGAGGAAAATCGCCTCGACCTCGGCGCCGGCGGACAGCTCGCAGTCCGCGGGCACCTTCAGCAAGGCGTCGGCGCGGGCCATGGAAGTGAGAATCCCAGAGCCCTGCGGGCCCGTCAGCTTCGCGGACCATCCGCCGTCTTCGGTCGCCTCGAGCACGGCCCGGTAGAAGTGGGTGAGCCGACCGCGCGTCTTGACGGGCTCCGCCAGCGTGACTCGTTTCCTTGGGCGCTCGACGTCGCGTAACCCCATCATCGTCCTGAGGGCGGGCCTCACCATCACCTCGTACGTCACCATCGCCGATACCGGGTTACCGGGCAGAGCGAACACCGGTTTCTGGCCGAGCATGCCGAACGTGAAAGGACTCCCCGGCCTCATCTTGACCCGGTAGAAGAGGAACTCCATTCCCAAATCGTCGAGCACCTCTTTCACATAGTCGTGTTCGCCGACGGCGAGACCGGCGGATGTAATCAGCGCGTCGCACCCTGCGCTCGCCTCGAGGCGCTCGCGAAGACTCTCCGGGTTGTCGCGAGCGATGCCGAGGAGCTCGGGCTCGGCGCCCGTTTCGATGACCTGCGCGGCCAGGGCGTACGAGTTGGAGTTCATGATGCGTTCGCCCGCGCGCACCAGCGCCAACTCGTCGAAGTCGGCGAGCTCATCGCCGGTGGCGAGGATGCCGACGCGCGGCCGGCGGTAGACCGTCACCCGGGGCAGGCCGAGCATGGCCAGAACTCCGACCTCGGCTGGCCTGACGAGCGTGCCTGATGCCAAAGGACGATCTCCGATCTTCAGATCTTCTCCTCGACGGCGGATGTTACGCCCGGCGTCGCCGCCGTTCAGGACCCGTATCGTGTCGGCCTCGGGTCCGGGCTCCGTGTGTTCCAATCGGGTGACGCCATCGGCCCCATCGGGCACGGGCGCCCCGGTCATGATCTTTATCGCCGTTCCCGGCTGTACGGAGCCCGCCGGGAACTTGCCGGCGGGCACTTCTTCGGAGACCCTCAGGATCACCGGCTGCTCGGGGCTAGCGCTCGTCACGTCTTCCGAGCGGACCGCGAAGCCATCCATCGCGCTGTTGTCCCAGGGGGGGTGGGCGATTTCGGATTCGATGTCCTCGGCGAGCACGCGGCCCAGGACCTCGGCGAGCGGCACGGATTCGGAATCGAGGCGGGGCACACGGGAGAGAATGATCTTGCCGGCTTCCTCAACGGAGAGCCAGTCGGGCTCCCGAGGCTGCCGTGCGCCCCGTTGCGCATCGTTCATTGTGTGGGGAGGTCGATGAGCCGCGCGGCCTCCTCCGCCAGCTCGCGATCTTCGGGACTGTTTACATTGAGGAAAAGGAGGTCGGGGTTGCCAAACGTCGCCACTTCGTGGCGCGGTATCGTGCGCACGGAGACATCGTCGAAGAACGAGACGATGTGGCGCTGGCCGCGGTCGATAGCTGACTCTATGGCGTCTCGACAGGCCGAACCGTAAAAGGCGCAAAGCGGCTCGAGTCCGCGTCGCGAGTCGCTGGCGGGAACGACTGCCTCGTCCGGCTGGGCCCCGGCGGCCAGGCGCTCCAACAACGATGCGGACAGAAAGGGCATGTCGCACGCGGCGAGCAGCGCACCGCGGCATCGCTCCTCTTCCGCCCAGATCACGGCGGTGAGGATCCCGCCCAGAACGCCGAGTCCCGGTGTGATATCGGGCCGCATGGGCAAGCCCAGAGTGGCGAAAGTCTCGGGCTCGTTCGCCACTAGGACGGCGCGGCCCGCGGCGGCCTCCATCGCCCGGATCGCCCGGTCGGCGATGCGCTCGCCCCCGACTCTCTCCAGCGCTTTCGGGACTCCCCCGTAACGCCGGTTCTGGCCTCCGGCCAGGATGACGCCAAGCACCCCGGCCGCTTCGGTCACAGCAGGCGCTGACGCTTCAGTGCGCGATGCTCGACTGATAGGCAGAGATCCATCACGACGGTGATGTCAGCCTGGCGGGCCTTCAGCGCCGCCTCTTCGTGCGTGACCCCTACCTGCATCCACACCAGAGCGGCCCCGATCTCGATCGACTCCTCGACATGCGGCAGGACGTTGCGTGGAGCTCGAAAGATGTCGACGATGTCGATGTTCCCCTCGGATTCCCGAGCAGCCATCAGGTCAGGATACGCTTTGACGCCGAGGATCATGTCGTGTTTGGGGTTGATGGGCACGACCGCGTACCCCTGCTCCATCAGATAGCGAGCGACTGAATTACTGGGGCGGTAGTTCTTAGGAGAAAGACCGACCACCGCGATGGTCTTCGCGTTCTTGATGATCTCGATCGTGGCTTCGTCGACGCTCATGGCGTTACATCTTGGCTAGCTAGAGTTGGAGCGTCGGGAGACCGTACTTGAGATCGATCTCCCGGATGAGCGGCTCGGGAGTGGTGTGCAAAACGACTTCCAGTGTGGGTCGCACCGCGCCCTGGACGAGATGACCGCCCAGAACGGAGTAGTCTGCTCGGCCCAGGGTGATGTGGGCGTGGACCACCGGCCGCGCGTCGTGCATCGCGACGTTGCCGACAAGAGCGAGGACTTCGAACTGCTCGTCCAGCTGGCGGTCCAGATACTTCTTCGATTCGATGTCGAAGAAAGCGATTCGCGTCCACTGCATGGCGCCGATGCCTGTGAAGCCGCCGCCGCGAATCTCCTCGGCGGCCAGGAATTCCAGAAAACGATCGGGAAAGAGCTCCCCATCCTCGAACCTCAAGACGTAGGAGTTGTCGTGACGGACGAATTGCATGGCGTAAAGCCGACTCGCCGCTAGGGCAGGACGCTGGGGCTGATCCCAAGCGACAACTCCAGGACGGCTTTAGCCAGTACGTACGGCACGAAACCGGCGAGGGCGGTGGCCAGCGCTCGGCCAGTGCTGAAGTCGAGTGCCTGGCGAATCGCAACCAGAACCGTGCCGATCATCCAGAAGAATACGGCGGCTTGCAGGAACGGGCCCATCGTGGGCGCGGCGCGTAACAAGAGCAACACGCCCGGCGCCTGAGCGAAACCGATGGTCCGCAGCAGCTCGCCCCAATCCGCCGTGCCGTCGTAAAGCTGAACACCGACGAAATAGCATGTCCCCGACCAGAGCGCCCACCCCAGATAAGCGCCGAGCACGCCCGCGACGAAGCCGGACAGGCCCGTCTGCAACCCGCCGATGGCGCTGGCGACCGCGACCAGGCCGACCACGGCGGCCGCCTGGCCGGTGGCGTTCTGGTCGTGCTCGACCTCCTCGTAAATGTCGATTTTAAAGCTTGCGGCGCCGATCAGGCGGGTGAAGAAGCCGTGGCGGGCGCGGGTCGCCGGTTCGAGTTGCTCAGTCACGGGAAGTCTCCGGTTGGCTCGAACATTTTTAATTGCCCCAATATACGGAGTGGCTACTGAAACTGCACCTGCAACCCGACGTAGACGTTGCGGCCCGGGGCCGGCTCGAAGAAACGGCCACCGAAGGCGTTTACCACGACGGAGGAGTTGTAGCGCTCATCGAGGATGTTGTCGATGCCGAGGAAGGGCGTGAACCGCCAACGTATACCGCCGTCGTAACCCAGGCGCAGGTCGAGTAATGCGAAGGCGTCGTTGCGGTTTTCGTTCGCGTTGTCGACGTGGTAAGCGTCGACTACGGTCAGCCTGACTAGACCGGAAAGACCCGATACGTGGATGTAGTTGAGCTTGCCGTGGAACTGGTGCGGGGGTATCCCCGGTACATCGTTCCCGCTGAAGTCGCCCGCGCCGGTTTGGAAGTCATCGAAAGTGAAATCCGAGTAAGTGTAAGCGAAGGTTGCGATCAGGTCGGACACGACCAGTGCGGACAGCGCCGCTTCAATCCCGTTGTAAGTGCTCGAGCCGGCGTTGCTGAAGACCGTTCGGTCTAGCCCCGGCGGCTCGAAGCCAATCAGCAGATCTTCGAAGTTGGTAGTAAAAACGGCGAGGCTGTAGTTGAGGCGGCCGCCGGTTGAGCCCTTGGCGCCCACCTCGTAATTGGTCGCGCGCTCCGGTTGCAAGTCTTCGTTGAGGCCACCAGCGATGTTGGTTAGCTCGGTGGTCGTCGGTGTTTGGAATGAGCGCCCGACGTTCAGGTACAGATTGAGCCAGGGAGCGTGCCAGTAGGTCAGCCCGACCATCGGGCTCAGTTGATCGAAAGTTTGGCTGCCCGAATCATCGGGATTCTCACTCGTCACCAGGCGGTCCTCGACCTTGAAGCGTACCAGGTCGTATCGAGCGCTCACGGCGAGCCGCAAATCATTTGTGATCGGGAACCCGGCATTCGCGAAGAGCCCCAGCCCGGAGACCCGCTCCACTTGGTCCAACGCGATGTCGCCGAGCCCCACTTCGTCCCGCGCGAACTCCTGCCGGTCATCGTTCTGGTGGTCCAGGTCGAACCCGAATGTGAGCGCAGCCAACACTCGCCCGCCCGGCGTGTAGTGGTGCTCGACGTGCACGCCGCCTGCCCAGCGATCGAGATTGATCAGGGTGAAAGGAATCGGGTTGCTGAGCTTTCTGAACTGGCCGTACCCGCTCAGCACCAGCTCGTGCCGGGAGCTGAAGCGTCGCCGGTAGCTCAGGCCTGCCTGGCCCTGCGCCGACTCCTCACCCAGATCCTGGCAGCCGCCGAAGCCGGGATCGGCTGGGCATTCGTCCAGAGAAAGCGCGAGATCTCTGGCCGTATCGGGCTTCACACGAGCGATGGAATCGGCCAGGCTGCTCGGGTTCTCGGCTCTTGGTGTGTTCGCGTAGTTGATGACCGCGGTCAGCTCCGAACGCGAATCCGGGCGATAGCGCACGCGGGTGTTGAAGAGCGTGGAGCGGGCCGCGCTGTGCAGCCGGTAACCGTCGGTGTCGAAGTAGCTCAAGTGCCCCATGTAATCGATGCGCCCCGCCCGCCCGGCAGCTTCCACGTCGTATTTCTGGTAGAAGCGGTCGTTGCCGAAACCGCCACCCAAGAGGCGTACCCTGCCCTGGATGGGAACGAAGGGAGGCTCACCGCTCTGAATCGAGATCACGCCACCCGCGGCGTTTCCATACAGCGACGCAGCCGGACCGCGTATGACTTCGATTCGGGCCGCCGCGCCAAGATCGAGGTTCGTGAGCTGGGTCTGGCCATCGGGCAAGGTCAGCGGGATGCCATCCTGGATGACGCGGATGCCGCGAACTCCGAACTGCGCCCGGCTACCGAAGCCGCGGATAGAGATGCGGTTGCCGAGTGCGGAGTTATACCTGTTATACACGAACACGCCGGGAACTTCGAGCAAAGACTCATCGAGAGATACGGTGCGCTCGAAGCCCCGGATCTGCCCGAGCCCCAGGACGCTCGCGGCATAGGGCAGCCGGTTGATCTGCTGGCGGGCGCGTGTCACCGTAACGGTGATTCCCTGCAGCTCATAGGGGACGAGGCCGCTCGTGTCGGCGGCAGCGCTGTCGGGCTTCTGTGCGGCGCCCTCGGCCGAGCCGCAGACGAGGACGGCGGTCAGAAGCACCGCGAGCGTGAGAGAAGACGAGCGCTTCACTCCGCTTACCTGCCAGCCCTCAGAACCAGAACGTGAGTGCGGCGGCCAGCTGCCAGTTGTTCGTCCAGTCGGTGTCCGGCGGGAAGGGGTCGAGTTGTACATCGGGGTCGAAAAAACCGTCAGGAGTTCTGATTTTCCAGATGTTGTCGTTGAAGGTGATGCGGGCGCCCCAGCGCGCCCCGGGAAGCCAGGCGAACCCCACTCCGAACTGGCCCAGGAAGCTGCTCTTGAAGTTGTACCTATCTTCAGGGCGCACGCCGCAGCGAACGTCGTTTGGCTCGAACAAGCAAATGGGCTCACCTGTCAGGTCGATCGCCATGCCGGCTCCGCCGAAGAAGTAGGGAATCAGGTTATGCCAGGTGCGGGCCCCAGTGAGGTTGAAGTGTAGTCGTCCAGCTATGAGCAGAAGATCTTGAGGAGTCGTGCCTATCGATGTCGCTCCGCCTTCCGCCCTCGGATCGATGACATCACGGTTCGAATTCACATAGGCGGCGTAGGCTCCCAGCTGAATCGGAGTGCTGATTCGGTACGCGTACTGTAGTCCTACCGTCGGGCCTCCGGTGGGCCCGAGATCGGCCTTGCCGGCATCGCCCCAGATATAACCCACGAGCACGCCCAGATCTTGCTTCCGCTCAACGAACTTGTAGGCCGAGGAAACTCGCTGAGCCCACGCCGCCATCGGAGCGGCCAGTAGCGCCGCCAAAGCGCCAATCATGATGATGCCCCTGCTATGCATGCGAGCAGTCTACACTCCGCGGCGAGCCGCGCAACGCCCGTGAGGCGGGAAGGCGGCGGCGGCGGACGGGCGGGTGCTGGAGATTGACAAGAAGGCTCTGGGGCGTTAGGCGTCAGTTAGCACGCGGCGGCCGCGGCCCTTTGGGGCAGTGCGGAGCGCCCACACGGTAGCAGACCGAGCAAGGTGTTGGTGCGGATGGGAAAGACGAAAACTGGGGTGGCAAGGCTCGGCCGCGGATTGTCAGTCACACTTCTTTTTCTGTGCTTGGCACCCCGGGCGCTAGACGCTCAGGCAGCGCGGGCGCGGATCGCCTCCGCTCAGGAGAACTTCCGCAAAGATCCGAACGGTCGCATCCTGGCGACCGTCCTGCAGGGGAGCGAGTTCTCCGTCGTCAGTGAGCGCGGCGGTTGGGTCCAGATCGAGCTGGAAGGTTGGGTCTGGGGTGCCTCACTGGCCGAGACCGATCGCAGCGGCTTCGACCTGTCAGTCTCCATCCCGCGCGGTGAGAACCTGCGATCCCGGCCACAAGGGACGATCGTCGCCCGCTTGCGCCAGGGCTTACTAGTCGATCAGGTCGCGGCAAGCGGCAGCTGGATACGGGTCAACCGTCGGGGCTGGGTGTGGAAAGGCTCCCTGGCCATGATCGAAGGCGCCGATAGCTCGCCCGTAGCCGCCGGCGGCACGGGCCCCGGGACCGGAAGCAACGGAGCTGGGTCCGAGGAAGCGGACGACGCGCTCCCCTTCCTCAGCACGCCGATACCGGTGGCCGTTCATGCCAACCCCGACGGCGATACCGTAGCCGTGTTCATCCCCGGCTCTCAGGCCCGGGTCCTCGGGCGTACGGGCGATTGGATTCAGTTGCGCATCGACGGGTGGGTCTACGCCCCGGCTGTCCTCGACTCAGCGTTCGATCTCCTGGACACCGGCGATCTGTCGCCCGCCCAGCTGCGCTCCGATCCCGCCCGTTATAAGGGTGCGCTCATCCGCTGGCGGGTCCAGTTCATAAGTCTGCGCCGCGCTGAAGCCGCGCGCTCCGATTTCGAGAAGGGCGAGCCCTATCTGCTGACTCGCGGCCCCGCGGGCGATCCGGGCTACGTCTACCTGGCCGTGCCCGAGGAACTGCTCGTCGCGGCCGAGGCGCTGCAGCCGCTCAAATACGTCACGGTGGTCGGCCGGGTTCGCACAGGGCGCTCGGTGCTACTCGGAAATCCTGTAATTGACCTTACCGATATCGAGCCTGCGGTGGCCTCGCGCTGAGCGGTCCCGCCTAACCCGTGGCCGGGCGTGGCTCCCCCTCCAGGTGTCTTCTGGATATCTTTGTGTATGTCCCCCCGCAAGGAACTGCGAATGAAGTCCTTGGGGTTTGCTAGGGTATCCCCATCGGCGGAGGACAGCGTGCGCGCTGGTCTGGCCCGATCTGGGCCAAGGTGCATTCACTGCGAGGAACGGCATTGAAGATTAGGTCTTGGAGGTTTATCCGGTCCACGACGGCTCTGTTGACGGTGGCTGTATTCGCCGCCTGCGGTGACGACGACCCGACGGGGCTGGATCCCAACGTTTTCGAGCTCTCCATCGTCTCGGGCGGCGGCGGAAGCGGCCTCGCCGGAACGGTGGTATCGGAGCCGCTCACGGCGAAGGTGGCCAGGCGCGCCACCGGAGCGCCCGAGCCGGGCGTCAGCGTTGCCTGGAGCGTCACTCAGGGGAGCGCAATCCCAACTCGTTCGACCTCCTCGACCGACGACAACGGTCGAGCCTCGACGCTGATCGAGTTGGGCGCGGTCTCCGGACCCGTCCAGGTAACGGCGAGCGTAGAGGGGTTGACCAGCGTTGCGTTCTCGTCGATAACCACCCTGCCGGCGCCGACGCTTCAGTCGGTGTCGCCTCTCAGCGCCGATCCGGGCGACACCGTTCAGGTCCGGGTCAACGACTTGCCAGCCGGATTTTCCGCCCAGGTCCTGTTCGATGGCGTTGCTGGCGATGTCGTGAACGTCCAGTCGGGGACGCCCAGCGTCCTGAGCACGGTGGTCCCGCCGCCGGTTGGGGTTTGCTCCACGACGTCTCATCCGGTGGATGTGCGAGTGCGCGTTGACGGGATCACTACCGGGGCGATCGGCCTGAGCGTAACCGTGCCCGCTGACCCCTTCCAGGTGGGCCAGGTGCTGATCATCGAAGCGAAGAACGGTGTCAGCCCCGACGTGCAGTGCGCGTTGCTCCCTTCGGATATGGCCACGGCGAAATACTTGCTCGTGACGTTGAGCTCCGAGTTCGAGACCGTCGGTCAGTTCCAGGTCACGCTCGGGTCCAACAGCGTGGCGTTGTCCAGGGCGCCCGGGGCTCAGAGCGCGGGCACCGGTGGGAGTTTTCACAGTAGCCTGCGCGCCTTCGAGCGGCAGCTGCTGTCGCGCGACCTGCCGCGGGCATCCCGGGCGGCGGCGCGGGGGTCACAGCTCTTCGGCGGCGCCCCGCCGGACGTGGGCAGCCAGCGCCAGTTCTGGGTCATCAACGACTCGGAGGCGACGACGGGGGTGCTCGACGAAGCTGACTTCGACCGGGTGACGGCGACGTTGAAGTTTGTGGGGCCGCACACGCTGCTGTATGTCGACGACGCGGCCCCGGCCGGGGGACTCACCGACCAGGACATACAGCGCTTGGGCGAAATCTACGATCGCTATCTTTACGAGACCGATCTCGACCACTTCGGCGACGTCAGCGATGTGGATGACAACGAGCGCGTCTACATTCTGCTTTCGCCTACCGTGAACGCGCTCACGGAGCGCGGCTTGACCGGATTTGTGGTCGGCTTCTTCTTCGGCCTCGACATCTTCGATCCCAATAGTCCCGGCTGCGCCGAGTGCCGATTCTCCAACGGCGGAGAGATCCTCTACGGCGTCGTCGCGGATCCGGATGCTCAGTTCAGCGACGCGCGTACGGTCGAGCGCGTGTTGGAGTTGCTCCCGGGTGTAACGATTCACGAGACCCAGCATGCGATCAACTTCAACTGGAAGGTGATCAAGAACGGCCTCCTGTCGTTAGAGTCACTGTGGTTGAGTGAAGGGGAAGCTCATATCGCCGAGGAGTTCGGAGGAGACGCGGTGGACGCGGCCGGCGAGATCGACCTGGCGGATGACCTCTATTCTTCGAACTTCGGGCGCGCGGCGTTCTATCTCATGGAGCCTGAGAATTTCTCCCTCACATCGCTGTCGGGCGAGGGCGAGTTGGGGGAGCGAGGGGCATGGTGGCTGTTCCTGCGCTGGATCGCCGATCAGTACGGTGACTTCATCCTGCGCGACATCAACCAGTCGCCGCTGGGCGGTGTCGCGAATATCGAGCAACAGACGGGAGAGTCGTTCTTCCGCCTTTTTGCCGACTGGTCGGTCGCCGTCTGGGCCGACGATCTGAACATTCCCAACTTGCCGGAGCGCTACGAGTTTCCGAAGTGGGATCTGCGCAGCATCATCAGGGTGGAGCCTTCGCAGGGCGCCGATCCCGTCTATGCGCTGCAGCCGACCCAGATGACGTTCGAGAGCTTCAGGGGCAGCACGATCACGCAGTTCATCGCCGGGTCCAGCGCGTTCTACGTCGAAATCGAGGCTGTAAACGATCTGGGCGACCTACAGCTCGAGCTGACCGCTTCGACCGACGCGGGGATCGCCATCCTGCGATACGAGTAGTCGCCGGACGGTAAGAGCTCAGTCGAGCTGGTCCAGCACCTCCCTGATCACGCGGAACTGCCGCGCGATCTCGGGCTTCAGATCCTGCCGGCGGATACCGAACGCCGGGTGAAGCAGTGGCAGGAAGGTAACCTCGCGCGCGCCGATGGTCGCCTTGCGCGGTTTCCCCGCCGCCTCCGTGATCTTCTCGCGAGGGAAGAACCTTTCCATGGCGACCCGCCCCAACAGTACGACGAGATCGGGCTTGAGCAGCGACAGCTGACGCTCTAAGTAGCCGTTGCAATTCTGCATCTCGGGCGCCTTGGGATTCCGATTCTCGGGCGGGCGGCATTTCACAATGTTCGTGATGAAAACCTGCGAGCGATCCAAGTCGATCCCTTCCAGCAGCTCGGTCAGGTAGACGCCAGCCTTCCCTACGAACGGCTCGCCCTCCTGGTCCTCCCAGCGCCCCGGCGCTTCACCGATGAAGAAGACCCTCGCGTCTTCGGGTCCGACACCAGGCACGGGCTGGGTTCGATACTCCGCCAGCTCGGCACAGCGAGTACAGCGGCGAATCAAAGCGTGGAGCGTCCCCAGATCGGGAGCGCTGGCCACCGGGTCGGGCGGCGCGAAGAGGTCGCCTTGCGTTCCGTCGCTCATATTGAGACCCTCGGCGATGTAGCGGCTCTCAGGATCATGTAGCCCATCGTGCCGGCCACCAGTGAGCCCATCAGTATCCCAGCCTTCGCCACGTTGAGCATCGGACCCTCACCAAACGCGAGACCCGCGATGAAAAGCGACATGGTGAAACCGATACCGGCAATGAGACTCAGCCCGATGATTTGGAGCCAGGTTACGCCGCTGGGCAGAGCGCTGATGCCGAAGCGCGTCACGATCCAGGTGAACAGGCTGATGCCGATCCCTTTGCCCAACACCAAGCCCAACGCGATCCCCAGCCCCACCCTGGAGGTCAGCGCCGCCCCAAGGCCGGAACGCAAATCGACTCCCGCGTTGGCGAGGGCGAAGATGGGCATGATGAGGAAGGCTACCCAGTAAACCAGTGCGTGCTCGAGTCGCAGCAGCGGAGGTTCGGCGTCGACGGTGGCGAGTTCGATCGAGCGCACCGCCGCGTGTTTTCTTGGAGATGACTCGGGTCCCCCAAGCGCAAGCGCGAGTTTGAACTCATCCAATGCGTCGCTGACCCAGCCCACAAATCTGTCTGCGTCGATCCGCACCCGGGCGGGGATCGTCATCGCCAGAAGCACGCCCGCGATCGTCGCGTGTATCCCCGACTCGAATACCGCGACCCAGAGACCGATCCCTAGCAATACGTAGACCGAAGTGCGTCGAATCCCGAGTAGGTTGGCACCGATGAGTATCGCGAGGAACACTCCGGCAACGAGAAGCGCCGTCATCGAGATCCCGCTCGTATAGAAGAGCGCTATAATGAGAACCGCGGCCAGGTCATCGACGATCGCTGCCGCAGCGAGGAAGACCTTGAGCGTAGTGGGGACGCGGTCTCCCAAGAGTGCCAGGATGCCGAGGGCGAAGGCGATGTCTGTGGCCATCGGAATCGCCCAGCCCGAGACGTCGGGTGTGCCGGCGGTCAGCGCGAAGAAGATCAGCGCTGGGCCGACCATCCCGCCCAGCGCCGCGGCGATCGGCAGCGCCGCCTGGCGCGGCGTGGCAAGCTCGCCCACGAGGATCTCGCGCTTTATCTCCAGCCCGACCACGAAGAAGAAGATCGCCATCAAGCCGTCGTTGACCCAGTGGAGCAGCGACTCGCTTATGGCGAAGCTTCCAACACCTAGGGTGATATTCGTGTGCCAGAGGCTGAAGTAGCTTTCCGACCAGGGGGAGTTGGCCCAGAGGAGAGCGATCGCCGTGCAGGCGAGGAGGACGATGCCGCCGGATGCTTCTGCACGTGTGAATTCCTGGAATGGCTGAGCGAACCGCTTGATGCGGGGTGATGTCTCGACGGGGAAGGTGTTCATGGGTGCGCATTATCGGGCTGGGAG
This sequence comes from Candidatus Indicimonas acetifermentans, assembly GCA_947581815.1. Taxonomy (GTDB): domain Bacteria; phylum Gemmatimonadota; class Gemmatimonadetes; order Palauibacterales; family KS3-K002; genus Indicimonas; species Indicimonas acetifermentans. Next base: position 2,169 of record CANPVX010000053.1, on the reverse strand, counting down.
AGGGCGAGTGCAATAGCCGCTGGGGTGCGATAGTAGGTGTTGGGTCGGCTTGCCGGGGGGTTAGTTTCGGGTTATGTTCGGGTCCGCCGACGGATATCGCGAGAGGAGCCATAGCCCATGCCGCCTTCTCAAAGCCTTGCTGCCGTACTCGATCCCCCCCCCCAAGCTGTGGAGCTCGTCCGGGCAAGCGAACTGCAGGCAGCCGGGACCGCCGCCTGGCGTCTGGGCTGGCCAGAGCTGGACGCAGCACTTCCATGGGGAGTGCCGCGGGCGCAGGTCACCGAGTGGGCGGGCCCGCGCTCGGCGGGGAAGACGGCGGCGCTTCGCCAGCTGGTCTGGGCCGTCCTGAACGCCGGCGCCGGCGCGGCCTATATAGACGGAACGGGGACGCTTACGCCGGCGCCGTGGGTGGTGGAGAGGCCCTCCTCGCCCTCCTCGCCCCTCTTCTGGGTGGTGCGACCGCCGCAGCCGACCGGAGTGCTAACGGCGGCGGGAGAGCTGCTGGCCAGCGGTGTGTTCGGCCTGGTGATCGCCGAGGGCGCTGACTGGACTCGGACCCCGGTGGTACGTCTGCAACGGCTGGCGCGCCAGGTGGGCGCGGCGCTGGTCGCTGTGGTGGAGCGTACGGGCGGCGTGCCGCTGGCGGGTTTACGGGTGGAATTCGACCCCGCGGCGACTTCCGTGAAGGGGGCGAGGGGGGTGAGGGGGGTGAGGGGGGTGAACGGCGAGCGTCGTGTGCGGGTTCGTGGTCGGGGACGGATCCGTGAAGTGAGCTACGCTCAGAAGCTACCTTACCGCTTGCCCGACGATTCGGGGCTGCCCGATCGCCGGGCGTAGAGGCGTCGTCTCATCCCAGAAGCGCGCCAACCAGAATCCGTACTGTCGGGCTCAGAATGGTTTGTTGGTCGGATCGGAGGCGACCATCGGTCTCTTTATAGGGAAAACGAACCCCGAGCCGAAGCTTAAGGCCCACCGGTCGCCGCTCAAGCCATCACCAAACTTATAAGCCAGATCGAGCCGTCCCGTGCGCGCAACCGTGCTCAGCGCCGAGCCCAACCGCAAACCGATGCCGACGTTCCCGCCGAAGCGGGGATCCTGGATATCGTGATACCAGGCTCCACCGTAGTCGGCGAACACCGCGAACCCCGCTCCGAACAGACCGAGCAGTTTATCCCAAACGAACCAGCGATGCTCGAACGTGGCCCAGAGGGTCCGGTCGCCGACGAAGGAATGAGGGTTCCAGGCTCGCGGTGGGTTCTCGAAGCCGAGATCGAATTGCTGACCCGGCGGAGGGTTGTCCAGGATGCCCGCCTGGACTTGGAGCGCCATCGCGTGGCGTGGCGCTAGCTTGTAGCCAAAGGCCACGTTCGCGACGACGCGCCCCGAATCGAGCTCCGCTTCGCTGAATAGGCCGTTGGCCTCGAGCGACCCCCAAATGAAGCTATTCTCGTAGACGAATGCGCCCTGAGCAGTGATCCCCGGGCCGATACCGTTTTCACCGTATCCCCACGCTCCGGGTGCGAGGTTAGCGGTGAGCTTGATGCTTCGACTCAGATCGATGTCCTCCGAGCCGAACCCGTTGAAGCGTCTTACCTCCCTAAACTCGGTGAAGGTATACGACGCGTAGGCTCCGACTTGACCATAAACGGAATCCGGCGCCGTGCCGGCGGTATTAGGCTGGGGCAGGTACTCCTCTTCACGGACCTCTCCCGTGACCCCGACGCGCAGATAACGGGTCGCGGCTCTCTTCGCCGCGATGGCCCCGTCGAGGCGGTTGATGAAGGCGGTCCGCTGGAAGAACGTAGAGTCAGGGTCGCTGGTGGCATCCGGCGCGAAGAACTGGATGATGCGTCGATCGGCCGCTAGCCCATCGTACATCAGAGAGTTCACGGATAGGGAAGAGCGGAACGGCTTTCCGAAGTTCCAGTTACCCTGATCGCCGTCCGACAGTGCGTAATATGCACCGTTAGCCGTTAGCTTGGCGCTGATGAATCGGCGGAACTGCGCTGCAATTTGCAGCCCGCTTCGGTCGACATCTTTGCTGTAGGAGATGTGCACCAGGTTGGCCGTGCCCAGCAGATTTGCTTCGGTGATGCCAACGGTGAAAATGAACGTTCCGTCGGACGCCACCGCGAACTTGAATTTGGGCTTGGTGCTCCATCCGTCCTG
>CANPVX010000052.1 GCA_947581815.1 Candidatus Indicimonas acetifermentans | reverse complement strand
AGATTGGCATTCGAGAAATGTGGCTTGCCTGATGGCATGTCTGTTTAGATGTCTTGAGCTAGTAGTGACACGTGGCTCTTGGTGCGCGGCGAGGGGGTATGGGGGCAGGGGGGCAGGGGGGCAGGGGGCGGATGAAGATAGAGCTTTTTAAAAGGTTGGTCAGCGGTATTGGCGATCGTCGTGATCACCGTCGCCGTGGTTGGGAAGTTCATGCTCGAGCGCTCGACGCTGGAGAGCGGGGCCGCCGAGCTCATCAAGCTTGAGTTGCGCGGCGAGTACAGCGCCCGGAAGCTGGCCGGCGTTGATGTCAGCAAGCTCAGCGAGGCGGAGATGGAGGCAGCTGCAGAGGAGCTGCTCGCCTTGAACAGTATCGCGCTCACCTCCGTGTCCGCCCGGGGCGGAGGCGACGACGTGATAGTGAAGGTGGAGATCCAGGTGGCGGGGGGAGATCCGCCCGACGGTAAGCGGGTGCGCTACTTCCGAATGTCGCACGGCGCCGTCACAGGCTGGCGTGTGGAGCGTGAGACGACCGCGCTCTCTTACTACTTCAAGCTCTTCTGATAGCCAGCTGAAGTTTCAGGTGCTCGACTTGCCGAGCGCCTCGCTCTTCTGCTCGACCGCGGCGATGGGTAGCTCTTGCGGCGGTTCATCGAGAACGTCTTGCGCGATCAGGCCTTCGTGCAGATCCCCTAACAACTCGACGGCTTCGCGAAGCTCGGGGACGAGCCGTTCGGCTCTCCCGTGGCTCCCACTGTCGCCCTCGCCCCGGGCGGAGGCCACGAGTCGCTCGATGGCTGCGAGCAGCGAGTCCGCCGCAGCCAGCGCCTGCTCAGCGGTTTCGGGGTGGGCCTGGGCGGCCGAGGCCGCTGAGCTCTCTATACCGTCCCGCAGCTGACGGGCGCGCACCAGCTCGTAGTCGAGAGGCACGGGGTAGTCTTCCCCGGCCTTTTCCGTCTTCGGCGGAGTGAACAGCTCGTAGAAGGAGTAGCCGCGGGCCTTGAGCCCCAGCAGGTGGATCGCGAAGACGATCGACCAAGGGACTACGAGCCACCACGCCCATTGCAAGCCCTGAGGTTTGACCACGGCCACGTCGAGGGCGACGATGCCGAGGCTGACCATGAGGAACGCCAGGACGTGCTTCTGGAAGGCGCGCCGCCGCTGCGCCGAGGCTCCGCCAACCACTCGGCGTGCAACGACCCGCGAATCGGGCACAGGGGAAACTCCCGTCTCTTCCGTCAAGCTCATCCTCCCAATATCAAGCGAACCAGGTGAGCGACCGCGAAGCCGCTGTAGTTTCCGACGGCGTAGCCGAGCAAGCCTACCGCGACTCCTGGCAGCATCAGCCCCGGCCAGCCTCGGGCGACCGCGAGGGCCATCGCGGTGGTGGGGCCGCCGATCGCGGCCTGGGATGCCACGGCCATCGTGGACACCGAGCCTTTGAGTGCTCTGCCCACTACGAGCAGAAAAGCTCCCTGGACACCGACCACGACCAGAGTGTAGTAGAATACCTCCGGCCCCACCCGCAACATCTCTCCCAGCAACGACCGGATGCCGATCACGGCGAAAAAGAAGTGGAGCCCCAGATTACCGAACTGCTGAGCGCCGTGCAACGCCCGAACGGCCGGCAGCTGAGCGAGGATCAGCGCGAACGTGGTGAGCCAGAGGATCTCCGGGAACAGCCCCACCGACTGGGAGACGAGGCGAGCGGCGAGCATGACGAAGAGACCGATCGCGGCGAGCTGAACGAGGTCGAGGAGCGAGATCGGCACGGCTCCCCAGAAGGGGTGCGGCGACGCGTCGTGGGCCGCCCCTGCTCCTTCGGCCAACGCCGTATCGTCGGCGCCGTCGGGCCAGCGGCGCATCAACCAGATGGGCGCCGCGAGGGTGACGCCGATCCAGATCGCGGTCGTCACGTTGTCGGCGGCGGCCGCGGCGGAGAACATCGACGGAGAGAGGTCCAATGCCCTGCCGAGGGCCGCGAAATTGAGGCCGCCGCCCGTGTAGGTTCCGGTGAACGCACCGGCCAGCCTCCACGTCTCAGCCCCTAGCGCCGGGGAGAAGAGAAGGGCGCCGATGAAGGCCCCCAGCGCCGTTCCGATCGCGGCGATCAAGAACATCCCGAGCATGCGGGGTCCCGCTTGCTTGAGATCGCCGAGCCCGACGCTGAGCAAGAGAAATACGATGGCCAGGGAGGTGACGGGTCCCTCGATCGCGGAGTAGACCGGCGAGTCGAGGACGACGATCCCCGTGTTGGAGAGCAGCGCTCCGAATATGATGACGAGTAGCGTTGCTCCGGCCTTGGACATGGCTGTGAAGCGGTAGTCCAGCCAGAAGGCGAGCGCGGTGATGGCGGCGATCAGCACCGCGAGCGTTAGAGGGTCTTTGAGCAAGCCTCTCCCTTTGAAGATGTGTTGATGAGTCGGACGTATTGTGCGTGCGTCGGCCACGGTGGGCAAGCGTTACGCGATGTGTGGTTGGGAGTCGATCGGGGCCGGCGCCGGGTGTGTCCGGCCGCAGGGCGGTCAATTCATACGGACGCACAGCCAGGGCCGTATCCAGCGCGCCGGCATGCCCGGTCCAAATCGAGGGTCGATCTCTAGCCGCGCGGCTCTCGCCCCACTTCGCCGCCCCGCGCGCTGGCGCGACGTCCACCTCGGCCCTACAATAATTCCTCCCTGAGACACTCATGACTGTGCGGAATGAGATAGGAGGTTGCTGGTGGCGGCAGCGGTCTCGGACGCGCGCCCTTGGGCGCTGATTCTTGGAGCCTCGAGCGGGTTCGGCGAAGCGGCGGCGCTAGAGCTTGCACGTAACGGCTACGACATCTTTGGCGTCCACCTGGACCGCCGCGCCGGATTGAAGCATGTGGAGGAGCTGAAGGAGCAGATCGCCCAGCTGGATCGCAAGGCGGTCTACTTCAACATGAACGCGGCTTCGCCCGAGAAAAGAGCCGAGGCGCTCGACGCGATCCAGACGGAGCTGTCGTCCAGCGGCGGGACCCTGCGCGTGTTGATGCATTCCCTCGCCTTCGGGACGCTGCGGCTGTACATAGCCGATGATGCGAAGGAGGGGCTCAAGAAAGAGCAGATGGAGATGACGCTGGATGTGATGGCGAACTCACTCGTTTACTGGATGCAGGACATCGTGGCCCGGGGTCTGATGGGTGAAGGCGGTAGAGTGTTCGCCATGACGAGCTCCGGTGGCACGCGGGTGATCCCATATTACGGAGCGGTGTCGGCAGCCAAGGCGGCGCTCGAATCGCACTGCCGGCAGCTGGCGTTGGAGCTGGCCGGCCGCGGGATCACGGTGAACGCGATTCGAGCTGGCGTGACCGATACTCCGGCGCTGCGCAAGATACCTGGGAACGAGTGGATGATCGATTCGGCGAAGCGCAACAATCCCCACGGGCGGCTCACTACCACGGAAGACGTCGCCCGGGCGCTGGTCTTGTTCTCGCGGCCGGAAGCGAGCTGGATCACCGGCAACGTGCTCGGCGTGGACGGCGGTGAAGACATCACGACCGAGCTACCGCCGCGCGAGTGAGGAGAGGACGGCACTGGCCAGACGCCCGAGTACATTCCGAAGAAGAGTACTTTCCGCCGCGGCTTCCGTTCTGGCCGCGGCGTTCCTCTTTATCGTCGGCGGCAGACTGATGCTGAGAGCTCTCGAGGGACAGCTAATCTACTTCCCCGCCCGGGTGACCGGCGATGGTCCGCCGCTGCGCGTGGACGGCGCTGCGTCGGTGGAGGAGGTGTGGCTGGAGACGGGAGACGGGCTCAGGATCCACGGGGTTCGCGCGCTGGCCGCCGATGGCTTCGCCGATCTCATTTTCTTCCACGGCAACGCCGGAAACCTCTACGACAGACTATACAACGTCGCCGGGCTGGTCGGCTCGGGCTTTAACGTTCTCATCATCGACTACCGCGGATACGGCAAGAGCGACGGCGCACCGTCGGAGAAAGGGCTCTACGCCGACGGGTTGGCGGCTCTCGATTACCTGGCTCGCGAGCAGGGAATCGACCCCAACCGGGTGGTGCTGTTCGGCCGCTCGCTGGGTTCGACCGTAGCGATCGAACTGGCGACGCACGCTTCGGTAGGTGCCTTGGTGGTCGAATCGGCGTTCACCGGTATGCAGGATATGGCGCGCGTTCATTACAGCTGGCTACCGGGCATAGTGTTGCGTGGACTGCGCCATGAATTTGATTCGCTCGCCAAGGTGCCGGGCCTGCGGGCTCCGGTCCTGTACGTGCACGGCGACCGCGACGCGATCGTGCCTCTGGAAATGGGTCGCAGGCTGTACGAGGCCAGCCCGGAGCCGAAGGAGTGGCTCGAGATCCCCGGGGCGGGGCATAACGATACGGTTCTGATCGGTGGTGAGGAGTACTACCGTCGGTTGGAGGCCTTCGTGCGGGCACATGTAGCGGCGCCGTAGCCGTTGTAGCTCGTCCGATGATGATGTCCGCGGCTCACGACCGAAAGACGATCAAATGACCCGGGGCGGGCGGCCGAAAGCGGCCGCCCATATCCCCGCGGTATGGTGGCTCAGCCTTGGACCGTGAACGAAACGGAATCGAGTACGGTGCCGTCCGGCCCCACGACGTCGACTCTCCAGTCGCCCGTCCAGTCGGAAACGATGTTCTTGCTGCTCCAGGTGCGCCAGTTGGCGGCACCTATCGTGAGCGTGATCCGTGCCATCTCATCGTCACCTCTATACCACACGTGCTCGACCTCGATCTCGCCCTCGGCGCCTGTGATGCGCGTCCAGCAGAAGACCTGGCCCACGTCGGCGGACACAGAGGTGATATTGTCAGACGGCTGACGGTCCACGACGCCAGTGGTGATGACGGCTTCCGCCACGGCCACGGGCTGGTTGGTTACTCCGGTCTCGCGGGCCTGCCCAAAGGTCATTCCCAGCAGAACGAGACTCGGAGTCAGCAGAAAGACGTACGGCTTTCTCATGAAGGGCCTCCGGTTGGAATCAAGCTGGGGGATGGTCGGGCCGGTGGGGTCAGGATCGAAGGTTGTATCGATCGGACGCGGGAGTCAAGGGTACTGTTGGTCCGGTCGCCTCTCCTGCTACTTCATCCACTCGAAGACGGTACGGCAATCGCGGCAGTAGTATTGGGAGACGGCAAGTTGGCCGCCGAAGGGGGCTTCGAGGCGCGTGTTCGTTCCGCTGCACCAGGGGCACTCCACCGCGTTCGGCAGCGGGTACGGGTTATTCGATTCGGCGTCCTCGGATCCCAAAGCCGTAATCAGTCCATCAGAAAGGTTCGATTGCGATCACCGCGCGCGCGGGCGATGGCGTCCGAGTCGGGACCGCCGCGCCTCGAACGCCGGCTCGAAGGATCCCAGCCCGAGAAGTCGAGGTTCGGCGTAGGGACTTCCAGACCGCTCGCCTCGATGATCGGAGCCACGCGGTCCACCAGGCGCGCCCGCGCCTCGCCGCCGGTGGCATCGCTGAAGCCAGCCTCGCTGAGAAGCGCGCCGTGATCGTCGGGGCCGAACCAGCTGACTATCGCTGGCCAGCGGGCCGCTAACGCGGCCTGCAACGAGGCGCGCGCCGCGTCGCTGGCCTGACCCATCTTACGGAGCCAGGCTCTGCCGTGGCCGAAATGAAATCTTTCTTCATCCAGCTGCTTTTTCACCCTCTGGCGCAACGGGGCGTAGCGCGACTCGGAGAGAGCCTCGAGCTGGATCGTGAGAGCGGTGTCGGTGATCGCGTTGGCCACGACGAAGTCCGGCCAAGTGGCCAGGCTCTCATCGAGTGCCTCGATGCTATAGTAAGCGGAGGGCTCGCGCTCGTGCTCTATCTGGTCCGGCTCGTCCCCGAAGTCTTTGAGCAGGGCGTAGAGTATCCGGGAGTGCCCCCACTCGTCCTGGGCGATGCTGGAGGCGGCGATGCTGGCTTCGAGCTCCGGAGCTCCCAGCACCCAATCGGCGTAGCGGATGCCGAGTATCCGCTTCGAGTCTGCCAGCGCGAGGATGAGGTTGCGGAGAGCCTGCCGCGGTTCGGGGGCGATCTCGTCGACCGTTGTGATGGCAGCGGCGAGGCCTGCCTGGCTCATCACGCCTCCGCGGCCTGAGCGGTGACGATGTTGAACGGGGCTTCGGCCCTGTTCACTGGGTAGAAGGCGTCCCGAGGCGCCACCGCCATTTCGAACCAACGCTCTTCGTCGTAGGTCTTCCAAGCGTAGACTGTGGCCAGTTCCGGGTCGGACGCGTGGACGCTACCCACGTGGCGCAGCGGTTCCGCTCGAGCCTTTCTGGCGAAGACTATGTACACTTTGTCGGGCATTAGACGCTCACACCAAACATTCTGAGTTCCGCACGCGCTTTATCGCTCAGCCGCTCTTTCGTCCACGGCGGATCCCATACGATGTTGATCTCCACCGCGTCGATCGAGGGCTCGTGCAACAGGCGCGTCCTGATGTCTTCCTTTATGAAATCGATGGCTGGGCAGGCGGCCGCGGTGAACGTGATGTCCAGCTCCGCGGTACTGCCCTTGACCCTGACATCGTAAACGAGGCCGAGATCGGCGATGCTGATGGGGAGCTCGGGGTCCATGACGTCTGTCAGAGCCGCCCAGACGACTTCGCTCGTCAGGATATCTTCCGACGGGGCGGGGTTCGTGGCTGTCACGCGGCCATCAACCCTTCGAGCTGCATGCGGCCCACCCGCACCGATTCGACGTAGGCCTCGTTCGCGGGCCCGCGGCGCTTCCAACGGTCGAAGGCCTGCTCCCAGGTGATCGGCTCGTTCAACAGCCAAACCTTGTTTTCTTCGTCGTAATCGACGGGGTACTCAAAGTCGAGCACGACTTTCCCCTGCTCATCATCCCAATGCGCCGGGACGTCGAGCCCCAGCTCTTCGCAGAGTGGAACCACGGCGTTTGCCCACGTCTGGCGCAGCTCGTCGTTGGTCATTCCCTTGAGCTTGTACTCCAGCTGCGCGTTGTGACGCTTCTTGTCGTCCGGCATCCCGAACCACTCGACCCCCATCGGGAACATCCATGAGACGCCCCTCTGCACTTTCTCTTTCGCCTCACCGCCAGCCTCGCAGAGGCGTCTCATCCAGACCTCGCCGTGGCGAAGGTGGAAGTTCTCCTCCAGATCCACTTTCACAAGAGCGCGCTTGAGTGGGCCGTAGGATGTGTTCCGGTAGACGTCACCCAACAGGGTGATCCCAGCGCGGTCGAAGAGGCCGTTGGCGACGACCAGCTCGGCCCAGTTGTCGAGCCACTGGTCGAAGCCGTACGGGTGCTTGAATTTCTTGGGTTCGCGGCGATAGAGCAGGTACTCGCGATCAACGCCCAGATCTTCCAAGAGCCGGTAGGCTATGTTGGCGTGCCCCAATTCGTCCTGGATGATCGCCATAGCGCTGACCATCGTGTTGGTCGACGGTGCGTCCTTCGCGACGTTGAAGTAAGAAGGGGCGCTGATGAGCTCCGTATCGCCCTGCACTGTCAACTGGGTTATGAGGGCTTTCTTATAAGTCTCCGTCATCTCGTCTTCCGACTCGACTATGAAGCCATTGCGTATCTTCTCTTTTAACTCTTCGTCGCTGAAGCGTGCCATCCGATTCGATCCTCCGGCGGAGCGTCGGGCGAGTTGTCGAACGCTTGTTCGAATACAGTTAACTAATACGGCGGCGCCGGGACGGCAAGGCCAGTTGGGGGCGCGAACTGTGGCATGGGCCGCGAGACCCGGGCGCGTCTCACCGCTCCCGCCGCGCTTGCCTGGGCTTGGGAGGCAAGCTAAGGTGGAACGCGTTTCCGGCTCTTCGCTGGGCGAGCGGCCGGAAGGCCACGCCGAACCCATCCCATTAGTTAATAGGAGAGCGTTAATGGATCGCGCCAGGAACGTGGAGTTCGTGGCGTTGGCGGACCGCGACGCCGTTGGCTAGGGCGATGCCCCAGACGCTCGGCCCGCGAACGGCTTCTTCCTGGACGACCCATCCGGCGGTTCGTCTACTCATCGTTTTGGCTCTGCTGTACGTCTTCATGCTGGGCGTCAACGGGCTGGGCGATGGATTCAAGTCCCTGGGTCAGGGGGTCCTGGACAGCTTTTTCGCCGCGACGGAGAACCCGTTCACGGCACTGATGGTCGGCATCCTGGCGACCACGCTGGTTCAGAGCTCCTCGGTGACGACATCTCTGATCGTGGCCCTGGTGGCCGCGCCAGACAATCCACTGCCGATAGCGAACGCCATACCGATGGTGATGGGTGCGAACATCGGCACGACGGTCACCAACACGGTCGTGGCGCTGGCGCACATGAGTCGGAAGGAGGAGTTCCGGCGCGCGTTTGCGGTCGCGACCTGCCACGACTTCTTCAACTACATCACGGTGGCTGTGTTGCTGCCGCTGGAGCTCATGACGGGGTACCTGCAGCGCAGCGCGACGGCGCTGGCGGGGCTCTTCACCGGTTTTGGCGGCGCGACATATGACAGCCCGATCAAAGGTGCGATCAAGGCGGGGATCATGCCGCTAAAAGCGACTATCGAGGCTGTGACTGGCGGGGGTCAGCTAGGGGCGATTATGCTGATCGTCTTCAGCGGTTTCTTGATCTTCGTCGCTCTCCTGCTGTTGGTCAGGGTCATGAGGAAGGCGATGCAAATGCAGGTCGAGGGGGCCGTGTCGCGGGCTCTCGAACGGAGCGCGCTGCTCGGCATGCTGGTTGGAGTCGTGGTGACAGTGATGGTGCAGTCGAGCTCGATCACGACCTCGCTCCTGGTACCGCTGGCGGGGGCCGGACTGCTGACGTTGACGCAGGCGTTCCCAATCACGATCGGCGCCAATATCGGCACGACCGTGACGGCGTTTTTAGCGGCACTGGCCGTCACGGGAGCCAACGCGGAAGCGGCGGTGATCATCGCGTTGGCGCACCTCCTGTTCAATATCAGCGGCACACTCTTGATTTATCCGATCCCGAAGATCCGCAACATCCCGCTGGCAGCGGCGCGAAGGTTGGCCGACGTCGCGGTCAGGAGCCGCAAGTGGGCGCTGCTCTATGTGGTCGTACTATTTTATGGTTTGCCGGCACTATTCGCCGTATTGGATCAAGTGCTGCACTAGCTGAGCCGGAGAGGTCGTCATGTTACGTGAGCTTCTGAGTATTTTCCGACCGGGCAACCCGCTGCAGGCGATGGCGGACAACTTCGCAAAGATGATCGATTTGACGCACGAGCAGACAGTCAAAGCCGGTGAGATTTACTTCAGCCGCACGACGTCGCCGGAAAGCCGCTCCGAGATTCGGAGGATGGACGTCGAGGTCAACAAGCTGGAGCGCAAGATCCGCAAGCAAGTGATCCAGCGCCTGTCGCTGCGGGGGACGACGCAGCAAGTCCCTTATTCTTTGTTGCTGATGAGCCTGGTGAAGGACGTGGAACGGATCGGGGACTACGCGAAGAATCTTTCGGAGGTGGTGGACTTCTCTTCGGATCCGCTGCCGGACGACGAGATCACTGCTGAGCTTCATGAGTTTCGCAAGTTCGTGGAAACTGCGTTCGGGTCGACCGCGGAGATCTTTTCGGCATCGGACCGCGAGGGCGCCATCGAGCTGATCACGGCGGGTCGAGGCCTGGCCCAGCGCAGCGATGCCCTCCTGTCGCGTATCGCGCGCAGCGATTACAACGCCAGTCTGACAACATCTGCTATCCTTGGAACGCGCTACTACAAGCGCATCGGGGCCCACCTCCTCAACATTCTGTCGAGCGTCGTGATGCCGCTCCACAAGCTGGATTACTACGACGAGTCCAGTACGGACATCGGGGGTTCGAGCCGAAGCGCTTGAGGTCGGCGGGCGGGTCGCCTCGCTCCATGTCGCGCGGCCTTAGGGGCTGAGGGGGCGGGGGGCCGCTTCGCGGCTGCCGCGCTCCCAATTCCGCTCGACGACCCGCCCACCTCCCCACGAACATCATCATCAGACGTCGATCAAGGGAGCGCCTCAGCCACAGAACGACGCCCAGACCGTCCCGCCGGTGAGGTACACCTTGCCATCCCAACTGACAGCGCCCGACGGGGATCGCAACGACCACTGGATTGTGGGGGAAGGCGTTCGAATAGCACATGCCACGAGCCCGCTCAGCGGGCCGTCGCGGCCTGGAGCTGCTCCAGCAGTTGGCGCGCCCCGGGGTCCTGAGGTGCTCGCTCAACCAGTTTACGAGCGTAGCGGAGCGCCGCATCGAATGCGCCCGTATCGCGGTTTATCGTCACGAGCGCGTAAAGGACTTGAGTATCGTCGGGGCGACGTTGGTGCGCACGTTCCAGCACCGTGAGAGCCCGGTCGGCATCGCCGCTGGAGTTCAGGGCGACGCCGTAGACGTACGCGAAGCGCGGGTTGTCGGGATCCAGCTCGGCCGCGCGTGCCAGTTCGCCCAGCGCTTCCGCCAGTCGCTGCTGGCGAGCCAGAAGCAGCCCCAGAGCGTGGTGGGTCGCCGCCTCGTCGGGGGCGATGTCGAGGGCCTCCAGCAGCGCCCGTTCACCGTCGACATCCCGGCCCTGGGCGCGATACAGATCGGCCAGGTTGACGTAGGCTTGCACGAAGGAGGCCTCCAGACGCAACGCGGTTCGATAGGCTGCCTCGGCGTCCGCGAATTGACCGCGGGTGGCATAGAGGATCCCGAGATTGAGGTGCGCCTCCGCCCGGTCGGCGTTCACGAGCTGGGCCTCGATGAACTCGCTGATGCCTCGCTCCACTCTCACCCGCTGGGCCGGGGTCATGTTGTCCGGAGGCACCGCAGCCAGCACCCGCGCGGCTTGAATTCGCACCGCCCGCAACGAGTCGCTCAGCAATGGATACGCCAGGTTGATCCTTTCACCGGGTTCGACGACTTCCAGGGCGTCGAGCGCCGCGAGGCGGAGCAGCGGGTCCTTGTCGTCGAGCGCTCGTTGGACGGTCTGGGCGGAGGCTCGGGTCATGTAGCGGGGCAAGAGGGACAGGGCGGTGGCACGGGCGATTGACGGCTGTGCGGTATCGCCGGCAAGGCTCGCGAGAGCCGCCTCCGCGCCCACTTCGCCCACGCGGGCGGTGTGCAAGAGCTCGCCGTAGTGAGTATCGGCGAGTCTTTCGGGTCCGTACCATTCGTCGACTCTTTGCGCCGCCCACTCGGCCGAGCGCTCGCCGTGACAAGCGTTGCAGGCGTTGGGCGTACCGAGCTTGACGGACAGATCGGGCCTCGGAACGCGTAGGCTGTGGTCGCGGCGCGGATCGACGACCATGTAGGTTCGGGTCGCCATGTGACAGTCTACACAGCTAGCGCCCGCGGAGCCCGGCTGATGAAAGTGGTGCGAAGGTGAATCGAACTTCGCGGAGAGGTGACAGGTCGAGCACAGCGCGTTGCCGGTCGCGTGCAGTGTGAGGCTGTGGGCGTCGTGACAGTCGCTGCAAGTAACCCCGGCGTGGTACATCTTGCTTTGAAGAAACGAGCCGTAGACGTACACCTCTTCGTAGATCTGGCCGTCGGCGTAGTAGAGCTCCTCGGTGAGAAGCCGGGGTTGGTAGGTGTCGAGAAGCGGGCGGCCGGGCACGTAGTCGTCGCCGACCTGGGCACGTCGCGAATGGCACGGAGCGCAGGCGTCGACTTGCGCGCTCGATCGTAGCGGCGTCGCTCGGCTCGCGGTACCGGTCGTCGCGTCGATCGTCCAATTCCCAGCGCCGCCACGACCGAGCCGTACCAGCAACCCGAGGCTAGCGTCGTCAACGTCATCAGCGGGTGTCTTCCTATCCGGGGCGGCCCCCCCTCCCTCCGCCCAGGCGATGTGAGAGGAGCCGGGACCGTGACACGCCTCGCACGATACGTCGACCTCCGACCAAGTCGTCTCGTAGCTGTCCGTCTCGAAGTCGTAGTTTTTCCGCAAGTCCGTCGAATGACATGACGCACACATGAAATTCCAGGTTTGGTCTCGCCCCGTCCAGTGGAGAACATGGTCGTGCAGGATCGGCTCGTTAGGGTAGAGATGAAACCAGCGCTGGCCGCCGGCTTCCTTGGGTCGGGTGTCCCAGGCGATGCCGAGTGCTTGGTAACGCCCACCTGGGAACTCGATCAGGTACTGCTGCAGCGGGCTGACCCCAAAGGTGTAGGCGATCTCGTAGTCACGTAGCTCGCCGCCGGGTCCGTCGGTGCGAACGTAGAACTTGCCATCGAGCTTGTAGAAAGTGGAGGTGACGTCGAAGTACGTGTGCGTTGCGCCTTCGAAGTCTCCCAGAACGGTCTCTTCATCAGCGACTTGCATGGCCAAATCGTGATGCGACCCTGACCAGAGGTCCTGCTCGCGCGGATGGCATCCGGCGCAGGACTGGCGCCCCGTGTAGGTGGCCGACGCCAGGAGCGCGTCGCGCTCTCCACCCCGGCCGGGCAGGGAGAGGTAACCGAAGTTCGGCTTCAACACGAAGACCGCGCCGGAGAGCGCGACAAGAAGGCCGAAGCCGAGCGCCAGTATCTTTCGTCGTTGAGTCATAAGAGTAGCAGCGCGTGGGTCCGCCGAGACTTCGTGACCGTCGCTTCCCTGCGAGGGAATCGCTTCATCGCCGAAGCATCGACTCTGTCTCCTCCAAGCGCACGGCGCAAGGCCTCTCGATGAGGCGGAGTTTGTTGCGCCCGGCGTGCGCCGGGGCTAAGCTGCAAACCGCTCGCCAGCGAGACCGACGCTCTCCGCAGGCTGTCCGGTCGTCGACAGCGCTCGAGCGGTTCGACTGCCGGTCCAGTCGCCCTTCAGCCCCACCTCGGATTTGCTTCCCCGTGACGGGGGACGTGTGTGAGATGATAGAGATCGATGGCTCATACGGAGAAGGCGGCGGAGCTGTTCTGCGTCAGGCGCTCGGTCTGGCGGCGTACAGCGGAACGCCGCTGAGCATCATCGACATCCGCGCCGGACGCGAGCAGCCGGGGCTCCGGCCGCAGCACTTGAGGGCAGTGCAAGCTGTGGGCGCCGTGTGCGGGGCGCGCGTCACGGGCGCCGGCCTCGGCTCGAAGGAGCTGACGTTCGTACCGACGGAAACGCGCGAAGGCGAGTTCGAGTTCGACATCGGCACAGCGGGCTCGACCGGTCTTGTTCTCATGACGGTCCTCCTCCCGTGCCTCTGCCATGAGGGCACGTTCGAGTTCGGGCTGGTTGGCGGCACGGATGTGCCGTTCAGCCCCACGCCCGACTATTTATCGCACGTTATGCTACCGACGCTGCTCTCGTTTGGAAGCGTCACGCTCTCGGTGGATCGCCGCGGCTACTACCCGCAGGGCGGCGGTCGCATCGCGGCGCGTATCATGGGCGGCACGGGCTTGCGTACGCCGCTCGCCCTGAGCGAGCCGGGCCTGATAAAAGGAATTCGCGGCATCAGTCACGCGTCGACGGAGCTGGCGGAACGGCGCGTCGCTGAGCGGCAGGCCGATTCGGTTCGGCACCTTCTCGAGCGCCTTGGCTTTCCGTTGGATATCGACGTGGAATATGTGGATTCGGCAAGTGTAGGCTCGGGAATCACGATCTGGACCGAATCGACCAGTGGGGCGTCGATGGGGGGCTCCTCGCTAGGCCGGCCCGGAAAGACCGCCGACGAGGTTGGGCGCGAAGCTGCGAACCAGTTGCTGCGAGCGATGAACTCGGAAGCTGCGGTCGACCGATATCTAGCCGATCAATTGATCCCCTACCTTGCGGTGGCGGGGGGCACGATCGTCGCAGCTGACTTTACGCCGCACCTCGCATCGGCGATGTACGTGGCTGAGACAATTCTGGGAACGGAATTCCGCGTCGAGGGCTCGAGGATCTCGGCTCCGCCGCCTGCCTGATCCGGATCAGCGCACGCGATCCGCCAATGCGCGAAGCGAGTCGCTGCTCAGAGTGGCGACGAGCGCCAGCAGGTAACCGTCATCATCGCTCCAACGATACGCAGTCTGCCCAGAAGGGCTGATGACGAGCGCTGGCAGCGTACCCCGATCGTCGTCGAAGCCAAAATCGCTTCCTCGCAGCTGCTGGACCAAGATGATCTCGTGGCTCGCCGCGTCAGCGTAGACCAGACGCACCGCGGGCCGACCGGATACGCCGCCGGCGAATGCAGAGCCCGGTCCTATCTCTACGCGCTGAAGCCGCAGATCGGGTAGGGTGCGAAGCTCTGCGCCCAGCCAGTCGGCCGCCTCCTGCGGTTGGACGGAAAAGAAGCGGGCGGCCGGCGTCGAAAGCGCGTTCGACATGGCCTCATCGGCTGCGACAGCGACTGCAAACGCTCGAGCCCCTTCGGTCCCGTCGCGAACCGGGCTGTCGATAGACTCGGCTTCGGTAGGCGCAGCGACTTCGGCCAGTTGCGCCTCGAAGAGTTCGCGGTCCGCCACCTTCTCGCGCTCGGCCCGGGCGCGGACCATGCCGTCCTGCCGGACCGAGTCGCTAATCGTGCTGACCGCCGCAGCCTTGTCTACCGCGCCCGCCGCCGGGATGATGGCATCCTCCTCTTGATCGAGGTGCGCCGCTCGGCGCGATTCGGTTGGCGCGGGAGCCTG
>CANPVX010000051.1 GCA_947581815.1 Candidatus Indicimonas acetifermentans | reverse complement strand
GTGTACTCTGATCCGTCAGCCAGAAACGCGCCGTACGGCCCGACGCTCGCCGCGACCAGCGGTCGAATACGGTCTTGGCGATTGCTGGGCTCGCTCCAGAACATGTCGCGAGCCTCGACCGCCAGGTCGATCGACCGACGCAACAACTCGGCGCCCGCGGTGTCGCTCAACCCGCGCTTGCGGAAACCGGGGAGGCTCGCCTGGTAGGTCGACGTGCTGATGCAATCGGCGCCCGCGGCGAGAAAGTCCAGATGCACTTGTCGAATCGCATCCGGCGCTTCCAACAGGACCTTGGCCGACCACAACTCGTCGTCCAAGTCGTACCCACGCTCCTCCAACGCTGTCGCCAGTCCTCCGTCTAGCACCATCACACCCTGGCGCCGCATGAACTGCTCGATCGGATTCTCCACTCTGCCACTCAGCTGCAGCGGCCAGTCATCCAGCATCCTGGAGACCGAACTCCTGTGACAGCAACTCCTTGGACCCGGCGGGCCCTGTGACCTCGAGCTTGAGCCCCGTGAGCACCAAGGCGAAACGGAACCGCAGGAACGGACAGCAGCGGCGCTCGAGCGAGACAAGATCTTCGACGCATCGCCCTGTGACCTCTCGGTTCAAGGTGAGAACGTAACCGTTCGCCAGTTCCCGCATAGAGACGATGCTGCTCTTGACGCGGGATGCGAGATCGGCCCGAAGTTCGCGCTCGATGGGTGTCAGGGCACTGAGATGACAGGCAATTTGATGTAATCCACCGCTCATGACTCGTGTCCGACTAATAGCGCTACGTTTCGTCGGCGCCGTTCCCGCGCCAGCCGCAACCGTCTGTTAAACAGCAACCTCCAGTCGTTGCCCAGCCTCTGCGGTTACATCCAACCCACCTTACGAGCCCATGCTTCGATCGTTTCTTGCCGCGCACGGAAGTCCGCCGGCGGTCGATTGCCCTCCAAGCGCGCCTCCGCCTGCTGCCGCGCGATGATGGTCGCCAGCGGAGCAAGGCCCACAGCTGCCCGCCGATCATCGACCGATTCGGGGTTCTCGAATGTCCACGGATTCATCTCGCCGTTCTCATCCCAATCAAAGATCGTCCCATACATCTGGGGTCTGCGCTCGTTGAAGCGTATGCGGTCGATCAGATAGGCTTCGTGATGTGGAGAAGCCTCTCCGGCTCGGACCGCTTCGCGCAGGAGCTTGTAACACCGGCGCTGGAACGTCGGGAGGCTTATCCCATGCTGAGCGATGAGGAATGCGGCCTCCGCCCCATCCTTTCCGACCAGTGAAAAACCGGGCCAGCCGATTCCGTCGACGATTGTATCAAGGCGCTGCGCGTTGCGAACGTGAATCTGTTCAATCTCAGCACAATACCCATCGAACAGCCTGCTATCTCGAACTAGCTCGGCGCGCTTGTCTTGGTCGGCGCGCGCCATGGCCAGCAGCTCCAGTCTAAGGTCGTCGTTCATGACATGAGGTTGTAGCAGACGCCGCGTGACGACTAAGCTCGAGATAGTATTCGTTCAGACCGGCGGCGGGCGCCGCCGCAGGAAAGCAAGCGAACCCCACGACGGTTAGCCGGTACCAGCAACGATTACTCAGCCTTCTTGCCCCTACGATCGGCGGCAGCCCGCTCGAACCGAGCAACAAAAGCCCCAACATCCTCTGCCGCGATGCACTCGCCAATCAGGTCTAGAGGGAGATCCTCGAGCTTCCGGAAACGCACGCACGACTTGCCAACATCTAATCGCTTGCCCGTGGCCTTGTATGCGGCTTCGAACTCACGTCGCGCGTCGTCGCTCATATAGATGCCCGTCAGGTAGACTGCCATATGATTTTTCTGCGAAGCCAAAGCCGCGAACATGAGCGGCTGGCCGTTGTAGGTCTCCGGATACGTCTCGAGCGGCACCTGGTAGGTGATCATCCCCCAGTTCATGACTTCCTCGTACCCCTGAGGGAGGTGCCCGAGAATCGTCCGACGGACCGCCCCGATCGCTTCCCTACGATCGGCGGGCAACTGGGACAGGTACTCCTCCACTGTAGCGGCGTCTGATCTCATTGGTTTCCCTCGCTCTATATCAAAAACGGACTACGTGTACGGGCTTCCCCGATTCAGAAGCCGGCTCAAGGACCGGCTCCAGTCTCGTCGCGGCGGCGGAACGAGACCGCGCCACTCAAGGCAAGGAGGCCGAGCAGCAGTATTGGAATCGAGGTGTGGGTCGTGAAGACATGCAACACGGTTCCGTGACTAACCCCGCGCTGGCCAAGGTCGCCGAGATGGCCGTAGGTGGCGCCGATAAAGAACACTGACCAGGCCACGACGGGGCCGACCAAGTAGGTGTCACGGTAACGGATACTCAGAATGGCGGCTGTGGCCAGGCCAAGAAGGGCGAAGCTCAGGAACTGCTGGAACGGATTGTTAAGTGGCCACCCGAGCCAGGCTGCGACGCGATCCCCTGCAAGCAAGCTGAATCCGCTGACGAGAAACATCGCGAACCCGCAGTAGCCGACGAGGACATATAGGAGAAAAAGTTCGGCCAATTCTTGGCGGGATCGGCGGCGTGAGATCATAGCATGAACGGTCGCCGCGACGAGGAGAGCCAGGAGGAGCACCAGGAACATGACCGTATCTTCTCCTTTGTGCCGAGCTAACGTGACGATCGGCGCTGCCTAAGACAAATCAGCGTTTCAACTGGGCGAGCACGTATAACGTAAAGAGAACGGCGCCACAACGACAACAATATAGTGGCAAAGATCCACCAGGTATTCGACCAAGTCAGATTCTTTAACCCAGCTTGGCACAAAGACGTCTATCGCCGGTCGCCTCTTGCCGTCAGATCCGAGATAGAACACCGACCAAGCATTCTCGGTCCGCAAGGCCACCATGCGCCTACCGAACACATCCAGCTTGATCGAGTGAGCGATGTCGCCTCCCGCTCTTGTTCGGCGGCTGCGCTTGCTGAGCCGTCTAGTGGCTCTGAAAAACTTTGTTGACGATGAGCCAACCATCGGAAAAACGATACAGGCCCAGATAATCGGTATAGCGATGGCTGTCGGCCTCGTAGATATCCAGTTTGACGAGTGCAGTGTTGCCAGTGATGTCCACGCTTCGGAATTGGTGGTCGACGGGTGACGGACTGGGCGTTCCATCAAGACCAAGCCGCTCGAGCCACATATCCAGAGTCGCGACTATGAGGCCATTCTCGGCATGCACACTCATGACGAAGTCGGGGTGAAACCCGACGCGCACCGCGGCGGCGTCCCGATCGTTAAAGACACCATTCACGTACGCGGTGACGACGACATCTTTGATCGCTTGTTCGTCTGTCCCTCGTGTCTCCTGAGCACCGAGCAGAGTCGTGGTGGCTAGCAATAGACCCGTGGCCAGGACGAGCGCTACGCGTGTTGACATCGACTGACCTCCGAGGAATTGAGCTGGCGGTCTGAACTGGCGGTGTATCGCTCAAGATACGGTAGATCCACAAGCTCGGCTAGAAATCGAAGAGGCCCGTCTATCGATCGTCAGCGCCGGGAAGGCTAGGCCACCTGAATCGGGGAACGCCGCTCGAACAGGTAGTAGAGGACCGGGATGCTCGTGAGGACGAAGATCGTGCTCGCCACCAGCCCGCCGATCGTCGCCAGGGCCAGCGCGTTCCAGATGGTCGCGTCGATCGTCTCGCTGAAGAGGATGAGCGGGAGCAGCCCCAGCACGGTCGTAAGCGTGGTCATGAGGATGGGCCGCACCCGCTCCAAAGTGCCCTGTACGATCGCCGCCTTCAGCTCGCCACCCGCCCCACCCGCCTTGCGTAGCTCCCCGATGTGATAGACCACCAGGATCGAGTTGTTCACCACTATGCCCGCCATCATGATCACGCCGATGTACGCCGAGCGGGTGAACGCGGCGCCCGTGTAGAAGAAGATCAGGAAGACGCCGATGAGCGCGAGCGGTAGGGTGAGCAGTACGACGAGCGGCGCGCGCAACGACTCAAACAGCGCAGCCGTGACTATATATATGAGGAGCACCGCGAAGATGAGCACCGTGTAGATCTGCTGGCGGTCCTCCACGCTCCAGAAGATCCCCTCCTCCTCTTCGATCTTGTAGCCGGGCGGCAGCGCCGTGCTCTCCACAACAGCGTCGCGCACCCGATCGCCCAGCTTGCGCGGACCGCGAAACTCCCAGCCCACGAGCCGTTCGTACTGCTGATCCTCGCGGATGATGCGGCTCAGCACATCCTGCCGGCCCACGTCGGCGACGTCCGCCAGGCGAACCCGCTCGCCCGTCGGCGTTGGCACCAGCAGGTCGCGCAGATCGGCGAAAGAGAACTCCCGGTAACCGCCCAGCTTCAACGCGTAGGCAACTTCCTCGCCGGCCAACGAGATGCGATTGAATCCCACCCGCCCCTGGAGGTTGCTCACGACGTAGCGCAGGAGGTCTTCGACTGACAGCCCGTAACCTGCGAGGCGCGGGCGGTCGACGGTGAGGACGTATTCCGAGGCGGTCTCTCCTGAGCGCCAGCCGCTCGACACGTTGGTGTTCACCTCACGCACGCGGCCGAAGCGCTGGAGCCTTCGCCCGATGTCACCGGCGATGTCGCGAACGCGCTCGTAGTTGTAGCCCAGGATCTTCAGCGTGTAGGAGGGCGGCGAAAAGCTACCGCCGTAGAAGGACGGCCCGTAGCCGTAGACCTGTACCTGTGCTCCCGCGAAGAGATACGAGTAGGCGATCAGCTGATCCCGAATCGCCACCGGCACATAGGTGTTCTCCAGCGAATCGGGGAACGTCACCCGCAACGCGGCCCGCTCCGACTGTACGTTCGAGGTATAGCGCTCCACCTCGGGCAACATCGCCAGCTGCGCCTCGAAGCTCTGCACCAGCTCGTCGGTGCGCGCCAGCTCGGCGCCGCGAGGAAGGTTGACGAAAATCGATATATATGTCTCCTGCCCGAAGCCGCGCCCCCAAATCGCTCCCCGCTCGACGTGCTCGTTGAACAGGCGATAGCTGCCAAAGAACGCGCCCCCGGTGACCGCCAGTACGAGTATGGGGTGAGCGAGGGCGAACGACAGCACACCGCGATAAAAGCGCACGTAGATCGCTGCCGACTCTGGCGCTCTGGCTCCCGGCGTCGCCGGGTATGAGCCGGCGGAAGACCGTGCCCGCACGTCCCGCCCAAAAGCCCGCGCCGTCAGACCCGGCACGAACGTGAACGCGACGAATAGCGAGGCGAGCAAGCTGAAGCCGACAGCGTAGGCGAACGGCAGGTAGAACAGGCGCAGCTCGCCCTGCAGATAGAGAAACGGAACGAACACGATCACCGTGGTCAGCGTCCCGGCCACGATGGGTAGGGCCACCTGACGCGTGCCGCGCTCCGCCGCCACCTTCGCTGCCTCACCGCCCAGCCAGCGCCGATAGATGTTCTCCAGCACGACGATGGAGTTGTCCACTATGAGGCCAAATCCCATAGCCAGTCCGGACAGCGTCAGCACGTTCAGGCTGAGCCCGCCGAAATAGAGCAGGTTGACCGCGATGAGCACCGAGAAGACGACCGTCGCGAAGACGATGGCCGCCGAGCGGAACGAGCCCAGGAAAAGCAGCAGCACCAGGAAAACGACGATCCCCGCAGCCAGCGCGCGCAGGCGCAGATCGGTCAGCTGCCTGTTGATCTCGCGACTGCCGTCGTACGCCAGGGTGAGCCGCATCCCGGGCGGCAGCCTCGACTGGATATCCGCGACCCGCGCCTTCACCGCATCGGCGACGCGCAGCGCGTTCGTGCCGATGCCGCGGATGAGCCACAGCGAGACGGCCGGCTGGCCGTTGATGCGATACAGACGTTCGGGGTCCGCATATGCGTCGGCCACCTCTGCGACATCGGCGACGCGAACGACCCGTCCGTCACCCATCGTGTCGGGGATGACGATCAGCTCCCCCAACTCGGTCGCCGACTCGATCTGATTGCGAACGGTGACGACCCATTCGGTGGCGCCCCGTTGCAGCTTCCCCGCCGTCCGGACCAGCGTCGCCTCATCGAGCGCGGCCTGAACGTCGGCCGGCCTGACGCCCTGAGCCTCCATACGGGCGCGGTCCAGCGTGATGCGGATCTCGCGATCCTCACCCCCGGCGACGTATACCTCCTCGACACCCTCCAAGCCGAGCAACTCCGGCCGCAGATCTTCTTCCGCTTGCTCGCGCAAGCGCTCGAAGGTATGGCTGCCGGCGAGCGTGTAGCGCATGTCGGCCCTGTTTCCCGTCCTGAACTCGGCCGGCACGTAGGCCTGGATCTCGGGTCGTACGTCGGGCGGCAGGCCGCCGCGAATCGACTGGATCCGCTCGCCCAGCTCGAGGCGCGCGAAGTCCATATCGGTCCCACGGGCGAACTCGATCTCTACCTCCGACTCACCCTCGCTCGATTCCGACCTGACCTTGCCCACGTCACGAACCTGTTGGGCGGCGGCTTCCAGCGGCGCCGTCAAGAACGCCTCTACAACCTCGGGCGAGGCGCCCGACCAGCTCGTGCGCACGGTGAGACGTGGGTACTCGACATCGGGCAGCAGCTCCAGCGGGATGACGACGAACGAGGCTACGCCCACAGCCGCGATCGCGAGGTAAGTCATCGCGATGGTCGTGGGCCGGTTGATGGAGAGCCTGATCACCGGGCCGCCTCCTTTCGGGCCAGCCCGCGGAGGCCATCGAGGCTCGCGTACATCACCGGTACCACGATCAGAGTCAGCAACGTGGCGGAGAGCAGACCGCCGATCACGGCGATGGCCAGCGGGGCCCGCAGGTCGGCGCCGGCGCCGAGTCCCAGCGCGAGAGGGAGTAGGCCGAACACGGTCGTGACAGTTGTCATTATGATCGGCCGCAGCCGAACGCGTCCCGCCTCCAAGATGGCCTCGCGCAGCGAGGCGCCCGTGTCGCGATACCGGTTGATGAAGTCGACTTTGACGATCGCATCGTTGACCACGATGCCCACCAGTATGACGAAGCCGATCAAGCTCATCACGTTGGCGCCGGAGCTGGTGAGCTGCAGAGCCGCGATGGCGCCGATGGCCGCCAGCGGGACGGCGAGGAGGATCGTGAACGGGTGAACGACGGACTCGAATTGCGCCGCCAGGATCATGAAGACGAGGACGAGGGCCAGCATGAAGGCGAGTGCCAGCGAGCGGAACGACTCGCGCATCTCCTCGTTCTCGCCGCCTACCTCGAGGCGCAACCGGCTCGGCAGATCGATATCGGCGAGGACGGAGCGGATCGCGGCGATCGCGGCATCGAGACCCCCGGCAGTCACATCGGCGTAGACCGGTACCACGCGCCCTTGCTCATCTCGCAGGACCTCTACGGGCGCCAGCGTCTCGCGCCAGGCTATGAGCTCGCGCACCGGGACGCCCTCGATCTGGAATTCGAGCAAGTTGTTGAACTCGCGCCTTACGTCCTCGGGCGGCCGAACGAGCACATCGATGCGGCGATCGAAGTCGACGAAGCGGGTGGCCACGAGCCCACGCATGTAGACTTCGATGGCGTCCGCGACCTGGCGCACGGTCAAGCCGTGCCGCGCCACTCGCTCTCGCTCGATGCTGATCTCGATCTCGGGCTGGCCACGCAGTAACCCCGTACGCACGCCGGCCAGCATCGGGAGAGTGGAAAGTCGACCTTCGATCTCCTCTGCCACGTCGAGGGCCGCGTCCAGGTTGTCACCGCGCACGCGAACGGCGACATCCGCTTCTCCCACACCCAGGACGCGCCCCAGTTCAGTCGCCCGCCCAGTCTCGATCGTCAGCGCCTCCCCGCTCAACCGACCCGCCAGCGCCGCGCGGAGCCTGGCCGCCGCGTCGCGGGTCGGGGCACTCTCGTTCAGCAGCACGTCCAGCGCCGCCGTGTTGACGCCGGTCGCCTCGCGCTCCGACACTTCTTCCGCCTCGGCCCGCCCGACGCGCGTGAAGACAGCAGCGGTGCTCGGATCGGCGAGAGCGAAATCCTCCACTTGTGCAGCGAGCTGGTCGGTGATCTCGAGCGGCGTGCCCAGCGGTAGTGCGATGCGGGCGCGGAAGGCCCCCTCATCGACTGTAGGCAGGAGATTGCGCGGCAGGCCCAGCCCTAAGGCCGCCGAGGCGGCGAACGCGGCGGTGGCGAGGCCCAGGGTAGCTGCGCGGTGGTCGAGGGCCCATGCCAACGTGCGGTCGTAGCGCTCGGCGAAGCGGTCGAACGCTCGATCGAACGCCCGAAATAGCGGTCGGGCCGCCGCCGCGAGCGGCCGCAACACCAATCCGGCCCAGAACGCCACAAGCGCCAGGGCGAGCCTGAAGAGCCCCCTGACGGCCCCGAGGAGTAGCGCCCCAACCCAGCGGACGAAGACCAGCGGCCAGCGCCACCATGCCAGCGGGCGCCCGTGGCGCGCCTTGGCCGCCTCGACGTAGCGGCCGATGGGCGGCAGGTAGCGGACCGGCTCACTCGACGGCGCGGCTTGCGACCCAACGTCAGGGATACGCGACGCGATCATGGGTAGAAGCGTCAAAGCCACGAACAGGGAAGTGAGCAGTGAGGTGGCCACCGCGATCGAGAGATCCTTGAAGAGCTCGCCCGCGACGCCCCGCGAGTAGATGATCGGACCGAACACCGCGATGGTCGTGAGGGTCGACGCCGTGATGGCCGTTTGCACCTCGCGCGCGCCCGTCGCGGCGGCCACTGCGGCGGCCAGACCGCGCTCTCTATGCCGGAAGATGTTCTCGAGCACCACGATCGAGTTGTCGACCAGCATGCCAACGCCCAGCGCGAGCCCACCCAGGCTCATGATGTTGAGGCTCACGCCGAACACGAATAGCAGGCCGAAGCTGAGGATCACGCTGATAGGAATCGAGAGCGAGATGGCGACGGGATAACGCGGGTCGTGCAGGAACAGGAACAGCACGAGAAAGGCGAGTCCGGCCCCCAGCGCCAGCGCTTGAGCGACATTGGAGATGGCGTCGCGGATGAAACCGGCCTGCGAGGTCGCGACCGCGATGCTGACCGAGGGATACTCTTCCGCCAGCTGGCCGAGCACTTTCTCCACATGCTCCGCCACCTGCACGGTGTTCGCGCCTGCCTCCTTATATAAGAGGAGACCCACCGATTCGCGTCCGTTGTAACGGGTGATCGTCTCGCGATCGGCGAACCCGTCCTCGATCTCCGCGACGTCGCTGAGCAAGACCACGGAGCCACCTTCGCCGCGGCCCACAACGGTCTCGCCGATCTCGAAAACGTTCTGGAACTCGCCCAGCGCCCGCAGCGCGTAACGGTAGCGACCTCGGCGGATCGTGCCACCCGGCGCGCTGTAGTTGGCCGCCTCGAGCGCCGCCGAGACTTCGTCCATCGTCACATCGAGGGCCTCCAACGTGCGCGGGTCGACCAACACGTGGATCTCGCGGTCCAACCCACCCACGACGGCCGCCTGTGCGACGCCATCGATCTGTTCCAGCCGCCGCTTGAAGACATTCTCGCTCAGCTCCTTGAGCTCCCAGAGGTCCGCCACCTCCGATGTCGTAGCCAGCGTCATCACCGGCTCACTCGTGGGATCCGAGCGCAAGATGGTGGGCCGCGTCGCGCGCTCAGGTAGATCGTAGCGAACGTTGTCCAGCCGCTCCCGCACATTCAGCGTCGCGTAGTCCATATCGGTGCGGGTGCCCCACAGAAACCGGAGCGTGACCTGCGACGAGCCCTCACGACTGACGGAGCTCAGCGATTTCACACCCGGGACCCGCGCCACCGCCTGCTCGATCGGCTCGGTGACGAAGCGCTCGACTTCGCTCGGCCCGGCCTCCGGGTACTGCGTCCACACCGTGAGCGTTGGGAACGACACATCGGGCAGCAGATCCACGGGCAAGCGCGTGAACGCGATCGCGCCCAGGAGCACGATGGCCAGGAAGGCCATCGCAGTGGCCACCGGCCGGCGAATGGCAAGATCAGGCAGAGCCATCACGCCGAGGGGTTGAAGGCGAGCGGGCTCAAGATGCGACTTCGGTGATGGGGGCGCCCACCGCCGCTTTCAGGCGCGCCAGCGTCCTCATGAAATCGTATCGCGATTCGATCAGGCCGCGTTCGGCCTCGGTCTCCCGGTCCTGGGCCTGCTGGAGCTCCGCGTAGGAGGTGGCTCCGATTCGATAGCGCTCCGTCGCCATGCGGACGAGCTCCCGCGCCTGGTCGACGTTCCGCAGCTGAATCTGGTAGGCGCGATGGCGAGTCCCCAACTCTTCGTACAGGTTGCGGACGTCTTTCTCCATCTGAATGACCTCGCCCCGCTTCCGTTGCTCCGCCTCCTGAAGCCGCGCCGCCTGCTGCCCCGTCTCCCATTTCTTCTGAAATCCGTTGATCAGCGGATAGCTGAACGTCAGGCGGAAATCCGTGCCGGTGTCTCTGGGGTTCAGGGTGAAGAAGTTTCCGTCGGGTCCGAGGTTCTCGGAGCGGCTGAACGTCGCCGAAAGGTTGACGTCGGGAAGCCAGGTCCCACGGGAAGCCCAGAGGCCTTGCTTCCGAGCCTGGACCTCCGCTGCGCGTCGCTCGAGGCTGGGGTTGGCGCGCCTGGCGAGGGCGATCAGGTCCTCGACCGCCACGACAGAAGGATCGAAGA
The DNA here is from genome assembly GCA_947581815.1 of Candidatus Indicimonas acetifermentans. Taxonomy (GTDB): domain Bacteria; phylum Gemmatimonadota; class Gemmatimonadetes; order Palauibacterales; family KS3-K002; genus Indicimonas; species Indicimonas acetifermentans. The sequence goes on along the minus strand of CANPVX010000051.1, from coordinate 3,918 downwards.
TCTCGGACTCATCGCGCAGCCCGTAGCCGACCTCATCCGCGATGCCGATGAGCGCCGACAGCTCGCGGCGCGCCGCGCGGGCCGCCTGCTCGGCCCGGAGGGCCGAAAGCTGCTGGCGGCTGACCTCGATCTCGGCCTGGAGAACGTCGGTCTGAGCCACAGCCGCGATGCGGAAGCGCGCCTGCGCCACTTCGAGATCGCGAGCCCGCGCGGCCAGTAGCTCCCGGGCGAGGCGAGCTTGCTCCTGCTCCTTCAGCGCCTCGTAGTACTGCGCCTCCACCTCGGACTCGAGCCGCACGAGGGTTGCGACCGCGGCGAGATCGGCGGCGCGCGCGTCCGCGCGGCTGGCTCCCTGATCGAAGAAGCGCTGGCCTCCATCGAAGAGTAGCCAATTCACCTCGAGCGCCTGATAGGAATTCTTGCTGGAGGCCTGGATCGGATCGTCGAGCACCTGCGAGATCCCGAAGTCGTCCACCGCGGTGCGACGGGCGGCTTCGTTGGACTGGAAGATCGCGCGCGCGGTCACCGTCGGCAGCCATGCACCCCATGCTCTCAACATGTCCTCGCTGGTGAAATTCGCCTGCGCCAGCGACACCTTGTACTCGGGGCTGTAGTGCCTCAGGAGATCGAGGGCGCCCCCGGCGCCCCCGAGCGTCATCACTGTATCGACCGACTGCGCCTCGCCGCGGCCGGCGCCGCCCAGCAGCGCTAGCGCGACCACCGACAAGCGCGTGCTGTGCCTCAAAGCTCGCGTAACGAACATTTCACTTACTCGTAGCTAGTCTTGTTCCGAAGGTGGGACCAGACGCACTCGAGCGTCATGGATGAGAGTATAGTGGCCTTCGGTCAGCACGATCTGTCCGGGGTCGAGTATCGTCGTGCCGCGCCCGGCCACGAGCTCGACGAAGCGATCACTCTCGAGCCCCGTCGTCACGTATGTCCACTTCGCCGCGCCTTCGACACCGTCCGGTTCGTCGGGCTCGAACAGGAAGACGAGCGTGCGGTTGTCGCGCTCGAGGATCGCTTCCCTCGGCACCATCACGCGATCTGGGAACAGCCGGGCGGCGATCGACACGCGAGCGTACATCCCGGGCTTCACCGCACCATCGTCGTTAGGCACGACCACTGTGACACGCGACGTTCGAGTGCGGGGATCGATCACCGGGTTGATCGACGCGACGCGCCCGGCGAGGCTCGCATCGGGGAAGGCCGATAGCGTGACGCTGGCCTCGCGGCCCTCCTCCAGATACGGGACCTCGGTTTCTAGCGCCTGCACCTCGATCCTGATCGTGGAGATGTCGACGACTTCGGCGATCGAGTCCCGGGCCTGCAGCCGCTCGCCGGGCACGATCGCAAGATTCGCCACCCAGCCGGCGAACGGCGCCCGAATCGTCGCCCGCCGTATGTTGAGCTCCGCCTCGCGTACCGCTACTTCGGTTTCGCCGAGCCCGCTCTTCGCCCGCGCCATACGCTGTCTTTCGGCGCGCAGCTTCGGATCATCTATCTCGTCGTCGAATAGAGTCAGTTCCTGAAAAGACGCCTGAGCCTGCTCGAGTCGCGCCCTCGCCTTCTCCAGCTCGAAGGCGTAGCGCTCAGGATCGATGCGAGCGATCGCCTCTCCTGCGGCGACGCTTTGCCCTTCGCGCACGAAGACATCGGTGACAGCCCCCTCCACCTCCGCGGTCAAGAGCGCGCGGCCGAACGCCTGGGCCTGGCCCGCAGCGGATATGTTCATCACCAGCGTATCGCGGAGGACCGGCGCGCCGCTCACCGGTATCGCGACGCCCGTGGTGAAGACTCCGCTCGACTCCCCGTCGGGGAGATCGGTCCCCTCGGGGCCCGCGACAGCTGGGTCATCCTCCGCCTGCAAGGCGCGGAGGCGCACATAGATCCCGCCCAAGGCCCCAACGAGCACGATGACGGCAGTCAAGATCGTCAAACTGCGGCGACTGAATCCCATATGCGGCTCACCTCTCGCCCTTACCAGAGAAGGTTTGGCTGGGCTGTCAACTTTTCCTCAATCTCAACTGTCTCTGACGTAACGCTCCAGCCACTGCAGATCGTCCTCGTCGACCGTGACCGCGTAAAGCGTCCCGCGGCCGAACCCGATGATCTGCCGTCCCTCGGGCAGGATCACCTTCTTGCTGAGCCGTCCGCTCTCGTCGAATACATCGAACGTTACCGGCTCGCCGAATGGGACGTGCCGCTGCACCCAGAGCTCCCCCTCCGGTGTGATCGTCGCAGCACCTTCCGGGAACGGCGGTTTCGCCTCGGGCCACGTGACATCTTCGATGTCCGGACGATTGAGCGCCTGGGTCCTGCTGCTCCTGCCTCCCGACCCGTCCGCTCGCATGATCATCATCGTGGCCCGTGTGGCCATCCGGTCGGCCCAAGCTTCCTTGTCTTCCAGAGTGATGGAGACGGGCTCGTAGTCGACGACGGAGCCGAAGGTGACGTTGCCAGCGCCGTCGATCCACTCTACACGGTAGTCGCTCAACCTCGCCACACCGATGCCCCCGTCCTCGCTGATGGCCCACGAGTCCTGCGACTGGAAGGCCGTCAGCTGTAGCTGGCCGAGCGAGTTCCAGCCGCCGCCCGAGCTACGCATTCGCGCCTGCACCCTCGATGTCTCCCGCTGTGCGATGAAGGCGACCGTGTCTATCGCCCCCGTCGAACGATCCAGGCGCAGGACAGGGTTCGCCCCCGCCTGATCCGCAGACCCGGCGATCAAGCCCGCCTGATCGAAGTAGATGCGACCGGCGCCGTCGGTCCCCCTCGGAAAGATGAGCATGCCGCCCTGTCGCATCATCGGCTCCGATGCACCGAACGAGCCGTCGGGCCCGAACGCCGTCATCCGCATGTTCCCCATGTCCACGAGCAGGGTAGAGTCGCCGGGCAGGGGTAGGAGGGATCCAGGCATACGATACTCGCCCGGCCCCTGCCCGACGTTTCCAATCTCCTCAAAAGTCCCTGCCGAAAAGTCCAGAATGCGCACCGCCTGCTCGACCCTATCGGAGATCACGACTCGCCCGTCGCGGAGCTCTCGCAGCCCGAGCAAATTGCTGAAGGGCTCCGGGAAAGACGCATCGGGGCTCGACAGCGAGACCTCCGCGACACCGCCGGCATTCTGCGCATTCACCCACGCGCTATCGAACGCGGCCATCACGATACTGAGCAGAATGACTATGGCGAGGTTCGAGTACATGCGTTCCTCCATGCTCCGAGCGTTAGATCCAAGGGTGATGTGCGCCGCGGTTGAGACTCCCGACCACGCACTGTCCTAGTGATGCCCACCCCGGGGGAAGGGTCGCACGATCTTCGCGGGCGGGCGCCGGCGGGCGCGCGCGCGCGGGCGAGTTGCTCGGGACGGAAGAGCGGCGCATATTGCGAGGCCTAATCTCAACGCAGCCAAGATTCGATCAGGGTACGGCAGACTACATGAACTTGCGTACGTTGCCGGCCCGATCTGGTACGCCATGGCACCAGCGGGTTGGAGGCTAGGGGCTCGACTCGCACGGCTCCCCCCCCTTCCTCGCCACACGCCCACTCAGAGTGCAGCGCGGAGCGAAGCTCCGCTGCCTGAGCGAAGCATCCGTACCTCACCTGGCGGGAGGCGACCGATGTCGGATCAAGCAAGCGGCACTAGCAAGAACCTGACTCTGCTCGCGGCTGTGGTGGTAGCTATCTGGGGCATACTCGGCCTGAGGGACCAGCCGAACGTGCCATACGCCGGCTACTCCACCAACGGCAACAACACGGTCACGAAGATCTATCCAAGTAGCCCAGCGGAAAGGGCTGGACTGCAGGTGGGCGATTACATCACGAGCATCGGCGGCATCTCTGTAAAGGATGCGAAGGCGATCGCCCATCGCCCGCGGGCGGAGATCGGCGAGGTGCGCGTCATCGTCGTCGAGCGCA
>CANPVX010000050.1 GCA_947581815.1 Candidatus Indicimonas acetifermentans | reverse complement strand
CCCCCGCCCCCCCCCGCTCGCTCTTCCTATCAGCATCCGGCAACAAAAAAGCCCTCGCAGCTAGAACAGCTGGAGGGCTCGCGGCCGAAGCCTGAAACTAATGACGAGAGCCAGTGCAATCTCTACCAAATCATTCGCTACGAACGGTAGCACACCCAAGCGCACGGCCTGCTCCAAGTCGCCCGTTAGGACCGCCAGCCAGGAGGCGCCCGCGACGAGGATCAACGCAACACCGATCACGAGGCCTAGCAGCAACCGCAAGACGCCTCCTGACCGACCGCTCACGGCGCCTACCGCGTACGCGGCAAGCGGGAAGGCCAGCAGGTAACCGCCCGTTGGACCCAACAGGTAGGCAAGACCTCCACCCGCGGCGAAGATCGGCGCGCCCATCGCTCCAACCGCGACGTAGAGTAGCTGCGAAGCGGCGCCGAGACGCGGGCCGAGTAACGCGCCCGCCAGGAGCACGGCGAGTACCTGGAGCGTGATCGGGACGAGGTTGCCGGGCATCGGGACCGCTACTCTCGCCCCGAAAGCTGTGGCCACGGCGAAGGCGACGACGCCGATCGCCCTCCGCGCCGTACGGTTGCGAACCAAATCGGAGTGCGCCCAATCGATGATCCGAGTGTGAGTTCTTGCGGTCACGTTCTTAGCGGCTCCCGTTGAATTTCTCCGTTCAAGCGGCTGAGCATCCGATTACAGGGGCTCGGCTAAACGCGCTCGACGCTCAGCGCGACCGCGTTTCCGCCACCCAAGCAAAGAGTTGCGAGCCCGAGGCGCTTACCGCGATCCTGCATCGCATAGAGCAGGGTGACGAGGACCCGTGCGCCGGAGGCACCTATCGGGTGGCCGAGAGCCACCGCCCCACCGTTGACGTTCACGCGATCCCAGTCGAATCCCAGCGCGCGACCATCGGCCAGCGCCTGCACGGCGAAGGCTTCATTGATCTCGATGAGATCGTAATCGCCGATAGAGGTGCCGTCTTTCTCCATCAGCTTCTTGACCGCCGAAATCGGCGCGAAGAACAGATCCTCGGGCGCTGTGGCGCCCACCGCATAATTGCGCACGCGGGCCATGATCTCGAGGCCGTTGTCCTCGGCGAACTGCTGGGAGGTGACGACCAGAGCCGCCGCGCCATCGTTCAGCCCGGACGAATTTCCCGCCGTGACGGACAATTCTTCGATGCCCTCGGGCGCCGCCTCCCGGAAAGCGGGTTTCAAGGCGGCGAGCCGCTCGGCCGTCGTGTCCTTGCGCGGGCCTTCATCGACGCTGACGGTGGTGCTCTGCCCTTTGTGACCCGGCACCTCGACCGCCACGATCTCTGCATCGAACTTCCCACTCTCTATCGCGGCCACAGCCTTCTCGTGACTGCGCAGCGCGAACTCATCCTGGTCGGCACGCGATACGTCAGCTTTGAGGGCGGTGTATTCGGCGTGGCCGCCCATGTGGCAGCTGCCGAAGCTGCACCAGAGGCCATCGTGGACGAGCCCATCGACCAGCTCTCGGTTGCCGAACTTCACCCCGGCGCGATGGCCCAGCAGGTAATAGGGGGCGTTCGACATCGATTCCATGCCGCCCGCCACGATCGCGTCGGCGTCGCCGGCGCGGATCGCTTGCGCGGCCAACATCACCGCCTTGAGGCCCGAACCGCAGACTTTGTTGACCGTCACCGCGGGGACCTCGGCCGGCAGCCCCCCGCGGATCGCCGCCTGGCGCGCTGGAGCTTGCCCCACACCCGCCTGCACCACGTTGCCCATGATCACGTCCTGGATCGCTCCTGGCGCCACTTCGGCACGAGCCACGGCCTCACGGATCGCCACGGCTCCCAGGTCGGCGGCGCTCAGGGGCGAAAGCCCTCCGAGGAACTTGCCGACCGGCGTCCGTGCGCCGCTTGCGATCACCGGAGTCTTCTGCGGATCGGACATATCTATTCGTAGTGCGTACTCGTTTGCCTGTGTCTGGCTCAGCCAGGCTCATCCACCAGGGTCGGTCTATTCTCGGTCTGCTTATTAGAAAGATAACCCCAAGGGACCTCTGGGTCATGCTCGAACAGGAGGAGCCAGCCCTCTTCGGTGGCCTGCCCGAGGAGCTTCCTTTTGCTCTCCATCGTCACCAGCGGCTCGACGTCGTAACCCATGATCCAAGGGAACGGCAGATGAGCACTCGTCGGCACGAGGTCGGCCAGATAACAGGCGGTGGCCCCGGCCGACTCGATGATGATCGATTGGTGGTGTGGCGTGTGACCTGGCGTCGGTGTGACGCTCACGCCAGGGACGATCTCGGCCGGCCCGGAAACGAAATCGAACAGGCCAGCCTCGGTCACCGCCTGGAAGTTCGCCAGGTTGTAGCTGGCCCGGATGCGCTCGTTCTGCAGCTGGGCGAACTCCCACTCGCCTTTCTGAACGACGTAGCGCGCCCCGGGGAACGCAGGCTCGATCGCGCCCTCGGGCGTTATCAGCGTGTCGCCGCCAGCGTGGTCGAAGTGAAGGTGGCTATTGATCACCACGCTGACATCCGCCGGTTGGAAGCCCGCGCCGCGGATCGCGTCCTCGAGCGCGGTGGGCTCACCGTCGTTCTTTACTCCGTAGATGTCGCGGAACTTAGCATCGTCTTTGTTCCCGATACCGGTGTCGATCAGCACCAAGGCGTCGGGCGTCTCGACGAGCACGCAGCGCATCGCCAGCGGGATGCGGTTTCGCTCATCGGGAGGGATCTTCTTCTCCCATAGAGGCTTGGGGACGATGCCGAACATGGCACCGCCATCGAGCCGCAGCTGACCCGCATCAAGGCAATGGAGGCGAAAGTCGCCCAGCTCTCGCATCTGGGGGGGGGACAGGGCCACGTCAGGAGTCGGCGGCCTCGTGGTCCGCCTCTTCCTCGTTTCCCTCCGCTCGGTTTCCGTCGCGGTTAGCCAGATAGGTCTCGAAACATCCCCAACGCTCCACACCCTGCTCGGCTAGCCGGGCCAGGAAGCGTAGGAATATGTCGGCGGTGGCGCGTGCATCGGGGCCCGCCCGGTGCCAGCCGTCCAGCGAGATCGAGTAGTACTCGGCCAGCGCCCCTAGATTCTTGCGTTCGAGCTCTGGGTGCAGCCGTCTCGCCAGCCCCAGCGTGCAGATCGACCGTCCGCCGAGACGACCCTTGCGGCAGCGGTTGAACTCGGCCTGCAGGAACTCCCAGTCGAAGCGGGCGTTGTGAGCGACGAACACGGCGCCCTCCAGCACCGCGCGGAGCTCATCCGCAAGCTCGGCGAAGCGCGGCGCGTCAGCCACCATCTCGTCCGTGATGTTGGTGAGAACCGTCACGGACTTCGGGATCGGCTGCTCGGGGTTGATCAGCGACTCGAAGCGATTGACGACCTCTCCGTCCCTCAACCTCACGGCCGCGAACTCCGTGATCCGGCCGCCGGCCCTAGGCGAACCGGAGGTCGCCTCCACATCTACGACGACGAATTCCACCTCCGAGAGCGGTGTGGAACCGTAGCCGGAGCCGTGATCGCTCAGCAGCCACGTAGAGCCGTTGGCGCGGAAGCGTGCGTCGTCGCCCAGCACCTCTCGAACCAGGCAAGCCGCCAGGCTCGGTGAAGCGTGACGAATGCCGAAGATCCGCTCCGCCAGCGCCGGGACCGGGGCCGGTCCCGCCTGCAATAGCGCAACCGCCCGATCTCGGAGAAAGGGCAAGTCGTCCCAATGGACGCCCGGTTTGGCCTTCAGAGTCAAATCGACGTGTGGTGCATATTGAAAACAGGTCAGGAAAAAACGACGGACTCTATGTGGACAGGTCCCTCTCGGGGCCACAAAGATATCGGAGCCGGAGGAGCAGCGCAAACCACTCCAGAGGCCTCCTCAGGGGCGCTCTGGGCGGTCCTAGGAGGGCTCCTGGGAGGCTCCAGAGACGCCCCGCGCGGTCGCTTGAGGATTGGTAAGGGCGAAGCTCAGGCTCTCGAGCTCGGGGACCATGTTCACGTTATTCAGGCCCACACCGGCCGGTACCTGGAGCTTGACCGGAGCGAAGTTGAGGATCGCCCTTACCCCGCAGGCCACCACCTGATTCGCGACGGACTGGGCGCTTTCGGCACCGGTAGCCAGGATCACGATCTCGATCTGACGCTCGCGAAACACCTGCGGGAGGTCCCCCACGTCCAGCACCTCGAGGTCATCCCAGCGCTGGCCGATCTTCTGAGGGTCGTTGTCGAAGACCGCCCGTACGTCGAATCCTTTATCAGCGAAATCGGGGTAGCGGGCGAGTGCCTGACCGATCCGGCCAGCACCGACGACTGCCACGCCCCAGGCGCGATCCAACCCCAGAATGGCGCGCAGGCTCTTCAGCAGCTCGGGCACGGAGTAGCCGAGCCCGCGCTTCCCGAACGAGCCGAAGTAACTGAGATCCTTGCGGACCTGGGCGGAAGTCGTGCCGGCGCGGTCGGCGAGGCCGCGGCTGGACACGGTCTCGCCACCGCGGCGTTCGAGGTCTTCGAGGACGCGTACGTAGACTGAGAGTCTACGAACGGTGGACTGGGAGACGTTACGCATGATTATTCGTGAAAACTTTCACGTGAAAGTTTTCACAAGATACACGTAGTCTAGCCCCCCTTCCCCGAGAGGGCAACGCCCGGTGAGGCTGTTACAAGATGCGAGCGTGGCGGGGGGCGGCAGCGATTGGCTACTGCTCCAGCTCGTACTTGTCCAACAGCGCCTGGAAGCGCGGGTGGTCACCCAGCGCATCCCAGGTCGGGTCAATCCGGAGAAGCGCGACAGACGTGAGCGACGGTCTCTCGAGCAGAATCTCGAGCTGATCTATCGCTGCATCGTACTGACCGACCATCGTATATATGCGTGCCAGGTCCCAGAGCCGATATTGGCCGAGCAAAGCGTCGGTTGCAAAGGGAAGGAGATCGACCCCAAGCTTCGCTTCGCGCACGGCTTCTTCGATTCGGCCGAGGCCGGCATAGGCCACGCCCAGCGAACTGTGCACTCTGGCATCTTGTGGGTCATCGCGAAGGCGACGTTCCAATTGCGCTCGAGCGGCGTCGTAGTCGGGCCTGGCTGACGCTGCATCCCCCTTCAGTCTTAGGATCTCGGCGTGAAGCAGCGACCTGGGAACGAAGCGTTGTTGCTCGTCAAACGCTTCTCCTCGCCAGGATGCCAATTTCTCGAGCGCGGCCTCGTAGTTTCGATCGAACAACTCGAGCCAAATGGAGGTGCGGGGCCAAAGCCGCTCCGGCGTGGAGGCCATTATTTCAGAACCCTCGCTCAGTGTGGACCGGGCCTGTGCAGTACCACCCTTCCAGCCCACGTACAGCCAGGCTTTAGCGGGGTACGCTCCCTGCTCCGATATCGGGGCGAGCGCGAGCGATATGCGGAGATCGTAAAAGCGCTCGGCTTCGGCGTGATCGCGGAGATACGTGTTCACCTCCGCTAGGTCGTTGGCGGAACCGGCGCCTCGCGGATCGAGCTCGAAGGCTCTCTGCGCATAGGTGCGAGCCGCTTCGAAATCGCCCTGGCGTCTCTTAACCCAGCCGATGTTGCGCACGAGTCCCGCCTCGTTCGGCAAGCTCCTCTGAGCGAGTTCGAGCTGCGCCAAGGCGCGGTCGTAATCGAGCAGGCGGTAGTGGTATAGACCAAGAGCTCGGTGAGCCTCGGGCAAGCCGGGCACGATCGCGAATGCGCTGTCCACCGCCTCTCTGGCCAGAGCCATCCGTTCTTCGGTTCGGTCGTGATACCAGTGGTACATCTGAGAATAAGTGTCCGAGAGCCACGCATAGGCCAGAGCGAACTTGGGGTCGAGCTCGATCGCCCGCTCGAACATTTGCGCGGCGGCGCGCAGATTGCTCTCCTCCTGAGGACCCCGACCTTCGTGGTCCAGGCCACGCAGGTAGTAGTCGTACGCCTCCAGGTTATCCGTCGGCCGTTCGTCGATCTGACTCAGCTCCGCATCGCTGAGCGCGGCCCTCAAGGCGGCCGCGATTTGCCGAGCGACGTCGCTCTGGATAGCGAAGATGTCGCTCAGCTGGCGGTCATAATTCTCCGCCCAAAGATGCTCGTCTTCCTTCGCGTCGATAAGTTGTGCCGTGATCCGCACGCGGTCACCCGTGCGCCGGACGCTCCCTTCCAAGATGTTGGCCACCCCCAGCTCACTTGCGATCGTCCGCAGATTCTGCGTGCGCTCCTTGTACTCCATGACCGAGGTGCGCGAGATCACCTTCAGATCGCCGATCTTCGATAGCTGGGCGATGATCTCCTCGTGAACTCCAGCGGCGAAGTACTCGTCCTCTTCGGCGGGGCTCATATTCTCGAAGGGAAGAACAGCGATCGACTTCCGCTCCTGCTCGGCCTCCATACCGGCGGCATCGTCCCGGTCCGCCAACAGCAGCCAGCCTGTGGCGACGACTCCCCAGAGTCCGAAAGCCATGGCGGCGCCGGTCATCGCGTTGCGCCAGCTGAACAGCCGACGTGCTCCTGCGACTTCGCGTCGCCTATCGTCAGACTCAGCACTCGGCAATAGCGTCGGATCATGCCGCCGCATCGGAGAGATGCCTTCTTGGACAAAAGCAGTGGCGAGGACTATCGGCAGTCCGATAAGCAGCAGAAGCGCGGCAAAAGCGGGAAACCAAGTCGGCAGCCCCAGGCCCTCCGTCACGGTCTGCACGACCTCGAACACGACCCACGCCGCCACGACGTAGATCGCCAGCACCTGCCAAAGGCTGCGGCGGTGAACTCCAGTGATTAACTGCCTAAGGCGCGACATGGACTCCTAGGGCCGAGGAGCGGGCTAAGCACAGGCTGACGCAGGATCTTGGGATTGCCACAAGATGCGACTCTCCGAGCGGGGGATCAACGAGCGCCAGAAGAGTTCACTCGGCCGGGCCCAAGGCGCGGGCGAGGCTGAGGAAGCCGGCGACGGGCAAGGCTTCGGGACGGGTCGTGGGGTCGATGCCCAACGAAGTGAGAATCGCATCGGCGCGCTCGGCGCTGAGCGAGTACTCGGGCGCCTGGCGAAGGATCGTCCGCAGCTGCTTGCGTCGCCGGCTGAAGGCTGCGCGTGTCAGCTGGCGCAGGAGGCGCTCCTCGGATTCGGAGAACGGCGGCGGGGCCAACGGCGTCAAGCAGATGACCGTGGAGTCGACGTCGGGTCGCGGCCGAAACGCGCCACGCGAAATGTTGAAGAGGCGCTTGCACGTCGCCACCGCTCGCACGCCGATCGTGAGCGCGCCGTACTCTTTGCCACCGGGCTTCGCCAGCACGCGATCCGCTACCTCGCGCTGAACGGTCAAGATGATCCGCTCCGGGCGGGGCCGGCGGTCGAGGAGGTGGAAGATGAGAGGGCTGGTGATATGGTAAGGGATGTTTCCGATCACTTTGAGCGGCCCTCCGCCGGCGAGCCGATCGAGGGGCAGATCGAGGATGTCGGCGTGGATCATCTCGACATCGTCATACTCGCGGTAGTCTTCCGCTAACTGGCTCGCCAGTTCGTCGTCGAGCTCGACCAGCGTCAACGTGCCGACGCGTCCCGCCAAGTGCTGAGTGAGGGCACCGGTCCCGGGCCCGACCTCCAGCACGTGATCGTCCGCGCCGGGCTCCAACGCCTCGACGATCTTACGTTGAAGGTTGCCATCGACGAGAAAATTCTGACTGAGCGATTTCTTACGTCGGGTCACTTCGAATTGCCGAGACGAAGAACGAGGGCGGTCTGGTCGTCGGACGCATCTGGGCTGTCGCCCTGCTGGCTTCGCACCTCGAACATGGCATCGACGATCTCGCCGGCGCTCTTGTGCCTTAGGGCGCTGACAGTGTCGATCAGAGCGCCTTCCGTGCTGCGGAATGCCGGGGTGGTCAGGCCATCGGTGAAGAGACAAAGCAGGTCGTTCGGATCCCAGGAGACGCTCGCCTCGCGATAGGCCTCGACGTCGGCCACTCCGAGGGGAGGGCTGGTGGCCCCGAGCCTTTGCGGAGGATCATCGCCGTGAAGGCGGAAGGCGTGTGCGTGGCCGGCGTTCGCGTAGCACAGCACCTTCGCGGCCGGATCGATGACTCCGTAGAAGACCGTGATGAAGGTCTCGGTACTTTCGAGCTGCTGGATCAACGCCCTGTAGACCGCCTTGAGCAGTTCCGCCGGCGAGGTCGTCTGGCCGGCGTAGATTCCGGTTGCGCTCATGGCGAGCGCCATGATGAGCGAGGCGCCGAACCCGTGCGAGGTGATGTCGCCGAGCATCGTCCCGATCTTTCCATCGGCCAGCCTGAAGAGTTGATAGAAGTCACCGCCCACGGTCTTGGCTGGGAGGCAGCGAGCGGCGGCGTCGGCGATCTCGTGGAATTGGCCGAGATCGGGGAGCAGCTTCATCTGCAGGTCGTGGGCCAGCTCCAGCTCACCGATCAGGCGCTCGCGAGTCACGATCTGCTCGAACAGCCGCATGTTCTCGACGGCGCTCCCGATCTGGCGGGCCAGCGTCGTCAGCAGCCGTGCCTCGCCGACGTCGGAGATGGCAGATCCGCTGCGACTGCCGATGACGTTGAGGACGCCGATCGTCTGCGTCACGCCGTCAGGGTCGGTGTAGCGGACCGGAACCGCCACCCAAGGTTCCGGCTTGGGGCTGTAGCGCTGCAAGAGCTCGCTGGGGACCTCGCCGTCCTCTTCGAGACGGATGGTGCGGTTCTCCCGAAATGCGAGCGCCGAGATCGACCAGCCGGACGTTACGGGGATGCGCTTCGCCGGCGCCGGGGCGGGCCCTTCGGAGGCGATGAGCACGAGCTCGTCGGTCTCGGGCTCGTGGATCCAGAGCGAGGCGCGTTCGGCGCCGGTGACCCTCACTACCTCTCGCAAGACGGGGCTCGCCGCGTCTTCGACGCGGGTCACAGCGCCCAGCGTCTCGGTGACGCCGTGCAGCAGCGCGATCTCCTCCTCCCGCTCACCCAGCTCACGCTGGCGCTCCGCGAGCTTCGTCTCGTAAGAGACCACCGTCTCTAGCAGCTCGCGGCAGAACTCCGCCCAGCGGGTTGCAACCTCATCCTCATCGTCCGCGGCTTCGACGGCGACTCGCGCGGCGGGGGTACGGAGCCAGCGAAGACGTCCATCGGGCGCGGGTCGATCGCAGCCTCGGGGAGCGAGGTGGTGCAGCGAGCCGTCGGTCGCCTCCTCCCACAGGTGAAGATCGGCCTCGGAGTTGGTGCAGCTACGCTCGAACAATTCGACGAGCGCGGAAGTCTCCTCCTGGCCTGGCTGGATGTCGCGCCTGCGTGGCCGTTCGACACGATCGCTGGCCAGCATCAGCGTCACCGAGTTTCCCTTCTCGTTGAAGCTGACCTCGTCAGCGAGCTGCCGTATGAGGAAGATGCCGCGACCCGTTGGCGATTCGATGGTGTGGGGCAGGGTGGGGTCGGGTACGAGCTCGGGATCGAAGCCGCGCCCCTCGTCGGTCACCTGGACGGTCACTCCCCAAGCGTCGATGTCAGCCCGCACCTGTACGATCTTCCCGCGCTGATCGGCGTTGCCGTAATGGATGGCGTTCGCCAACGCTTCGCTGACGGCGATCCTCAGCTTGATCAGGGTGCGCGGAGCATAGCTTCGATAGTCGCGGCAGCGACTGGCAAGGGTGTCGACCACTTGCTGCACTACGGAGAGATCGGAGGGCAGGTCGAGCTTGATCGCGTTCGACATAAAGCTGTCGAGCACCCCGGAGTCCGCCGCCCCGCGGCTCAGCAGAATCTCGGCCTTCTGCTGAATCGTCTTCTCCGCCACCGGGTAGAGCAGGCAATCCTGGCAGCCGTGCCTGAACGCGGTGGCGAGCTCGGTGAACTCCGGCGCGTTGGGATCGACGAGCGCCCACAGCACCGAGTGTGGGAACAGCCGGACCAGCGCGTTCCACTGCGTCTCGGTTGGCTGAAGCTGGAGATCTATGATGACGAGGGCAGGTCGCGAATCGGCGAGAGTCTCTAGCAGTTCGAAGCTGGAAACCGTGCGGACGGCAAAGCGTGCGCGGGCCAGGCCTTCGCCTAGCTCAGCCCCGAGAGCCGAGCGACCGGTGACGAGGAATGCGGCTTTCTGTCCCCCGTTCCCGGGCATGCGATGCGTCAGAAGTCGGTGAGCGCCAGATCGCGGGTGTCGGCGATGGGAAATAGCGTATCCAGCTTGGTCAGCTCGAAGAGAGTGCGGACGTCATCGTTCAAGTTGGACAAGCGGAGCTCACCGCCTTTCTCGCGGATCTTCTTGGAGAGGCTGACCAACACGCCGAGGCCCGACGAGTCGATGTAGGCGGTATCGGTGAAGTCGACGAGGAACTTACGGCCGCCGCCCTCCAGCTCTTTGAGCACGGCATCCTTCAGTTCTTGCCTGTTGCCGACGATGAGCTGGCCGGTGACTTCCACTATCGTCACGTCGCTATGCTTAGATATGTTGAAGCTCATCTGGCCTCCAGGATGACGCCGTTCCCCCGTCCGCAGATCCCCTCGCTGTCTGGGTACCTGTGTAGACTACTGTCTGAGTCCTACGAATCAAGGTCCGACGCCATGAGGGCCGTGACGTAGGCAACCCACTCGACGTCGGCGGCGCTCGCGCCCCGGGAGAGGTCGTTGAAGGGGCGCGCCAGGCCATGCAAGATCGGGCCTATGGCCGTGGCGCCAGCGAGCCGCTCCACCAGCTTGTAAGCGATATTCCCCGCGTCGAGGTCGGGGAAGATAAGCACGTTGGCCCTGCCGGCAACAGCGCTGCCCGGCGCTTTTCTGCGTCCCACGTCCTCCATCAACGCGGCGTCGACCTGGAACTCTCCATCCGCGGCCACATCGGGGTGGGCATCGCGGAAGAGGGTTAGGGCCTCCCTCATTTTCTCCACGGACGGGCCAGCGGCGCTCCCGCAAGTCGAGTAGGAGAGGAAAGCGACGCGCGGTTCATCACCGACGATGCGACCGCGCATCTCGGCCGCCTGGGCCGCGATCTCAGCCAGCTGGGCGGCGCTGGGATCCGGTACGACTCCGGAGTCGGCGAACGTCAGCACCTCCGCGCGGTCGGCGCCCCCGTCCGTGCCCCCGCCCTCGCCCCTGAAGGCCGGCACGACCATATAGAAGGCGCCGTTCACGGTGCTCACACCGGGCGCGGCCCCGATGCAGCGAAGGGCGGCGCGGATGACATCGGGCGTGGCATGGACGGCGCCGGCCACCGCCCCATCGGCTGCACCGGTCCTCACCATCATGCCGGCGAAGCGAAGCGGGTCGCGAACTTCATCGCGGGCCGCCGCGAGAGTCAACTGATTCCCCTGCGGCGTCTCCCGGTAGACTTCGGCGAACTGCCCTAGCTGGTCGTCGTCGGCCGGGCGGCGAACCTCACCCCCCCAGTCGACGGGCATGTCGATCGCTGCATCGGCGATGAGCACGACCGGCTCGAGGCCGCCCGCCTCCGCGAGGCGAAGGGCGGCATCGCGAACTCGCTCCTCGTCCCCCTCGGCGAGCACGATGCGGCGAGGCGCCCGCGCGGCCCGAATCGGGAGCTGCTCCAGGAAGGCCACAACGCTAAGACCTGGATCGCGCCTGGAGGCGTTTGAGGACGGACGCGGAAACGAAGCGGCTCACGTCACCTCCCAGGCCAGAGATCTCACGGACGAGCGAAGCACTGAGGAAGGTGTAATCGGCGGCCGGAGTCATGAAGACGACCTCGAATTCGGGCCACAGCTCACGGTTCATGAGCGCCATCTGGAATTCGTACTCGAAGTCGCTCACCGCTCTCAGCCCTCTGATCACGAGGGAGGCGTCCCTCGACTTCGCGAAGTCGACGAGCAAGCCGGAGAACTCGGTCACTTCGATCCGCGATTCATCTCGAAAGCGTTCCTCGATCATCTCGACCCGCTCGTCGACCGAGAACAGTCGATCCTTCTCTTGGGTGGGGTGGTGGGCTACCGCGATGATCAAGCGATCAAGGAAGTGAAGGCAGCGCCGGGCGATATCCTCGTGGCCCAGCGTGAGTGGGTCGAACGAACCCGGGTAAATGGCGACCCGTGGCTTCGTCATCTTCGATTCTCCTCGTCGGAATGTGCGGCCGGGACGATAGCGATGGCCGTGTCACCGTACCGCCGATCCTGATCCGGCGGCGATAGGTCGAGCGGCTCGTCCGTCCCGTGCTCTATCGACAAGATCTGTGCAAAGGGAACTTCGCGAAAGCGTTGCAGAAGCCGGGCGGCCAAGCCCCGACTGTAGGGCGGGTCGGCGAGCGCGATGTCGAAGGCGCGAGGCTGGAGGCTGGTGATGAACTTAAAGGCGTCGTCGATGACGAGGTCGGCAGCGGAACCGGCGTCCAGGGCCTCGATGTTGGCGCGAAGCAACTCAGCGACTTTGCGGCTGTTCTCGACAAAAGTAGCGACGCGCGCGCCGCGCGACAGCGCCTCGAGTCCGAGGGCTCCGCTGCCGGCGAAGAGGTCGAGCACGGTGGCGCCCTCCAGCTCCGGACCGAGGATCGACATCCACGCTTCCCGAACGCGCTCCGACGTGGGCCGGACGTCAGGACCGCCGGGCACTTTCAGCCGGCGTCCCCCCCAGCGACCGCTTACGATTCGGACGGCACCCAAGCCGCTTCGCTCGGTCGTACGCTGAGTACCTGCGCCTGCAGGTGCTCCACGCCCTGCCATTCCTTCAGCTGGATGTGGAAAGCGATGTCGACCAGCGACGACTCGCTGAGCCATTCGCTCTCGCCCGCCTGGCCGAAAGCGATCGCCTCGGAGGTCGCGCCAGCGCCGGCGTCGAGTCTGAGGCGAAGGTGGTCCTCGCCCACGACTTTTGGCGCGTCGCGCAAAGCGACGGCGCGCGCGAAGAACACTGGGCGTGGATTCCCCTGTCCGAAGGGCTCGAAGTGTGCAAGGAAGCGCCAGAGCTCGGGTGAGACGTCCGCGATCGGAAGTTCCAGATCGACGCGGAGCCTGGGCTTCAGATCGTCGTCGCTCAGCCGTTGGTCGGCGTAGGCGTCCAAAGCCTCGCGAAAACCCTCGATCCGGTCGCGGCGGATCTGGATGCCGGCCGCGTAGCGGTGGCCGCCGAACTGCTCGAGGTGAGCCTGGCAGGCTTTCAACGCCTCGTAGAGGTCAAAGCCGCGGATGGATCTGCCGGAGCCGCGGCCGAGCTCTCCATCCAGCGCGATGAGAACCGCGGGCCGATGGTACTCCTCGACGACGCGGGACGCGACGATGCCGATCACACCCGGATGCCAGTCGTCCGAGGCCAGCACGATCGCCCGCCCGGTATCCGGGTCGAAGGTCTCAGCCAGCGTCTCCTTAACTTCT
Organism: Candidatus Indicimonas acetifermentans; assembly: GCA_947581815.1. Classification (GTDB taxonomy): domain Bacteria; phylum Gemmatimonadota; class Gemmatimonadetes; order Palauibacterales; family KS3-K002; genus Indicimonas; species Indicimonas acetifermentans. The sequence continues at coordinate 1,329 of CANPVX010000050.1, read as the reverse complement.
TCCAGGGTCGCGCGATCGATCTCCTGTCGGATGCGGTTCTCCGCATCAACCACGTTTGCGAGCTCGTGCGCCTCGCTCGGATCATCCGTCAGCAACAGGCGTACAGCGCGCATGGCGTCGCCCATTCGACCTACAGCGTTGATGCGGGGCCCGATGATGAAGGCGATCCTGCCTGCATTGATCGGGCGCTTATCCAGACCAACGATTTTGAGAAGCGCGCGGAGCCCAGGATTGGGCGTGCGCTCGAGGACCTTGAGGCCGAAGCGGGCCAAGATGCGGTTTTCGCCGGTCAGCGGGACCAGATCGGCTATAGTTGGGATGCCGACGAGGTCGAGATACTTGTAGAGATCCTCGACGCTGCGGCCGCGTTGCTCGAACAGCGCGTGCAGGAGCTTGAACGCGACGCCCGATCCGCAGAGCTGCTTGTCGGGATACTCGCAGCCGGGACGCTGGGGGTTGAGCACGGCAACGGCCGGGGGAAGTTCGGGGAGCGGTGTGTGGTGATCGGTGACGACGACATCGACTCCTTCACCGCGCGCATCGGCGATCGCCTGGAGCGCCGTCGTTCCGCAGTCGCAAGTGAGAACGAAGCGACTCTTACGCTCGAGGGCGGCGGCCAGCCCGGCGGCCGTGAAGTCGTACCCGTGCTTGAGGCGATTAGGGACGAACGGCTCGACGTTTGCTCCGAGCTCGCGCAACGCCCGTGTGAGAAGCGCCGACCCGCACACCCCGTCAACATCGTAGTCGCCGTGAACGAGGATCAATTCACCGGATTCGATGGCGGTCGAGACGCGCTCAACGGCACCCTCCATCCCGGCCATCGTCCAAGGATCGTGCAGGTCGGCCAGCCGCGGGCGTAGAAAGGCCTTGGCGGATTCGGCGGTGAATCCCCGATTCACGAGGATGGTCGCTATCGGTTCAGGAAGCTCGAGCCCGGCGAGGCCGTCGATGGCTCCCGCATCCGCTGGCTGGGGGGGGGGAAGGTCTAGAATCGGTCTCACGATGCTCTTCAGACAGCCAGATTCGAGGGGTAAAGGATGACCCCGCACCCTTCGCAAGAGATCAGCCTGTCTAGCTGTTCGACCTCCATCCGCTGCTGCATAGTCACGAACGTGTGACAGTATCCGCAGACCCCTTCGTCGGTGATCGGGGCGAGCGCGACCTCGGACTTGCCGGCGCGGATACGGTCGTACAACCCCAGAGCGCGCTTCTCCATTCTGAGGGCGAGATTCTCTCGGCGATCATTCTGGATGGCCAGCGCATCCTCCAGCTCTTTCTGCTGGGCAGCCATCTCTTTCCGGCGAGGTCCCGCTTGCTCCAGGGCTTCCT
>CANPVX010000049.1 GCA_947581815.1 Candidatus Indicimonas acetifermentans | reverse complement strand
TGCTGGTCTCGCTGTACGCGTAGGTCTTGAGAATGGTCGCTGGGGTCGTGACGATCGCCATACCGCAAAACTAGGCCGGCTGTGACAACTCAGCCAGCATCGGAGCTCGGCCTTCGCCCCCGCCCCCGCCCCCGCCCCTGCCCCCGCCCCTGCCCCCGCCCCCATACCCAGACGAGGGCCGCCACCGCCGCAGCGGCCGCGATGAAGAAGACGACCAGCCGCTCCCGCCAGGAAACGCGATGGTTGTACAGGTGAACTCTAACGGTGCTGTCGGCCTGGATGGGGCCGGCCCTGTAACGGTCGCGGGGCCGCGAGGGTGAGCCGACGGAGCCAGCACGAATGAGGGAACGATCGGGCCGGGCGTCGATGTTGCCACGGGCGATCGAGACCCCTAGCTGCTGAGTCCGCAGCACGGCGCCGATCTCGACGGCCGGGATGTCGCGCGGTAGACGGTAGGTGATGGCGAATTGAACGACGCTCTGATCCGCGGGCAGCTCGAGCAGGATCACCAGCGGTGGGTCGAAGCGAACGGCGGCGGCTTCCACATCGCCGCCCAGGCCCGCGAACGCCGCCGCCTCGGGCTGAAGGCGGAGAACGGGTAACGGCGCCAGGTCTTCTCCTTCATCTCCGGCATCTGCGGGCGACGTCTCTCGATCCAGCCGCAGGTAGATGACCTCGACGACCTGATAGTCTCCGGAGGTGTCGCGGGTGAGACGCAGCTCGCGCTCGGTGATGACGCTGGAGGCCGAGTCCTGGGCCGTGGGCGCGCTGTCAGCCGCGCTGGCGCAGGCCAGGGCTAGGAGAAGGACGATAACTTTACGGGTTGAACCGGCCGAAGTCCTCAGGATTCAGATTCTTCAGATACTCTTTCAACTGATCCGGGTCCATCTCGCCGGCCTCTTCGGGGCCGCCGCCCTTCGGGGATTCGACTTCGAATTCGGACGGCTGTATGTCGATCGAGGCTTGCTCGAGGAGGTCTTCGTGGGCGTAGATGGGTGCCTTGGCGCGCAGCGCGATGGCGATGCTGTCGCTGGGTCGCGCGTCCAACGAGATCATGTCGCCGTTGCTTTGTAGGATGAGCTCAGCGTGGTAGGTGTTCTCGACGACTTTGGTGATCAGCACACGCTGCAACTCGCTTCCAAGCCCGCGCAGCACCGACGTGAAGAGGTCGTGGGTCAACGGGCGAGAGAACTTCATCCCGGCGAGCTCCATGGCGATGGCGCTCGCCTCCCCCGGCCCAATCCAGATCGGCAGCACACGCTCTCCGTCGGTTTCTTGAAGAATGACGACGGGAGTGTTGGAGGTCTTGTCGAGACCGAGACTCGCTACCTTGACTTCCTTCATTCACCCCTCACGTGGGTAGGCAACGGCGGGGATCCAAGCGAGACCACAAAAAAAAGATACCAGTCGTCTAAGGCCTGTAAAGTGCGCCCGTTCTATTAACGCGGCCGAGCCGGGCTCAGGTCCCTAGCTCCCAAGAGGATAGATACTTCACCTGTTCATCGGTGAGCGTGTCGATGTCGATGCGCATGGACTCGAGCTTGAGCCGGGCGATCCCGCGATCGATATCCTCTGGCGTACGATGCACGGCGCGGTCGAGTTTGCCTTTGACGTTCACGAGATGCTCGGCCGCCAGGGCCTGGTTGGCGAACGACATGTCCATGACGGCGGCGGGGTGCCCCTCAGCCGCGGCCAAGTTGATCAGACGGCCGTCGCCCAGCACGAAGATGCTCCGGTCGCTGACGATGTATTCCGCCACGAAATCGCGCACCTGGCGCGGCGGACCCTCTGCGATCGACGACAGAGCATCCAGGTCGAGCTCGACGTTGAAGTGCCCGGAGTTGGCGACGATCGCGCCATCCTTCATCGCCCGGAAGTGTTCCTCGCGAATCACGTGGGTGTCGCCGGTCACTGTGATGAACACGTCGCCCACTTTCGCGGCCTCAGCCATGGGCATCACGTCGAACCCGTCCATCGTGGCCTCGAGCGCCTTGAGCGGCTCCACTTCAGTGACGATGACCTTGGCGCCGGCGCCGCGGGCGCGATTCGCAACGCCACGGCCGCACCAACCGTAACCGGCCACGACAACGCGAGCTCCGGCCAGTAGAACGTTGGTCGCCCGGAGAATCCCATCGAGGGTCGACTGCCCGGTACCGTAGCGGTTATCGAACAGATGCTTGGTCAGGCTATCGTTCACCGCAATCACAGGAAACTGGAGCACCCCGTCCTTCGCCATGGCGCGTAGGCGAATGACTCCAGTCGTCGTCTCCTCAGTGGAGCCGATGATCGTCTCGACGTGCTCCTTACGCTCCTCCGTTGATAGCTTGGTAGCCCAAACGCGCACAGGCTCGGCCAGGTCATCGAAGCGCTCGAGGGCGATCATGTGAAGCGCACCCACCAGATCCGCACCGTCGTCCATCGTGATCGTCGGGCGGTGCGCGAGGGCAGACCTTATATGATCGTAGTAAGTGTCGTTGTCCTCACCGTTGATCGCGAACACCTTGATTGCATGATCGCGTACCAGCGTGGCGGCCACGTCGTCCTGAGTGGAGAGTGGGTTCGACGCGCATAGAACGACATCCGCCCCACCCGCCTGCAACGTGATCGCCAGATTCGCGGTCTCCGTCGTGACGTGCAAGCAACACGACACCCTTTGTCCTTCCAGCGGACGCTCTTTGGAGAAGCGCTCGCGGATCAAGCGCAGCACCGGCATAGCGCGCTCCGCCCATTCGACCCGCAGCTTCCCGCGATCGGCCAGTTTGATATCGTGAATGTCGCTATCTGTCACCGTCGTCGACATCAGTTGCCTTTCCCTTGCCTCTCGTAATCGGTCCAAACTCTATTCGAAAAACGACTTCAGCTCATCCACCCTGTCACAGCGCTCCCAGCCAAAACCACCATCGGCATCCGCGCTGCGGCCGAAGTGGCCGTATGAAGCGGTGCGTTTGAATATGGGGCGCCGCAGCCCGAGCGCCTTGATGATCGCGCCGGGCGTGAGATCGAAGATCTCGCGCACAGCGGCCTCTAGCTGCCCGTTGGGCGCTTGAGTGGTGCCGCGCGCGTCCACGGTAACCGATATCGGTTGCGCGACGCCGATGGCATAGGCGAGCGCGACCTCGCACACATCCGCGAGTCCCGCCGCCACGATGTTCTTCGCTATCCAGCGGGCGGCGTAGCTCGCCGAGCGATCGACCTTGCTAGCATCTTTGCCGCTGAAGGCGCCCCCTCCGTGGCGACCCATCCCACCGTAGGTATCGACGATGATCTTCCGGCCCGTGAGGCCCGCGTCGCCCTGGGGTCCGCCGATCACGAAACGCCCGGTTGGGTTGATATGAATCTCCGTCGAACTAGGATCGTAAAGCTCCGCGGGGAGGACCGGCGCGATGATTTTCTCCTTAACCGTCGCATGGATCTCGTCGTTCTGAACCTCTTCCGCATGGTGGGTGGAGATGACGACCGCCTGAATCCGAACGGGTTTCCCCTTGTCGTACTCGATGGTTACCTGAGACTTGCCGTCCGGCCGCAACCAGTCGATCGCGCCTGACTTTCGCGCCTTGGCCAGTTGCCAGGTGAGTTTGTGGGCGAGAACGATGGGAAGCGGCATCAGCTCGGGGGATTCGTTGGTCGCGTAGCCGAACATCATCCCCTGATCACCTGCCCCGCCGGCGTCCACGCCCATGGCGATGTCGGCCGACTGCTGATCGATGGACGTTACGACCGAGCAGGTCTCGCAGTCGTATCCATACGAGGCGTCGGTGTATCCGATCTCCCTGATCGTCTCTCTGACGATCGTCGGGATATCGACATATGTGTCCGTGGTCATTTCGCCGGCGACGAACGCCAGCCCGGTCGTGACGAGCGTCTCGGCGGCAACGCGAGCCTCGCTGTCCTTTGCGAGGACCGCATCCAGTATGGCGTCCGATATCTGGTCGGCGATCTTGTCCGGATGGCCTTCAGTGACGCTCTCGGATGTAAAAAGGTGTCTCTCGGACACGTTCGTGCTCCGTTCAGATGAACAGCCGGCGGGAAGACACTCGCTCACCGCGCCTCGGGTCAAGGCCGACGGCGACGAAGCTATCCGGTCAGTCGGGGCCTGACAAGCTAGGCGCCGTACCGACCCCAGCCAGTTCGACGGTATCCTCGAGTGACTTCAGCCAGCGGCGCCGGACCTCTTTCCCCGTCTCCGCGCTGAAGAGGTCGGCGGCCGCACGTTCGAGGTACCCGACCTCGACAGAGCGAATCAGCTTCTTGATCTCGGGGATGGCTCCCGGCGTGCAGCTCAGGCTCCGAACCCCTAGCCCAATCATCAGCGCCGCCCCCACGACGTCCGAGGCCTGCTCGCCGCACGCGCTGAGCGGACACCCGGCGATCTGTGCGCCCGAAACGGCGTCGCGGATGAACCGGATCAGCGCCGGGTGGTAACCATCGTAGAACCTGGAGAGCTGAGCGTTGCCTCGATCGACAGCGAGAACGTACTGGGCGAGGTCGTTGGTGCCGAGACTGAAGAAGTCGACGTGACGGCTGAGTATCTCGACGATGGCTACCGCCGCCGGGGTCTCGAGCATCACGCCAAGCGGGCACTCTTCGTGATCCACGCCCTCGGCGATCAGCTCCCCTCTCACTTCGGCGATCAGCCGCCGCACGCCCTCGATCTCCTCCACCGAGCTAACCATGGGGAGAAGCATGCGGACCTGTCCGAGCGCCGCCGATCTGAGCACGGCCTTCACCTGGTTGCGGAAAAGCTGCGGCATCTTGTCGTAGATGCGAATCCCTCGCCAACCGAGGAATGGATTGTCCTCGATCAGCGGCGGCATGAACATGGGGTACTTGTCGCCACCGAGGTCGTAGGTTCGGATGACCACGGGGTGGGGCTTGAAGGCCTGCACCACGGTCTTGAAGGCCTGGTATTGCTCTTCTTCATCGGGGACCGCGGACAACCCGACCACCAAAAACTCCGTGCGGAACAAGCCGACGCCGTCCGCCCCCGCCGCGGCAGCCACTTTCGCTTCCTCCGGGAACTCCAGGTTGGCGAGCAGCTCGATGCGCACGCCGTCCCGGGTGACGGGCTCCACCGCCCTCAACTCGGTCAGCTCTCGCTCTATCTGGCGGACGTGGAGGTCGCGGTCGTGGAAGGAGGCCTTCTCGGCATCGCTGGGCTCGACCACGACGCGTCCCCTATGCCCGTCGAGCACGAGCTCTGTACCGGCTTCGATCGTGTTCACGAAGTCACCTAAACCAACCACGGCCGGCATCCCGAGCGTGCGAGCCAGGATCGAGCTGTGGGACGTGCGAGTGCCCGCTTCGGTGGCGATGCCGAGCACCCGACCGGGCTCCAGTTCCACCGTGCGGCTCGGCGTGAGATCCTTGGCGAGGAGGATAACGGGGTGCTCGGGGAGATCGACGCGGACGTCCGGTATGGGCAAGTCGGTCAGCGCCGAGAGGACTCGCGCCTCGATATCGGTCAGATCCGCCAGTCGATCCATCACGCGTGCATGAGTGGCGTCCAACCATTGCGAGCGAAATTCCAGCACCCTCAAGTAGAAGGCCCGCTCGGCGGTAAGGCTGCTATCACGGATATAGGTCAGCGTCGCGTCGATGAGCTCGGGATCGTCCAGCATCAGAAGCTGAGGATCGAAGATCTTCGCCTGAACAGAGCCCACGCGCGCCGCCACTTCCTCTCGCAAGGCGCGGGTCCGCTCGCGCGCCACCTGGCAGGCCTCCGTAAAACGCCCAGCCTCAGCGCCGACGTCGCGGGTGGGGACCGTGGCGTGGGCGATCTGCATACTCGGCCACCGAAGGACGTACGCCTTTCCGATCACTATGCCCGGTGACGCGGGGATGCCCTGAATGCTGCGACTCACCGGAGTCACTCCTCCCTGAAGCCTTCGCCGACCAGCTCTACGAGAGCGCTGACGGCTGCTTCCGCATCTTCGCCGCGAGCTCGGATCTCGATCCGGGCGCCTTTCTCGGCAGCCAGCATCATCACGCCCATGATACTCTTCCCGTTGACCTCGAGATCACCCTTCTTCACCCATATCTCCGACTTGAAGCGGTTGGCCAGCTTGACGAACTCCGCCGCGGGCCTGGCGTGCAGACCGTACACGTTGACGATCGTCACCTGCTCCAGGTGTTCGACTTCTTCCAGGCTCACTAAGCCGCATTAGCTAGTACGATCATGACCAAGGATCCGAGCACGAGGATGAGCGCCGCCGCGCGCCCGACGGTTGCGGGCCGCCAATAGCCCGCAGCCGCGAGGATCAGCGATATACCAATCAAAGAAATGGGCTCTACGCCAGATCCCTCCCCGATGGCCAAAGCCAGTGGGGGTAGGAGCAACCCGCTGATGACGGCAAGAGGAATCGTAAGCCTATCCGGCAGACGCCGCAAAGGAGAGGCTCGGAGAGCCGCGCCCACTCTGCGACCTTCCCTCCAACCCAGCCCCAGTCCCCAGGCTCTGAGGCTGAGGTGCGCCGAGTTATACAGGAGCAAGAAAAGGCCGGCAGCGACCCACCAGACGGCTCCGGTGGCCACGAGCAGCACCGCGAAGATCGAGCATAGAGGCCGCCAGCGCGCCCAAACCAGCCGGTCGCCGAGACTGCCGAGCGGGCCGACGAGGACGTTCCTGAAACGCTGAATCTCCTCTTGATCGGCGGCTTCGAACTCCATTCGAGCCAACGCCCCGATGGCCACGCTCGCCATGTACGGGTGAGCGTTGAAGAAGCCGGCGTGGCGACCCACCGCTCGGGCGAGGGCCTCCCGCTCACCTTTGAACAGACTGGATAGGAGCGGTATCAGAGCAAAGGCGGTCCCGGCCCCCAGCATCGTGCGGAAATTCCACGACCCCTGGATGGCCAGGCTGCGGGCCAGAACCCGCAGCCGCAACATCAGCGTTAACTCAGCCACAGCAAAACGGCTCCACTCGCAAACGCCGCCAAGAAGAACCCGACGAACACCGGCCGGCCCTTTTGCATAGTTCCGATATCGGCACCAAGGGCGAGGCTGGCCGCCACGGCGAGGAGTATCGCGCCCGCTGCGTCCGCCGATCCGAACGACAGGTCGACGGAATGGGCCAGGGCCACCGCGATGATGACACCCAGCGCCGTCAGTGCCGTCGCGCGTCCGAAGTCCATGGCCATCGCTAGCAGGTGCTTGATCTCGAGCTCGCGCGGCGACACGCTACGCTCGCCGAGCGCGCCCACGAGTCGCGCGTTGGCGCGCCTCATAGCGTATACGCTCCAGCTACCCACCCATCCAACGAGCACGCCCAGCGCCACGGCCAACACATAGCGGGCTTCGGCCCCCCCCGCCCCCACCGCCCCCACCGCCCCCCCCGCCCCCGCGAACCCCGCCGCGGCTGCCGTGGCCGCGACGGCGGCCGGCCCTGTGTCCCAATACCGGCTGGCGCCGACAGGAAGCTGCCTGAGGGTCAAAATCTCCAACAACGCGCCGATCCAGAGCCCGGTGGCGGGTGAGCCGAGGAGCAGCCCGGCCAGGGGTCCGGCGACCACGGGCCTGGAGATCATCACCTGGGGGCAGGAGGCAGCATCGAGCCCCACGACGCCTCCCAGGAGGGCCAATGCCACTAGAGTCGGAGCATCCAGTGTCGTTTTCCCTGCTACGATTTCAGTAGTTGGTCGAGTTCGACGGCGCGAGCGTTGGGCACGTCGCGGGCACTGACGCGCACCCCCGTCTTGCCGAGCCGGATGAGCTCTCTTCTGTCATCATCGCCGAGGAAGACATAGGTCAGGATTCGACGCCGGCCCGGCGCATCGTGCAAGCCGCCGATATTGATTTCCTGCCCCTGCAAGACGCCGCTTTCCGCCAGCTGACACACGGTCGCGATGTCGCGAGTCAGCACGATCCCGCGCTCCTTTGGATTTTCCTGCCAGATCGGGATCGCCTCCACGGCCCGCTCGACCGTCAGAAAGCGACCCTCCAGCGTATCGGGAAGGCCGGCGCGGTACAGGTCCTGCTCCCAGTCGCTCGCCGCCAGCTCATCATCTACGACAGCTATGTAATCGATCTGTAGTTGGGCTCCCCAGCCCACAACGACCTGGCCGTGGATCAGCCGGTCATCAACCCGGTACAGAAGGATCGGCATCTCTTGGAGGATGTTCGATCGAAACGCCGACGTGCGCGCGCAACCTCTCGACCAGCTCTTCGAGGGAAAGCTCGCGGTTGAAGAGGAAGTCCAGCAGCAGGGGCAGGTTCACGCCGCACACCAGCGCAATGTGATGCGGATGCCCGAACTGCAGGCGCCGCGCGGCTAGGGCGCAGCTGCCGCTCGGAAGGTCGACGAAAACGACGCTCGGGCCATCGCCCGCCAGCTGTTTCAGGCGTTCCTCGAGCGCTCTTGGAGTCAGGCCCCGATTGTTGAGGGTGACGATCCCTCCCCTCGTGCCGGCGATCTCCTCGACCGCATCGAGCATGGCGTCCGCCAGCTCGCCGTGGCCGACGAGAATGCCCTGCACGACGTCACTCATAATCCTCTTCGAGATATTCGGTCATCGGGAGCATCGCCCGCTTCTGACTGTCGCTGAACCTCTCGGCAGCGTCCACGCCCGAGTACTTCAACAAGTGATTCATGGCGATCACTTCCGAGACGACCGTGATGTTCTTCCCCGGGTTGAGGGGGACCTTGACCCTCGGCGTATCGACGGCGAGGATTTCGGTCGATTCGGGGTTGAGCCCGGTCCGGTCGTAGGCTTCCTCGTTATCCCAATCGACGAGCTGGACGACGACTTCGACGCGCTTCTGCTGCCGGATCGCGCGCACCCCGAACAAGCCTCTGATGTCGATGATCCCGACACCGCGGATCTCCATGTGGTGCCGGGCCAGCTCCAACCCGGTGCCGATCAAAATGTCGTGTCCGTGGCGCCTGATACGGACGACGTCGTCCGCGACGAGGCGATGCCCTCTTTCGATCAGATCGAGAACGCACTCGCTCTTGCCGATGCCGCTTCGGCCCACGAACAGCAAACCGACGCCATAGACGTCGGCTAGCGAGCCGTGCACGTGCGTTTGCGGGGCAAACTGCTCGTTGATGAACGGGTTGATCCGCCGGTAGAACTCCGCGGTGCTCAACTGGCTGATGATGATGGGTATGCCGGCCTCTTCCGCGATCTCGAGCAGCTCGGCGGGCGGCTGCTGACCTTTGGTGATGAACACGCAGGGTATCTGAAAGGCGAGCAGCGCTTTGATGGAGTTGCGTCGGTCCTTGGGCTTGAGCGCCTCCAGGTAGGTGATCTCGGTCTCGCCGAGCACCTGGACGCGCCCGGGGGTGAAGCGCTCGGTGTAGCCGGCGAGGGTCAGGCCCGGACTCGAGATCTCCGATTCGCTGATCTCGCGATCGAGTCCCACGCTGTCGGGCGTCACCACCTCGAGGCGCAGACTCTCCAATCGCTGCCGCAGCAGGTCGCTGACCTTGAAACTCACTCCGCCTCGATCGCCTCTTCGGGTTCGATGTCGCGGCCCAGCCGCGGGGCCTGGTGATCGCGATACTGGTCGTGTCGTCGTTTGAGCTGCCGGGTCAGCTTCTCTGAGACCCGGTTGAGCGCGGAACGGAAGTCCTCGGCGGTCGCTTCGGCATGGACATCTACGTCGCCGGAGATCGCAGCGAGAGCCTCGGCGGTTCGGCCACGCTTTTCCTCGGTAAGGGTGACGGCGACGCGCAAGAGTCGCGAATCGTAGCGTAGAAGCCGCGCCAATCGCTCCTCCGCAAACTGACGTAACGACTCGCTCAGCTCAAACTTGCGGGCGGTCACCGATACCTCCATGGCTACCTCCTCGTTGACTCATTCAACGGACTCGAACCTACGTCGCCGCACTGCGCCGCAGATGCGCCTCGGTCTCTTGGGCTGCCCGGTCCCAGCTGAAGGACGCGGCGAACTCGAGCGCGCCAGCCGACAGTCGCTCGCGCAGGGCCTGATCGGTCACGATCCGCCGCATGGCCTGTTCCCAGGCGCCGGGATCGTCGTGGGGAACGAGCAGGCCGCTGCGCTCGTGGCTGACCGACTCGCGCAGCCCGGGCGAGTCGGACGCGAGAGCGGGTGTCCCGCAGGCCGCTGCCTCGATGTTGGTGATACCCCACCCTTCCTTAGGAGACGGATAGACGGTGGCCCAGGCGCGGCGCAGCAAGGACACCTTCTCATCTTCGGTTATGAAGCCCAAGAAATCCACTGTCCCGGGCGGCGTGCGAGCCGCGCGCCGACGCAGGGCCCTCTCGTGGTCGCCCTTTCCCGCCACAACGAAGCGCGCGTCGATCCCGCCGGCTCTCAGCCTGGCGGTCGCATCGATCACGCGCTCCAGCCCCTTATACCGCTTGAGCCGACCGACGTACGCGAACGTCGGGTTCGGGAAACGCTCGCCCGATGGATCGGGTGTGTAGCGCTCGTGTTCGATCCCCGGATAGATGACCTGTATACTCGGTCGTGGTATGCCGCGCGCGGCCAAGTCGTCGGCGGTCGACTCCGATATCGCCTGGAAGGGCACGCCGCGATAAACGCGGGCCAGAGGCCGCTCCGCTAGCCAAACGGCTGCGGCGAGCGGAGGCGACGCTTCGCGGAACGCGGTCGCGCCGAACAGGTGCGGGACCAACGCCACGACGGGTGCCTCGACCCAGCGCGGGCTGGACAGGGGGATCTTGTTGATATCCTCGACCACGAGTTGAAACTTGGCGCCGCTGAGGTGCCGGCGGTAGTACCGGGCCGCCCGTAATGTGAAGGTATGTCGGCCGCCGACGCGATGCACGTGAAGGCCATCTACCTCTTCGATGCGCCGCGCCCCCTTCCAGCCGGAACAGAGAAGTACGATGCGATGGCCGCGGCTGGCCAGGCGGCCGAAGATCTCATGCAGGTGAATCTCAGCGCCGCCCGCCTGCGGATTTTTTCTGTCCTGCCAGTTGATGACGAGCAGATGAAGCGGCTCGGCGGCGGTCATCGGGCGTCCGGGGGGGGAAGGTTCTCCGGCTCGAGGGAATGAAGTAGCGCATCCAGAACCCCGTTGATGAAGCGCCGGCTCTCTTCGGTCCCGAACCAATCCGCCAGGCGAATCGCTTCGTGAACCGAGACGCGCAACGGTATCTCTCCGCAATACAACATCTCCGCCGTCGCTATGCGAAGAATATTGCGATCGATGACCGTCATGCGCGAGAGCCGCCAGTTATCCGAGAGGGCCTCGATGCGCGCGTCGATATCGCTCTGGTGTGACTGAATAGCGTCTAGCAGACGGTAGGCGTGCTCCGAAACGCGCGGCTCCAGCGACTTCTTGCAAGGCTCGCCGAGCCCGTGGTCGATCTCGCGCAGCGGGTCCGCCGCGCCTCTCATCTCCCAAGCGTAGAGGACCTGAAGGACCCGCGCCCTCGACTTAGTTCGGCCCCTCATCCAGCTGGTGCAGAAGATCGGCCATCTCGATGGCTGCTAGAGTCGCCTGCCAGCCGTTGTTCCCCGCCTTGCTGCCGGCACGCTCGAGCGCCTGCTCTACGGTGTCGGTGGTAAGAACTCCCAGCGCCACGAAGGTATCGGAGCTCGACGCCACCTCGGCGAGCCTTTGCGTAACCGCCGAGGCCAGGTAATCGAAATGGGGCGTCGCGCCGCGGATGATCGCACCGAGGGCGACGATCGCCGCGTAACGCTTGCTTCTAGCCAGGCGCGCAACCACGGCCGGCAGCTCCCAGGCTCCCGGTACCCAGAGGACATCGATCCTCTCGTCTGAGCCGCCGTGTTGGCGTAAGCAGTCCTGCGCTCCGGCGAGGAGCGGGCGTGTGATCAGCTCGTTGGTTCGGCTGACTACTAGCGCGAAGCGCCGCCCATCCGCTCGAAGCCGGCCATATAGTTCGCTCATAATACGGGAACCTCTTGAACGGGGCTCGCGTTATCACAGTCGACACACGTGGGGCCGTGTGTCGACTGATAAACTACTTTCCACATACGGGCCCGTGCTCTTCAGCACGGGCCCACCTTCCACTTCCAAACTCTAGTTGGCCGCCCGCTCTCCCACGGGGAGCGTGTGCCCCAGCTTCTCGCGCTTCACATCCAGGTACTCGCGGTTGTGCCGGTTGGGCTTCACGGTAAGCGGGACCTGCTCGCTCACCGACAGACCGTAGGCCTGTAAACCGATGATCTTCTTGGGGTTGTTGGTCATCAGCCTCATGGATTTGAGACCGAGGTCGAGCAATATCTGGGCGCCAATCCCATAGTCGCGCAGATCCGGCGCGAAGCCCAGCCCTTCGTTCGCCTCCACCGTATCCATACCCTTATCCTGCAATTCGTAGGCTCGCAGCTTGTTCAGCAGCCCGATACCCCGTCCCTCTTGCTGCAGATACACCAGCACGCCATGACCACGCTTCTCGATCATCCGCAGGGCGGCCTGCAACTGGCCATTACAATCGCAGCGGTTGGAATGGAAGACGTCGCCGGTCACGCACTCGGAATGCATGCGCACCAGAACGTCCTCTCGGCCGGCGACGTCGCCCTTGATGAGCGCCACGTGCTCGCGGCCGTCGATATCGTTGCTGAACCCGATCACGCGGAATTCACCGAACTGCGTCGGGAGCTTGGCCTCGGCGATGCGGCGAACGAGGCGCTCGGTCTTGAGGCGGTGGGCGATGATTTGAGCCACGGTAACGAACTTGAGCCCGTGACGCCGGGCAAAAGCTTCGAGCTCGGGGCGGCGCGCCATGGTTCCGTCGGGATTCAGGATCTCGCAGATCACGCCCGCCGGTTCAAGGCCCGCCATGCGAGCCAGATCCACCGACGCCTCCGTCTGGCCGACCCGCTGCAGAACGCCGCCGGCCTTGGCGCGCAGCGGAAAGATATGGCCGGGGCGTCTGAAATCGCCGGGACGCGCTGACGGGCTTACGGCGATCCGAATCGTCTTAGCACGGTCGGCCGCGCTGATCCCCGTGGTCACGCCGTGGTGTGGCGCCGCGTCGATCGAGACCATGAAAGCCGTCTTGTGTGAGTCGTTGCTGTTGGTGCCGCCCATGGGAGACAAGCCGAGCTGGTCCACGCCTTCAGGCGTCAGGGCCAGGCAGATCAGCCCTCGTCCATGCGTGGCCATGAAGTTGACCGTCTGAGGTGTGACGGCGGCCGCGGCGCAGACCAGATCCCCCTCGTTTTCCCTGTCCTCATCGTCGGCGACGATCACCATCTCGCCGCGACGTATCGCCTCGATTGCCTCAACTATCGTATCGAACTCGATCGTAATCATTCGCTTATGGAGTCGGTCCCGCTCAGATATGAAGTAGCCGGTTTCGGAGCCCCCCGACCCCCCCCCGCCCCGCCTGGCGCAACCTCCCGGTACTCGGCGAGCGCTTGCACAATGTGCTTTCCAATGAGATCCGCCTCAAGATTCACACGGCTCCCGGGAGCCAGCCGCGACATATTCGTGTGAGCATAAGTATAAGGAATCAGCGCCACTTCTGCAGTCCCGTCGCCCCCCAGGGCGTTGATCGTCAGCGACACGCCGTCCACTGCGATTGACCCGTGCAGGATCGTGTAAGGTCGAACCGTCTCCGGCAGGGTGAAAGCGACCCGGACCATTTCGCCCTCGCGTTCGACTTCGGTCACGGCGCCCACGCCGTCCACATGCCCCTGGAGGAAGTGGCCCCCAAAGCGCTCGCCCGCAGCGATAGGGCGCTCGAGGTTGACGCCGCGGCCCGGCTCGAACTCGCCGAGGGTGGTCCGCGAAAGAGTCGAAGCTATCGCCTGCACTTTGAGGAAAGCGGCGGCGCCGTCTCCTAACTGGACTATGGTCTGGCAGACGCCATCCACGCTGATGCTGGACCCCACCTCGAGATCCGCAAGCACCGTCTCCGCAGCGATCACGAGCTCCCTGCCGGCGTCCAAATGGGTGACCTCGCGGACAACGCCCACCTCTTCGATTATCCCAGTGAACATCTTTTCAGCGCATTAGCCTCACTTCACAGAACCCGGGCTCAAGACCAAGAGCGTGTCCTCGCCCAGGTTCTTTCGCTCTATCACCCGCCAATCTCGCGGCGCTTTGCCGCGCGGTCCCTGGAAAGCCGCGACGCCCAACTCGCCGAACAGCAGCGGGGCTATGAACATGTACATTCGATCGACGAACCCCTGGGCCAGAAGCGCCGACCCCAGCCCCCCCCCACCCTCGCACAGAACCGATCGGACGCCCCGGCTCCTCAGCGTATCGAGCACCGCACCGAGATCCAGTCCTCCCCCCTCTCCCCCCTCGCCCTCCTCGCCCCCCTCCGCCGCCACAGCCCGCGGCACGGTCAAAAGCTCGACGCCCAGGGAACGAAGCTGATCTGCCGCGCGGGTCGGCGCGCCGGGGGCAGGCGCGGGGGCGGGGGCGGGAGCCGAGAAGACCCAAAGGGGGACGTCCCGCGCCCCTCTGGCCAACGCCGACCCCGAAGGCAGCCGCAGAGTCGAATCCAGCACGACTCGGACGGGCGCCACCCTCGGCTCTTTCCACTCCCGCACGGTGAGGGATGGATCGTCGGCCACCACGGTTCCGATCCCCACCAAGATGCAGTCGTGGCCGGCCCTGAGGCGATGGACCTCGCGCGTGGCATCCGGCGATGTGACCCGAGTCTCTACTCCGGGCGCTTCGGACAGACGCGCGTCGAGTGAGAGCGCGTACTTCAGCGCCACAAACGGCCGCTCTCGATTGAAGGCAGTCAGGTGTGGTTCATTC
>CANPVX010000048.1 GCA_947581815.1 Candidatus Indicimonas acetifermentans | reverse complement strand
CTGGCGCCAGCGAACTGGAACGTCCGTCAAGCGAACGCCAGGCTATATTTGCCGTCCGCCAACGTCAATCTTTTTGGCTCGTGGCAGGACGCAGGCGAGCAGCGCCTGGGAGCGGCGACGTTCGCCCAGCCGTCCGTTCTGCTCTCGCAGTACTCGCTCAACGTCAACTATAGGTTAGACGGAACGACGCTGTTTTCGCCGGGCCTGCGCAAGTCGGAGCGCAGCGCCGTGGAGAACCGGATCGACAACGCGGACCTCAGCCTGCGTACGCAGGTCACTAGCGCCTATCTCGAAGTCCTGCGGCTCGACGCCCAGGCGGAGCAGGCTGAGCGCGAGCTAACGCGCTCGCAAGAGCATCTTCGCCTCGCCGAGGCGCGCCAGGAAGTCGGAGCGGGCACGCGGCTCGAGTCGATGCAGGCGGACGTCACCCGCGGACAGGCGCAAGTCGCTCTGCTCGTCGCCAATAACGCTGCCCGTGTAGCCAAGCTTCGCCTGGTGGAAGCACTCGGCGTTCAGCTGCCCCCGGAGCAGATCGATCTGGTGAGCACGTTCGAGGTGTTCGAGCCGAATTATGACATCGAGGCTTTCATCAGCGACGCCTTGGCGCGTCACCCCAACCTGCTGGCGGTGAAGGCGGACCGCCAGGCCGCCAACTCGGCCATCAAAGTGGCCAAAGCGGCGTACTTTCCGACGCTCAGCTTGAACGCGGCCTGGAGCGGCTTCACACGCGAAGAGACCGACCCAAACCGAACGATCGACCGCGCCATCGGCGATGCGCAGGCGGATGCCGCCACTCAAACCGCGACCTGCGTCGAACTCCAAAGGCTATACGGTGCCGTAGGTATAGCGCCACCGCCCGCGGCCTCGGACTGCTCGGTCTTCGATTTCACTTCCCAGGACTCGGCGACGGCCGCAAACACCTTCACGTCTCTCAATACTCAGTTCCCGTTCGCGTTCCAGAACGAGCCGGTCTCGGTGAGCGCCTTCATTCAGATTCCGATCTTCAACAACTTCGATCGCCAGGCCCAGGTCGAGCAGTCGGTCGCGGCTCGAAACGACCTCGATTATTTCCTGCGCGCGCTCGAGCTTCAGACGCGGGCGAACGTGGCCGAAGCGGTCTACAATCTGGAGACAGCCTACGAAACCGTCGTTCTGCAGGGTGTGAACACGCGGACGGCTCGAGAGGAGCTACGTCTCGCACAGGAGCGCTATCAGCTCGGCGCGGGTACTTTTCTGGAGCTCCTGGACTCCCAGACGCTCACGGCCCAGGCCGAGGTGGACGAGATCAACGCGGTTTTCGCTTTCCACCAGAACCTGGCCGCGCTCGAGGCGTCGGTAGGCCACGAGTTGCCCACGAACTAGGGAGGCGTTGAGTGAACAGACGCAAGATTCTCATCGGCGCTGGAATCGGCGTCGTCATCCTGATCTTCGCCGCCATCGCCATCAAGCAGGGGCGGCGGGGAGGGGTGGAGGTGCGCACGGAGGAGATCGAACGACGCGACCTGGTCGCGGTCGTCACCGCCAGCGGCAGTATACGACCGCACCGCAGCGTGGACATCCAGGCCGACGTGTCCGGGCGAATCGTGGATCTCCGCGTTGAGGAGGGAGACGAGGTCCAGAGCGGCGACACACTGCTGATCATAGACCCCACGACGTTCTTGGCGGCCTCTCAGCGGGCTCGCGCGGCGGTGGCTTCGGCGCGGGCCACCGTTACACAGGCCCAGGCGAATAGCGATCAGGCCATGCGCTCCGCGGCTCGCACGGAACGGATTCACCAGCAGAACCCGGAGCTCATCTCGGACCAGGAGCTCGACGCCGCGGAGACGAATCGCGACGTTCAGCAGGCGCTGCTCGAGGCCGCCGAGCACGGTGTGGCGCAGGCGCAAGCCAATCTTCGCGAAGCGCTCGACCGTCTCGCCAAGACCGTGATCACAGCGCCCATGTTCGGACGCGTCACCCGTCTGAACGTCGAGCAAGGCGAGACGGCGATCGTCGGGACGATGAACAATCCGGGAACGGTGCTGCTGACGGTGGCGAACCTCGCGGTGATGGAAGCCGTCGTCGAGGTGGACGAGACCGATATCCCCGAGATCAGTGTCGGGGACAGCACCAGCCTCGAGATCGACGCCTTCCGGGATCAAGTGTTCACCGGCGTCGTCACAGAGATCGCTCACAGCTCGATCCAGGGCGGCGCCAGATCGCTGAGCGGCCGGACATCCAACCAGTCTGTGGACTTCGAGGTCGTCATCCGGCTCGACTACCCGCCTCCAGATCTCAGACCGGATCTTTCGACAACGGCGGACATCATCACGGCGGTGCGTGATAGCGTACTGAGCATCCCGATCATCGCGCTGACCCTGCAGAAGCCGGAGCCTTTGGAGGAGGAGACGCCGCAAGAGTCCGAGGGCGAGACGATCGAGCTGGGCGAAGACGGAAGCGAAGAGCTGGAGGGCGTGTTCGTGGTAGAAGACGATGTGGCGAAGTTCCGGGCCGTGAAGATCGGCATCGCGGGGCGAGACTACTTCGAGATCGTTGAAGGGCTGGAGGAGGGCGATGTCATCGTCGCCGGCACCTATCAGGCCATCCGCCGGCTAAAGGATGGTGACCCGGTGAAGGCCTCGAACGATTCCTCAGAAGGAGACAAATAGAACATGAACCCTCCCGACAGCGCGATAATCTTGACCGAAGGGTTGACCAAGGATTACGTGCTCGGCGCCGAGACGGTTCACGCGCTGCGGGACGTGGATATTCGCATCGACAGAGGCGACTTCGTCGCGATCATGGGACACTCCGGCTCGGGGAAATCGACCCTGCTGAACCTGATCGGCTGCCTGGACACGCCCACCGCCGGCAAGTATTGGCTAAACGGCCAGGAGGTCTCAACGCTGGACGACAACGAATTGGCTCACATCCGCAACCGCGAGATCGGGTTCGTGTTTCAGACGTTCAACCTGTTACCTCGGACCACGGCGCTGCACAATGTGGAGCTGCCGCTCATCTATGCGGGGGTGTCGGCCAAAGAGCGAAAGGCGACAGCAAGCCGGGCCCTGGATGCGGTGGGTTTGGCGGACCGTATGAAACACCAACCGGCCGAGCTCTCGGGCGGTGAGCGGCAACGAGTCGCGATCGCCCGCGCGCTGGTCAACGAGCCGTCGATCGTGCTGGCGGACGAGCCGACCGGCAACCTGGACTCGTCCACATCGGCCGAGATCATGGAGATCATCGTCAAGATGAACGAGCGGGGCGAAACGATCATCGTCGTGACCCACGAACAGGATATCGCGCAGTACGCCGACCGTTTGATCGGGCTGCGCGACGGTTTCATCGAGCGGGACGAGCGGCGCGCCACCAGTAGTTTGGCTTGAACATCCTCGAGACCGTTCGGCTGGCCCTCCTGCAGATCTGGGCCCAGAAGCTGAAGTCCTTCTTCACGCTGCTGGGCGTAATCATCGGTGTCACCTTCCTCATCGCCGTGATCGCGGTCGTCGAGGGGATGAACCGTTATGTCCAAGATGACTTCGCCGGCTCGATATTTGGAATCAACACCCTCCGGGTCGAAAGAGTTCGCACGAGAAACACGGGCCGTGAAGACGCGGCCACTTTGCGGCGCCAATCCCGCAATCCCGATCTAACCGTGGACGATGCCGAAGCGATCGCAGCCAACGTCCCCGGAATCTGGTACCTGGCCTACGCCACCGATCGCTTCATGCCGGAGGTTTGGAGTGGATCGAACCGTCGCAAGAACGTGCGCTTGCTGGGGGTGACCGACGAGTATCTCGCCCTGCAGGGCTGGGACGTCCTGGAGGGGCGGGGCATCAGCCGCATCGATCACGTTCGCGGGATCCGGGTCGCCGTCATCGGTGACGCCATCGCCGAAAGAGTGTTTCCGGACGGATCACCCGTCGGCCAACACATCCGGCTGGGGCCCTTCCGCTATCGGGTCGTCGGAGTGCTCAAGAAGCAGGGCGGCCTGATCGGAAATATCCGCGACGCCTCCGTGGTCGTCCCTCTAGGCGCGTACCACGCCGACTTCGCCCGGCGTCGCGCCAGGATCGAAGAGATCAACATCAAATTCAGGACCACCGAGGAGATGGAGGCTGGCGAAGCCGTGGTCATCGAAGTCCTGCGGCGGCGCCATCGGTTGCGGCCCGCCGACGAGGACGACTTCGGCATAGAATCGGCCAGCCAGATTCTCGACGCGTGGGAGAAGGTCAAGAACGTCTTGCTCGCGGCCCTACCGGGCCTCGTATCCGTCGCGCTCGTGGTCGGCGGTATCGTCATCATGAACATCATGTTGATGTCCGTGCTGCAGCGCACGCGTGAGGTCGGCGTCAGGAAGGCGCTCGGCGCCCGACGCATCGACATCACGCGCCAGTTCCTCGCCGAAGCCGCCACGCTCTCGAGTGTCGGCGCCGCCATCGGCATCGGGGCCGGCTGGGGGCTCGCCGAGCTTGTGGACCTGATCACGCCGTTGCCGGCAGCAGTCTCGGCCTGGTCGATCCTCGTGGCGATCGCGCTCGGCGTGGTGGTCGGCGTAGTCGCCGGCGTCTATCCGGCGCTGCGGGCCGCGCGACTCGATCCGGTCGACGCCCTGAGGTACGAATGACGAGGAGGCGAGCATGACTGGCAGAGCGTTTCGAGAAGGCGTCACCATAGCGCTTCAGGCGCTCCGGCAGAGCAAGATTCGCACGGGGCTCACGATTCTCGGCGTAGCCATAGGCGTCGTCGTCGTGGTCGTCATGGCCGCCGTGATCCAGGGTGTGAACAGCAGCTTCGACGAGGCGATAGAAGCGGCCGGCCCCAACATCTTTTACATCACGCGGACGTCGGGGATAGAGCTCAACACAGGCCTCGAAGAGGAGGAGCCGTCGTTCTTCAGGGTGCCCCTCTTCCACTCCAGCTACGTCCGCGAGCTGCGCAGGCTCGGCGCCGTGGAAAACGCCTACCCGTTCTCGGATCTGTCGTTCATGGGGATGAACATCCACGCCGGCAGCAACGACATTCGGGGTAACGTTATCGCGGTCACGCCGGAGTTCATGGAGATCGACGCGGGCGATATCGTCGAGGGGCGGTTCTTCACCCGTCCCGAGGAGGAAGCCGGCCGGCCGGTCGCCGTCATCGACAGCTCCGCGGCCCGCGATCTCTTTGCCCCGGCGGGCGCTGTGGGCAAGACGCTTCGGATCGGCGATCAAGCCTTCAAGGTCGTCGGCGTTTACAAAGAGCCGGCCAATCTATTCGCCCAGCTAGGGGGTCACCGGGTGTTCGTGCCGTTTCGCGCCGGGGAGAAGCACCTGATGAAAAACGCCCGGTTCATCACGTTCGAGCATCTCATGGGCTTCGTCGTGAAGGCGAAGTCAGCCGCTGGGCTGATCAACGCCGTGGACCAGGTGACGGCGCGAATGCGATCCTTGCGGGGGCTTGGCCCGGCCGACGAAAACAATTTCGAGGTCCTGACGCGGGACAGCATCAACGATCAGTGGAACCAACTGACCGCGGCGCTGTTCGCGGTGATGTTCGCGCTCTCCAGCGCGGGCCTGATGGTTGGCGGCATCGGAGTGATCGCGGTCATGATCGTCTCGGTAACCGAGCGGACGAGGGAGATCGGGATCCGCAAGTCGTTGGGCGCGACGCGACGCGACATCCTCTGGCAGTTCCTGGTAGAGGCGACGACGCTGACGACGGTAGGGGGCGCCTTTGGGCTGGCGGCCGGCGGACTGATCTCATGGGCTGTCTCGAGCTTCACGCCGGTACCGGCGGTGATACCGATTTGGTCTGTATTCGTAGCTCTGACGGCGGCGGCCTTCACGGGGATCGTGTTCGGCCTGTTCCCCGCCGTGCGCGCATCGAGGCTCGATCCCGTGACGGCTCTCGGCTACGAATGACGCCGCTGGGTCAACTCCGGTCGAACAGCGCGTGATCGATCTACTTGCCATCGCGCCGCATCCCGACGACGCTGAGCTCCTATGCGGTGGCACGTTGATACGCGCCGCCGACCAGGGTTACGCGACCGGGATCATCGACATGACCGCCGGCGAACTGGGATCGAAGGGAACGCCGCAGCTACGCCTCCAAGAGTCGGATAGGGCGGCCGCCGTACTGGGCATCGCGGAGCGGCGCGTCCTCGGCCTCCCCGACGCTCGCATCAGGAACGACGACCCGAGCCGTATCGCGCTTGTAGAGGCGATTCGCGAGCTCCAACCCAGGACCGTCATCTTACCGTATTTCGAAGGGCGCCATCCCGACCACAGGGTGACTTCGGCACTGGCCTACGACGCGTGTTTCCTCGCCGGTTTGAGGAATTTTCCCGCCTCGGGTGAGCCTCATCGTCCCGCTAAACTGATCTACACGCTCGCCTACCGAGAAGACGCCGTAAAGCCGAGTTTCGTCGTCGACACCAGCGAGGCGTTCGAACGAAAGCTGGAGGCGATCCGCTGCTACGCATCGCAGTTCGATGACGCCACCGCGATGGGCGAACTCTTCCCGACCGGCGCCCCGTTCTACGAGCTCGTCCGCATCCAGGATGCCCATACGGGCTCGCTGATTCGCGCCGCCTACGGTGAGCCGTTCTACACGCGCGAGACCATGCGAGTGGCCGATGTCGTCGAGCTGCCCGTCAGGAGCATGTGATTCGCGCAAACCCGCCCAGCCTCTTCCATACTCCCACTCAACCGTTAGTTTCAATTCACATATGACTAGGCGGACCTATCTCGACTTCTCGGCAACGGCTCCCGTTCGCCCCGAGGTGATCAGAGCGATGGAGCCGTTTCTCGGCGATCGCTTTGGTAACTCATCCAGCGTGCATGCGTTTGGCCGCGAGGCCCGCATCGCGGTCGAGGAGTCCCGGGACAAGGTTAGGGCCGCGCTCGGTGTCGACGGCGGCAGTCTCGTCTTCACCGGGTCCGGGACGGAGGCCGACAATCTCGCCGTCCTCGGGTTCGCACGACGTCGCCCGGGCGCCCGCGTCATCCGTTCGAGCATCGAGCACAAAGCCGTGATTCAGTCCACCAAGCAGCTTGCTGCCGGGGGTTACGATGTTTGCGCCGCCCCCGTCGACTCCGAGGGCGTTCTAGATGTCGAGGCCCTCGTCAAGCTTCTACTTGACGACGACCGGGCGACCCTCGTGACGGTGATGTGGGCGAACAACGAGACCGGCGCGGTCCAGCCTATGGAGCGGGTGGCCGATCTTTGCCGCGAGCGCGGAGCGGCCCTGCACTCAGATGCCGTCCAGGCTCTCGGCAAGCTACCGCTGAGCGGCGATGCGGTTGGCGTCGACATGATCGCGATCTCGGGTCACAAGTTCGGTGGGCCGCAGGGGGTCGGCGCACTGTGGGTACGCGACGGCATCGAGCTGGAGCCCGTGATCTTCGGCGGCGGGCATCAGGGCGGCCTTCGCGCAGGTACTGAAAACGTGGCGGGCTGCGTAGGCCTCGCGAAAGCGGCAGAGATGGCTGTGAGCGAGCTCGGCACCGAAGCCCCGCGCCTGCGCGCGTTGAGGGACGAGCTACAGGCTGGCCTCGAGGCGACTATCGAGGGGCTCGTCGTGAATGCCGGAGGCGCTCCAGAGCGGTTGCCGAACGTGCTCAACGTGTCGGTGCCCGAAGTGGACATCGAGGGGCTGCTGACAGCTCTGGATCTGGAGGGAATCTGCGTTTCCTCGGGGTCGGCGTGCATGACGGGCTCGGTCGAGCCCTCGAACGTGATCACGGCGATGGGGCGTGAGGGAGACCTGGCCGACAACACTCTACGTCTGAGCTTGGGCTGGTGTACACAGAAGTCTGACATCGATCATGCGCTGGAAGTCATCCCCCAGCTTGTCCAGCGCGTGCGCGAGTTCGCCCGCAACTAATTAGAAGCATGTCTCCCCGGAACGGAAAGGCGAGCCGGGTCCTCGTTGCGATGAGCGGCGGGGTCGACTCATCGCTGGCGGCTGCGATTCTGCTCGAGCGTGGCTTCGAGGTGGTGGGTGCCACCATCAAGACGTTCTGCTACGGCGATGTGGCGGGGTCCAGCAAGAGCTGTTGCGGCCTCGAAGGCATCGCGGACGCTAGGGCCGTAGCGCACACGCTCGGCATCCCGCACTACGTGTTCGACCTCGAGGAAGAGTTTACCCGCGATGTAATCGACGATTTCGTCGCCGAGTACGCTCAGGGGAGGACACCTAATCCCTGCGTCCGCTGCAACTCCCATACGAAGTTCAGCGATCTTCTCCGTCGCGCTCGCATGCTGGGCTGCGAGCGGATCGCGACCGGCCATTACGCCCGGATCGATCGCACGGGCGCGCAACCACGCCTGTTACGCGCGGCCGATCGCTCCAAGGATCAGACCTACTTTCTCTGGGGCATCGCTCGGGAAGTTTTGGAAATCCTGGAATTACCGCTCGGAGACTTGACCAAGCCTGAAGTGCGCCGGCGAGCCCGGGAACTCGAGCTGAGGACGGCAGACAAGCCAGAGAGCTTCGACATCTGCTTCGTCCCAGACGGAGACTACGGGAAATTCTTAGCGACGCGGTTGGACGAGAGCCACCCCGCCTTCCAGCCGGGCCCCATCGTGACACTCGAAGGAGCGGAGATAGGAACGCACGACGGCTACTCTCACTTCACGATCGGGCAGCGCAAGCGCCTTCCCGGCGGATTCAAACAGCCCATGTACGTCGTCGAGATCGAGCCCGCGACCCGGAGCGTCGTCATCGGGTCCGCTGCGGCGCTGAACTGCAAGAGCTTCGCGGTCGGGGAGCTCAATTGGTTGTGTGACCCACCGAAGCCTGGCGACGAGCTGAGCGTCCAGATCCGCCATCGGGGAGCGGAAGCCGGAGGGCGGGTGGTAGAGATCGGGCCGGAGCGACTTGAAGTCCGGCTACACGGCGCGCATCGGGCCGTCGCGCCGGGTCAGTCGGCGGCGATCTATGGCGGAGACCAGCTGCTGGGCGGCGGAACGATACTGAAAGAAGGGAGCTCGCTGACGGCTGCCTAGTACTTCAGCTCGGTCAGCTCGGCGAACTCTCTCATCAGATCTTCCTCGCGCGTGTCGAGCTCGTCCGGGACGGTGATCTTCACTTCGACGTATTGATCACCCCTCCGTCCGTCCTTCTCGATCCCCATCTTGGGTATTCTGAACTTGGTGCCGCTGTCGGTTCCTGGGGGCACGCGTAGGACGACGTGCTTACCCTCCACGGTTCGCACCCGTAACCTCGAGCCCAGAGTCGCCTGAGCCAAGTTGATCGGCACCGTGCAATACACGTCCAGGCCACGTCGGCGGAAGAACCGATCCTGCTTGATCTCGAAGCGGATGATCAGGTCGCCCGGCGGCCCTCCCCCGGACCCACGCTCGCCCATACCGGACATCCGGACGCGCGACCCATTCTCCACCCCGGCTGGGATCCGCAGGTTGACCCGCCGCTCCGTCCGCACTTGTCCGTGACCCCCGCAACTGGGGCACGGGTCGGTGGCTATTTCCCCACGCCCGTAACAGGACGGGCAGGCCCGGCTGATCGCGAACCCGCCCTGCCCCACCGATCGGATGCCCGTCCCGCCGCAATCGGGGCACTTCGTCGTCGACGTCCCGGGCCGAGCCCCACTCCCATCGCAGGTGGCGCAGGCCTCGGTCACCGGCACCGCGACCGTGATCTGCCCGCCGCGTGCGGCCGTGCGGAACGGCACCTCAACCGTATGTTCGACGTCGCGGCCTCGATCCGCCACCCGTGTCTTTTGACCCCGACCAAAATCAAAGATAGAGCTGAAGAGGTCGCCCAGCCCGCCACCTAGGTCGTCGATTGAAAAGCCACGCCGTTCACCACCGGTCGCTCCGCTTCCCGCCAGATCGTCGAGCGGCGTGAACCTCCGCATCCGATCGTACTGCTTCCGCTTCTCCTGATCGGAAAGCACTGCGTAGGCTTCCGATACTTCTTTGAACCGCTCGCCGGCGTTGGGATCGTTGCGATTAGCGTCAGGGTGGTATTGCTTGGCTAGCTTGCGATAGGCCTTCTTGACCGCCGCCGAGGAAGCATCTTCCGGCAGACCCAGGGCCTGATAGTAATCCTTTGTGCGACCCGGCCGCATATCTCAGGACTCTTCCCGGGCTCCACCCGCGCCCTCGTCCGCATCTATATCGGTCGGGGTCGGGGTCGAAGTCGAGCCCGGCTCGTACTTCTTCACCGCGACGAGCGCTGGGCGCACGAGGGTGCCCTTGAAAAGGTAGCCCCTGGTAAGCTCCTGAGACACGACCCCATCTTCCTCGGGGACCTCCGTCGGGGTCGTCGTCAGCGCCTCGTGGAGCTCGGGATCAAAGGGAAGATCAACCGCCTCGATCGGCTCCAGACCACTCTGCCCGAGGGCGCGCCTCAGCTTGCGCTCGACCAACTCCACCCCCTCGACCACTGCGCCCGGATCCTTCACACCGGCATCGAATTCCGCCACTCGAGCCAGGTCGTCCAGCGGCTCCAGTAACTGCTTGACCAGCTCAGCCTGCGCTCGCTCGGCGTGCTGAGTTCGCTCGCGCTCCGTCCGCTTTCTGAAGTTGTCGAATTCCGCCGCGAGCCTCAGGTGCCGATCTCTCAAGTCCTCCAGCTCGGTCGTCAAGCCATCGACCTCGCTCTTCAAAGAGCTGGTTTCCGGTCCTGCCGCCGGCTCCCGGACGTCCCCGCCCTCCCTGCCCTCCCTCCCCTCCCTGCCTTCCTGGCGGTCGTCGGAGTCATCGCCGTTCGGCTCGCGCCGCGTATCGTCCTGTTTTTTCTTTGCAACCATGGTTTGTAGCGTTCAGGAGTTCAGCACTTCACAGTCATTTCAATCCAGACGAGAGTCAACCCCCGCAGAGAGAGGCTGCGAGCTGACCCGCCGCTCGATCCAGCCAAGCACATCAGCGACCACGCTGGAGCGGGTGGTCTCGTTCAGCGCCTCGTGATAGAGCCCGGGATACGTCTTCTGCACGACCCGTGCCGATGGGTGCAAGGACAGCGTGAACCTCTGCACGAGATCGGGGCGCACGATCTTGTCGGCGCTGGGCACCAGGAACAGCGTGGGCAGCGTCAGGCGCCGGGCTTTAAGCTGGGCCTCATCGATCGCTTTGTTGATCTCAGAATACAGCCGCGGCGTGATCCGGTCGTGCACCAGCGAATCGCGTTTGTAGGCCACCACGACCTCCGGATCGTGAGTCAGGTACTCGGGATCGAGCCCTGTACTCATGGGGAGCGCCGGGCTCACGTTAGCCAGGACTCTTCCCAACCGTACTTTCCAGCGCGGCGCCTCGATCGCGACCCCCAGCAGTGGAGACGATAGCACAACGCCGGCCGCTTTCACGCCGGGGAATTCTTGAAGATAGCGGATCACGATCAAGCCACCGAGCGAATGGCCGAGCAGGATGAGAGGCACTTCGGGCCCGACCGCGCCCACGACCCGGCGCCTGAATCTCTCGAAGTCTCGTATGTATTGAACGAACCTGCGGACGTGACCCCGCCGTCCGTCAGAGCGGCCGTGTCCGCGGTGGTCGAGCGCAAACGTGGCCAGCCCCGCTCGCGCGAAATCGTCCGCCAGCAACTGGTAGCGGCCGGAGTGCTCGCCAAGCCCGTGGCATATGATCACGACAACCCGGCGCGTCGGCACGTCCCAGCATCGGTAGTGCAGTCGAAGTCCGCTGGATCCTTCAAAGTAAGCGTGGGATCCGATCATGATTCGGCATTCAGTAGAGTACGTCGTAGAAGGTCGAGAGCACCCTCGGCCGCCCTCGCCCGAATCATATCACGAGTTCCGAGATAGTGTCGCAGCTTCGCCACCGTCTCCTCACCGAGGCTCACACCAATCCACACCGTGCCAACGGGCTTCTGTTTCGTTCCGCCTTCCGGCCCTGCGATTCCCGTGACGGCGACGGAGCAATCGCTGCCCGAGAGCCGTCGTGCCCCCTCAGCCAGTTCGCGAACTGCCTCCCCGGACACGGCTCCGAATTCCGCCAGCGTCGCCTCGGACACGCCCGCCAGCCCGATCTTGGCCTTGTCGTCGTAGACGATGATACCTCCCCAAAAATAATCGGAGGCTCCCGCTCGCTCGACCAGTCGCGAGCCGAGGAGCCCACCCGTGCAGCTCTCAGCGATGGCCACAGTCATCCCCCGCTGGCGAAGTGTATCGCCCACGACCTCGGCCAGATCGACGGTTCCTTCGGAATAGATGTGCCGGCCTAGAGCTTCCCGCAGCCGTCGCGCGCCCTCCTCAAGGTGATCTTCGGCGGCAGCCCCCTCGGTCGACCAACAGGTAAGCCGGATATCAACGCCGGCCACTTTGGGCAAGTAGGCGACATCGAGTGGCAAGTCCTCGAGCCCGCTGCCGACTTTCTCCGCGATGGCCGACTCCGCTATGCCAGCCGTCCGTAGCTGACGCCGGACAGGCCGCCTAGAGTCTCGCTTTGCGCGCTGTGCGAGGTACGGGGTCACGGACTGCTCTAGGATCGCCTCCAGCTCACCGGGCACGCCCGGCAGCAGGATACACACCCCCTGCTCTCCTTCGAGCGCTAGCCCTGGCGCAGTTCCCCGGGGATTGGCGAAGATGGCGGCGCCCGCTGGCACCTCGGCCTGGCTACGATTCGAGCTGGGCGGCTTCCCCAACGGTCGCCAGCGCTCCTCGAGCTCCCGCCAGAGATCCTCGTTGAACTCGAGGTTGCGGTCGAATACCTGGGCCACGGCCGCCTTCGTGACATCGTCTCGGGTAGGGCCGAGCCCACCGGTCGTGATCACGGCGCGCGACCGCTGAAGCGCGGAACTGACCGCCTCGCTGATCGCGGCTGCGGTATCGCCCACGGTGCACTTCGCTACTACCCTGAGACCGATGGGTTCGAGCGCCGCCGCGATACGGGCGGCGTTGGTATCGATCGTCGCGCCACTCAGCAGTTCTTCGCCGATGGCGACGATTTCAATCCCCTGAAGTTCGCGCTTCATGTCGTGCCAAGCTCGATTACCAGCGCGCGATATCTCCAAAGGTACACGACTAGCGAGTAAGCCGTGAGTATGACGGCAGCCGCGAGGCTGATCGCCACAACGGAGCCATGGAAGACCTGCCAAAAGGACCAGAAGGGGCTGTCCCAACCTTGTTCCAGCGCGCGATCCCGCAATGCGATCCAGAGTATCTGACTACCAATGTAGATATTCTGGAATACCATTTTGTACTTCCCCTCCTTCCCAGCGGGTATGACAACGCCGCGCCTCTTCGCGAAAGCTCGGAATGCGGTGATCAGCAGCTCGCGTCCGAGGACGACGATGAGGACCCAGAGCGGTAGGGTGCCCCACCACGGGACGACCGCCAGGCCCTCCTGAGAGCCCGGGCGGTGGGAGAGGATGTAGAAAGGGATGAAGGTTGCGAAAGTCAGCAGCTTGTCGGCGATGGGATCGGCGAGCTTGCCGAAATCCGTAATCAGGCCGCGGCTCCGCGCGATATAGCCATCCCACAGATCGGACACCGCTGCGATGATGAAGATGACGAAGGCCAGGACCTGATACCCGAAGCGGTCGCTAAGGATGAGAGCAAATACGATGGGCGTCGCCAGGATGCGGGCGATCGTGATGCCGTTCGGCAGGTTCACTGGAACGGATCTCCTCGGTTAGCCGAGGGACTTGATGACAAACTTGGCTATGGCCTTCAGAGTATCGAACACACCAACACCCTTAGTCGCCACCGCCTCGTAGGCGGGGACGCGATCCGGGTTGAGATGTTGATCGAGTTCGCCGACTGGCGACACGTTAGGCAGGTCGCGCTTGTTGTACTGGACGACGAACGGAATCTGGCGCAGGTCATACCCGTACTCTGCCAGGTTCTCGTAGAGGTTGTGCATCGACTCTATGTTAGCGTCGAGTCGCTCTACTTGGCTGTCCGCCACATAGACCACTCCGTCCACGCCCTTCAAGATCAGCTTGCGACTCGCGTTATAGTACACTTGGCCCGGAACGGTATACAGATGGAAGCGGGTCTTGAAGCCGCGAATCGTCCCCAGATCGACCGGCAGAAAGTCGAAGAACAGGGTGCGCTCGGTCTCGGTAGCGAGGCTGATGAGCTTACCGCGAGTTTGAGGGGCGACCTTGTTGAAGATGTACTCCAGATTCGTGGTCTTGCCACCCAGCCCCGGGCCATAGTAAACGATCTTGCAGTTTATCTCCCGGGAGGCATAGTTGATCATCGACATAGTCGAGACCTACTCCCGGAACAAGCGGTCGATTTCATCTTCCGCTTCGTCCATGAAACCACTCTCAAGTTCCGCGCTGGGCTTGCCCGTCGCGGCTCGGCCGAAAACATCCTCGAAGACCAGTCTCAGGCCAGCCACGGCACCCTTGATCTTGATCCGCACCAAGCCGAGCGTCGTCCGGCTGTCGAACAAGACCACCAGGATTACGCGGCCGCCGACATCGGCGAGATACATAGACTCTTTCCGGCCCTGGTGGAAGAGTGAACTGAACTCGTCCTCCCCGATCAGGGTGGCGAGCTGATCGTTGGCGGAAAAATCAGCAGCGGTTAGACTGGCAAAGGCGGCGGAGTCGAAGTTCGGCTGCTCGCCGACCGTCGTGACGAGCGGGCCGGCCCGGTCGACGAGCAGTGCACAGCGAGAGTTGGAATCGTAGAGAAGGTTGTTCAGGATCTCATCGATTCTCTGCGAGTCGCCCGGTCCGAAGGACCAGCTAGCTGCTCCTCCCGGAATCATTCCCAATTATCCGTTTCCGTTTCCGTTCACTCCGTCGCGTTCCTCGGAACTCGCGACCAGCGCCTGCTCAATCCGCCTCAATATCGCAGCGGCTCGCTTGCGCAGCCGCGGCTCCCGCTCCCAACTAAGAAAGTCTCTCAGCAGATGAGCGTTCTCAACGTCGGCATGACGGCCAATATAACCAAGGGCGGCAAGGCGACGTAGCGGCTTGGGGCTGAAGAGATCGTGCCGATGACGGCTCTCTTGGTCCCGCACCACGAACATCCCCAGAGCGGCGACCGCCACCGCGCCCGCGAGGCTGAGGCCTACAGTCCGTATCACTCTTCTCGTGGTCATTACCTCTTTGAGTAGTTTCTAGTTTCTACATATCGCGCCGCCCGGCCAGCGCCTGGGCTATTGTCACTCCGTCCGCATATTC
>CANPVX010000047.1 GCA_947581815.1 Candidatus Indicimonas acetifermentans | reverse complement strand
GAGTCGAGGTTGCCCGGGGCCTACGCGACGGCGGAGTGTGGGAGTTTGTGTTTGAGGTGAACCCCCGGTTTTGGGGCTGGATGTAGGACCTCTGTCCGACAACAGATCATGGCCCCCCCCTCCCCCCCGCCTCCCCTTAGGAAGTATTCTTTGTCTCGTACCAGCTTCGCCCCGATCCGATGTCTACCGCGATAGGCACATCAAGCTCCACCGCGCCCTCCATCCGTGACCTGATCATCGCCTCGGCCACGTCGAGCTCGTCGGGCGGAAGCTCGAAGAGCAGCTCGTCGTGGACCTGGAGGAGCATTCGAGTGCGCAATCCTTCCTGAGCTATGTCTGCTTGGATGTGGATCATGGCAATCTTGATCAGGTCAGCGGCGCTACCCTGGATGGGGGAGTTTGTGGCCACACGTTCTCCGAAGCGGCGGATGTTCGGGTTCTTGGAGTGGAGCTCCGGGATGTACCTTCGGCGCCCGAATATCGTCTCGACGTAGCCGCGCTCGCGACCGAGCTCGACCTGGTGGTCGAGGTAGTCACGAATCGCGGGGAAGCGGGAGAAATAATTGTCGATGAATTGGCGAGCATCCGAAAAAGTGATCCCAAGTTGACGAGCGAGAGCGTTGGGACCCTGGCCGTAGATTGTCGCGAAGTTGACCGTCTTCGCCTGGCCGCGCATGGCAGGCGTGATCGCCTCGGCGTCGGCTCCGAAGATGAGCGCGGCCGTGTCGCGGTGGACATCGCGCCCTCCGCGGAAGGCTGCGAGGAAGGCCGGATCGCTCGAGAGGTGGGCGAGGATGCGAAGCTCGACTTGCGAGTAGTCTGCGCCCAAGAACACGAGGTCCTCGGCCGGAACGAAACCCTTGCGGATCTCGGCGCCCAGCGGCGTGCGGATCGGGATGTTTTGCAGGTTAGGGTCGGAGCTCGAAAGGCGGCCCGTAGAAGTGACGGTCTGGTTGAAGGAAGTATGAAGCCGGCCCGTCTCCGGATCGGCGAGAGCGGGGAGGGCATCGACGTAGGTGGATCTCAGTTTTGCGAGCTCGCGATACTCGATCAGCAGCCGAGGAATCTGATGCCCTTCGGTGGCGAGCTCTTCCAAGACATCGGCATCAGTCGAGGGTCCGGTCTTGGTTCGCTTCTTCACCGGGAGCTCGAGCTCGTCGAACAGGATCGCGCGTAGCTGGATCGGAGAGTTCAGGTTGAACTCGCGCCCTACGATCTTGTAAATCTCCGCCTCGACCTGATCGAGTTCCCTCTCGAGCCGCTCGCCCATCTTCGCAAAGAAATCCGGGTCGATGGCTATGCCAGTCCTCTCCATGTCCGCAAGCACCGGC
Organism: Candidatus Indicimonas acetifermentans; assembly: GCA_947581815.1. Lineage (GTDB taxonomy): Bacteria > Gemmatimonadota > Gemmatimonadetes > Palauibacterales > KS3-K002 > Indicimonas > Indicimonas acetifermentans. The sequence continues at coordinate 14,013 of CANPVX010000047.1, read as the reverse complement.
ATCAACGGCATCTCGATCTGCTCGAATAGCTCCCCCAGGCTGTAGTCCGATAGCTCCCGGCTAAGCCGCTCATCGAGCCGCAGCGACAGGTCGGCCCTTTCGCCGGAGAATTGGGCGGCCTCACCGAGCTCCACCTGCGAGAACGGGATCTCCGATTTTCCTTTGCCACACAAGTCGGCATAGCTCATACTCTCTTGCCCGAATTCCTCGAGCGCGAGAGTCTCGAGATCGTGCTGCCGGCGGCCCGGATCCAAGCAGTACGACTCGATCATGACGTCTCTAAGCGAGTCGCCAAGGGTGATCCCCTCGTTCTTCAGAATCAAAGTCGATCGCTTGAGGTCGTGACCGACGAGCACGGCATCCTCTGAGGCCAAAAGCTCGGCTAGCGGTCGCATTTCTGGTGAGATCAGCGCGGGAAGGTTGGCCGGGTCCGCCTCCTCCACGTCGCCCAGGTCGAGCTCACCCGGTCGCGCTACACGCACATGAGCCAGGGGGAGGTAGTAGGCCCTCCGTGGGCCGGTGGCGATCCCCAACCCTACCACTCGCTGCTCGACAGCATGCGATCCGACCGAGCGAACATCGAGTGCGAAGCGACCGTGGGCGAGCGCCTCGGAGACGATCTCGGCCACCCGTTCGACCCGCGTTACCAGCTCGTAGTCCGCCGTTCGTTCCACGGGCGCGGCCGGCGGGGACTCGGGCGCGAATTCTCGGACCAGCGAGTGGAACTCGAGCTTCAGAAATAGATCTCGCAGCCGTTCGCGATTCGGCACGCCGACCGTCAGGGCCTCGAGGTCGAGCTCCATGGGAAGGTCTGTGCGGATTGTGACGAGCTCCTTCGAGAGGCGAGCCTCGTCGGCGTGCTCCATCAGCGCGTTGCGCGCCCGCTTCTGGGTAATCTCCTCCGTGTGGCTGAGGATCTCCTCGAGCGGGCCGTACCGGCCGATGAGCTGAACCGCGGTCTTCGGTCCGATGCCACGGACTCCGGGGATGTTGTCGGAAGAGTCACCGACTAGCGCCAGATAGTCGATCACCCGTTCGGGCGGTACTCCGAGCCGCTCGGCGGCGTTGCTCTCGTCGACGAACTCCTCGGCCACCGCTGCCGGGCCGCCGCGGCCCGGATTGAGCAGGACGATGCCATCGCTGATGAGCTGGTAGAAGTCCTTGTCCCCAGAAACGATGACGGCCTCGAGCCCCTGCGCGGCAACCTGTCTGGCAAGCGTGCCGATGACATCATCCGCTTCGAATCGCTCCAGCTCGATGACCGGGATGTGGAACGCCTCGAGCAGCTCACGAATGCGATCCATCGCCGTGTGGAAGTCTTCCTGCAGCGTCTCGTCCAGCTTCTCCCGAGTGGCTTTGTAATCTTCGTAGAGCTCGTGGCGGAAGGTTTCTTCGCCGCCGGCGTCGAAAACGAATCCCAGATAGTCGGGCTTCTGTTCATCGAGGACTTTGCGGATGAACTGGGTCACCCCCCAAGGGGCAGACGTGTTCTCGCCGTGAGAGGTCCGCAGGGGGCGGCTGATCATCGCATAGAAAGCCCGGTAGACGAGGGCGTGCCCGTCCACCAAGTACACCCGCTTCTTGTCTCCAGTTGCCATTTTCGGGGAAATATGGCGGGATTTGCGCCCGCCGCTATGGGGATGAAAACTCGCCCGAACCGTGAAGTTCGGGCGAGTCTATCGGTCGGCGTCGAGTTCGAAGACCGGGGCTAAGCGCGAGTCACGTTCGCCGCTTGCAGTCCCTTGTCACCTTGGCGAACCTCGAACTCGACCTCCTGGCCTTCGGCGAGCGTCTTGAAGCCATCCATCTCGATCGAAGTGAAGTGGACGAATACGTCCTCTCCACCTTCGGGTTGTTCAATGAAGCCGTAGCCCTTGGCGTCGTTGAACCATTTAACCCGCCCTTTGGTCATCGAGCACCTACCTCCTGACATGGGTAATAGCTTGGAAAGGGACGCGCCCATGATATAGTCGCCCCCGCGGGTCTGTCAACGCTCAGTCGGAAGAGGCGGGCAAGCCGAATTGAGAGTACAGCTGGCGGTATATCCGCAGCTGGGTCTGCACGCCGCGGACGTAGCCGCGAGTCTCACGGAATGGAATGCGTTCCGTGAAGACTTCGGGGTCGAGTCTGTAATCGGGACGCCTCCGCCAACGCCGCGCTCGTGTCGGGCCGGCGTTGTAGGCGACGAGAGCCAGGTCGAGCTCGCCGAAGCGTCGCTGAAGATCTGAGAGGAAGGCAGCGCCCAGGTGCACGTTCGTCTCGGCATGGAACAGTAGTTCGGCGCTGTAATCCTGCACCCCCAGCCGCCTCGCCCACCAGCGGCCCGTAGGCGGCATGATCTGGAGCAGGCCCCGGGCCCCCGCGCGCGAGACAACATCCGGCGCGAACGCCGACTCCTGGCGCACGACCGCCGCCAGAAGATGGGGGTCAACCCGGTGATGGCGCGACTCGGCGACAAGGATCTCTGTGAACGCGAGGGGATAGATCGCCCTTAGGACGCTCGCGCTCCAGCGCCCTTTCAAACGGGCGTGGGCCCGCCAGCCGAACCTAACCGCGTCCTGACCGTAGCCCTGCTCGGCCAGCGCAGTGGACAGCCCGAGCATCGCCTCCGGCGTCTCCGGGCGCATAGCCAGGATCGTCTCGAGCACGCTTTCCGCTTCGTCGTCGAGGCCCGCCTCTCTCAGCAGGGTGATGCTGGCGAATTTGCGCTCGGTCGAACTATCGATGGGCGCCGGCTCGGGCCCCGGCGCCAGGTCGGCCCAAGCGTCGATGCCGACCCGCTCAGCGGCGAGCAGACCGTAGTAGCCGAAAGGGTCCCGGGCGTGGGTTTCGCGAAATAGACGTCTCGCCTCGGCGACTCGGCGCTCGCTTCCTTCCGCCATGCGGGTCCGCGCCGCCCAATAGGTCGCCCGCGTACGCAGCTCGCTGACTCGATAAGCCTGGCGGCAGCGGTCGAAGTGGCGGCGTGCTTCCGCATGGTCACCGTCGATATACGCGAGCATTCCAAGCCGGAAGCGAGCCTGCCCCGCCGAGCGCGTCCAGGGGTAAGTCCTCGCGAGCTCGTCATACAGCGCCCGCGCTGCAATCAAGTTGCCGGCGCCTTCGTAGACATCGGCGAGTAAAAACAGGGAGCTGATGGCAGCCGAGGTCCCCGAGTAACGGTCGGCGACGTCCCTCAGGCGGGCTCGGCCACCACCCCTGAGGCCGCGACGGTAGGTGGCGCGGGCCATGTAGTACTCGGCGCGGGCCGCAAGAGCTCTAGGGGGTCCCGATGCGACCAGCGCTTCGAGCTCGTCGATTGCGGCGGTGTACCAACGGGCCCGGAAGAGGAGCTCGCCAACCTTCATCTCGAGCCGCTGGCGAGCCGTCTTCGAAAGCCGGGCGCCGGCCATGTACTCGCGGTACTGGTTTACGGCGTGGACGCGATAGCCGGACCGCTCGTAGACGCGTGCCAGGCGCAGATGGTCGCTAGCAGTCAGCTGCGGAAGCAGCACGAGTAGGTCCGCCGCTTCCCTCGCACTCGCCGGAGTCGAGCGCACAGCGAGCCGCAGCACGCGTTTGGCCGCGGTTGTGTCGCCGCTTTCCAGAAAGACTCGAGCGGCGCGGGTTCGCAGCTCGGCGGCGCGGGATCCGCCGGCGCTGTTGGCCGCTCGCAACAACTGGGTCGCCGAGCTAGCCCGATTGCCTGCAGCGTAATTCGCCTCTGCAAGGGCCAGCGATCTCCGCCAGAGGGGTATGAGCGCCGCAACCTCGAGATAGCGGCGGACAGCGGCGGTATCGGCGCTGGGAGCGACGCTCTCTGCGGCCCTGATGCCCAGCCAGGGCGCGAGTTCCGGAAGTAGTTCCGCGGCGCGTTCGTAGGCAGCAGCAGCAGCCTCTGGCTGACCTAGCTCGGCCAGAGCGAGGGCGCGCCCGATCTCCGCCATGGCGCGCGGCCGCCGCTCGATGGAGTAGCCGAGAAAAGCGCTATAATGCTCGAGGGCGCGGTCGTAGCGGCCCCTCTGCAGCCAGCCTTTGGCGAGCAGTGCGCGCCCTTCGCCGAACGCGAATGCGTCGAGCCAGGTCGCAGAGTCGAGGGTCCGGATGACCTGGGACCAGGCGGCGCGACCGGCATCGGCTCGACCCGCCAGCAGGGCAGCGGCGGGCTCGTCGGCCTCGCGGCGGTCGAGACGCGATAGCAGGCGCCGAGCATACCAGTGCCTGCCTTGGGCGAGAGCCTCGATCACCTCTGCGTACGGATCGCTGGGCGGAGTGGTCTCTGGCCCGGCTGATACCGGGATGAGGAAGACCACTAGCAAGCTCGCGATCGAGATTTTCGTACGACTCATCTAGCCAACCGCTCTGCGCTCTCGGCGGGGTCAGCACCGAGGGCTCCGCTTGAAGAGTAGATTCGCTCCACGGCCTGAAAGAATTCGCGGCGCGAATCTCTAGTGAGGCCGAACCCTCCTACACCGCTCTCGTCGACGAAAACGAGGCGGACATCGAAGCCTAGGGACCGATTGTAAAGCCAGACCTGACTGCTGCCTGGACCTGGCTCTAATTCGAGGTGGCGGAAGACCTCATCCGGTGGGCCTAGTGTAACATACACTGCACCGAGGTCGGTGAGCCACCCTGGCGAGCCAGGTTGGCTGAATCGGTCGTTCGCATCCTGGATGCGGCCGAAATAAGCCTCGAAGAACTCGTTCTCCGGGGTGGCCGGATCGGGGTCCCTCATCTGCCAGAACGCGTGCAACCTGCGTGCCCGTTCCCGCGGCGGGGCATTCTGGAGGCTGTCCAGCTGCGCGGGCGTGCCGGAGTAGCGCAGATAGCTCATCATCTCCTGGTGATCGACGAAGATCCACTCGTGCCCCAGGGCGACCAGGAGGCTGGTGCTCTCCGAAACCTGCGCCCCGAGCCGTGCCCGCAGAGTGAGAGCGCTGCCCGGAGCGAGGATGTCGGCGGGAACGTTAGCCACGTTCGTGTACAGGGGGGTTGGTATGCTGTCGAGCGGGAGCGTGTCCGCCCAAGTCAGCTGCGCGTCGGTGAGCAGCTCGATCACGAGAGTCTCGGCGCTACCGGGGCGGCTCTCGACGTAGATGCGCGGCGAGCCGCCCATGTCGATGGTAGCTCTGGGGCTCAAGATGAGGGACGGCGGCTCCGCGGGGTCCGCCCTCGGTTGTAGCCGGTAGGCGATCAGGGGGGCGGTGACGAACTCGCGACTGAAGTCGGGTACACTGAGCTGAGCGTCGGCCAAGAATCCGGCGCGGGAGGCCATATCCTGGACCTCGAGCGTAGCTTCATAATCGCCGGGGCGAAGCTTGAAGAAGCCTTGGAAGAAAACGCTCTCGTCGCTGCGCGAGGTTTCTCGATAGGTGAGTACCCTCACGTCCTCGGTCTGATTCAAGTAGTGGTACGTGGTGACGCTATCTCGAATCGTCGCTGTGATCCGGTACTTAGCGATCAATCCAGGAGGCTCCCGGCGAAACTTCAGGGCGCTGGCCGGGAAGGAGAGGCTGAGGACGGCGTAGGTCGTGTCTCCGGGGCCCGGTAGGTAGACGAAGCGGCCGACTGCAGGGAACGAGTGGGTGCCCGTGATGAAGTCGAGGCTCTTGTACACCGTGAGTGGGTCGGGCAGGGCCGTGACTTCGGGCGCGGCGCCGGCCTCGACGCTCGGCCCCGTGCTGCCGGCCGGAGCACAGCTGAGGATGAGGGCGAGGGGGCCGGCGAAAAAACGGGCCACCCGCGAATCTGTCCGAGGGTGGCCCATCGAAGGCCTGATCGGGTACCGCGTGGGGGTCACACCGTCGTCGTCTTGGCTTCGATCTCGTGCAGGGCGTCGATCATTCGCTGCGCGCTCTCTTCCATCTCGATCACAAGACGATCGATCTTGGTGACGAAGTAGTTGTGCGCGATGTTGATCGGGATGGCGATGGTCAGTCCTGCGGCTGTGGTGATCAAAGCAACTTTGATTCCGCCGGCGACCGTTGTCGCCTCCACCTCTCCCGCGAGCTCGATCGCTTGGAAGGCCTGGATCATGCCGATCACTGTGCCCAGAAAGCCGGTGAGCGGCGCGACGTTCGCAAGCGTCGCCAGCCACACGAGTCCGCGCTCGAGCCCCGCCAGCTCGAACAGACCGGCGTTCTCGATCGCTTTCATGACCCGTTCGGTGCCTTCCTTGCGGCGCTTGAGTCCGGCGAGCAGGATTGCAGCCGCCGGAGCCTGAGACTCCTCGCAGCGCCTGATCGCGTCGTCGATGCGGTGCTCGGCGAGCAGCTGATCCGTTTCGCCTAACAGAACGCGGGTACGCTGCGTCTTGATCTGCAGGTCAATGAACTTCCATACGATGACCACGACACCCAAGAGCGCCATCGTGCCCAGCGGCCACATCATGAAGCCGCCATCCTTGAACGTCTGGAGGAGATCCAGCTGCTGCCCCTGTCCAAGGGCCTGCTGGACCGCCAGGAGCGTGGACACTGTCATACCGACCAACGTATGCCTCCTGCGCTTGGGCGCCTAACTTACGCCACTTTTGGTTTGGGAAAAATGCGGAGTGCAAGCTAGAGAGCTTGGAGCGGCCTTGTCAAGGCTGGCCCGGGCCGCTGGACTCGCGGCCTACGACCTTGTGGCAGGCGGCCATCCCGCCACCGGCCTTCGCCTCCAGCGGCGGTGGCGTTGTACGGCACACCTCATCCTTCTCAGGGTGTGGGCAGCGCGGGTGAAACGGGCAACCCCGTGGGGGATTGGCCGGACTTGGGAGCTCGCCGGAAAGCACGATCGGCCGGGAATCGTCCGCGGCGCCAACCACCGCCACCGCGGACAGCAGAGCCTCGGTGTAAGGGTGCTGTGGATTCTCGAACAGCGTCTCGCTGTCGCCGATCTCCACGATCTTTCCCAGATACATCACCGCGACGCGGTCAGCAATATGACGGACGACCGAGAGGTCGTGTGAGACGAAGAGGTATGTCAGGTGAAATCGCTCCTGGAGGTCGGCCAGAAGGTTCAGCACCTGGGCCTGAACCGAGACGTCAAGAGCCGAGACCGGCTCGTCGGCAACGATGAACTCAGGTTCCACGGCCAGCGCTCGCGCGATCACGATCCGCTGGCGCTGCCCTCCGGAAAACTGGTGGGGGTATCTTCGGGCATCGGCCGGATCGAGTCCCACGGCGCTCAGAAGCTCGGTGACCCGCCGCTGTAGACCTCCGTTCTCGGCCAGGCCGTGGACTCTGATCACTTCCTCGAGCACCGACCCGACCGTCATGCGAGGGTTGAGGGAGCCGAAGGGATCCTGAAAGATGATCTGGGCGCGACGCCTGAACGCTAGCAGCTGCTGGCGATTCAGTTGCGCGACGTCCTCCCCGTTGAAGACTATGCGGCCGGAAGTGGGCTCGAGCAGTCTGAGCAGCGTGCGAGCAACCGTCGTCTTCCCGCAACCCGACTCACCGACGAGTGCCAACGTCTCACCGTGCCGCACGTCGAAGGTGATTCCATCCACGGCGCGGATGTAACCGGTGGTTCGACGCAGCAGCCCTTTCTTGATCGGGAAGTGCCGGGTCAGTTCCTCGACGGAGACCAACGGCTCGACAGAGCCCGGCGCGTTGCGCTTCACGAGTCGGCCCCCGGTTCCCCTGCACGGGATGGCACCCTACGCTCCGGCTCCTCCTCGAGCCAGCAGCGACTGAGGTGTTCCTCCCCGGTCAGCGCCGGCGCGGCACTAAGGCAGCGCTCCCAGGCGTAGGCGCAGCGGGGGTGGAAGCGGCAACCGCCAGGCCAGTCACGCGGGCTCGGCACGTCGCCCGGGATGACCGGCAGTCGCGCGACTTTGCGGTCGAGGCGGGGGAGACAGCGCAGCAAGCCTTCGGTGTAAGGGTGACGAGGCCGGCGGAACATATCACCGACGTCGCCCTCCTCGACGACCTGGCCGGCGTACATGACCGCCACGCGATCGGCGATTTGCGAAACGACGCCCAGGTCGTGGCTGACGAAGATCATCGCCATACCCAACCGCCGCTGCAGGTCGGCCAACAGATCGATGATCTCGGCCTGTATGGTGACGTCGAGGGCGGTGGTCGGCTCATCCGCGATGAGGACGGCGGGCTCGCATGCCAGCGCCATGGCGATCATCGCCCTCTGCTGCATCCCACCCGAGAGCTCGTGCGGATAAGAATCGACGCGCTCCTCGGGATTGGGGAAGCCTACGAGCTCGAGCATCTCGATGGCGCGCGCTCGCGCTTCGCCCGCGTCGGCGCGCCGGTGGATGCGAACCGGTTCCGCGATCTGGTCGCCCACGGTCCAGACGGGGTTGAGGCTCGTCATCGGCTCTTGGAAGATCATCGAGATCTCGTTGCCGCGGATCGTTTCCAACTCCCGCAGCGATAACTCGCTGAGCTCACGGTCGTGGAGCCGGATGCTGGAGCCCGGCTCGATTCGGACGGGCTCCTCGATGAGCCCCATGATCGAAAGGCAGGTCAGCGACTTGCCACACCCGGACTCGCCTACGATGCCGAGAGTTTCGCCGGCGTGCAGACTCAGGCTGACTCCGTCGACCGCGCGAAGCGTCTGCTCGCCGCGATGGATGTATGTGCGAAGCTGTTCTACAGTGAGGATCGGCGGTGACACGATCTACATCCTCAAGCGTGGATCGAGCGCGTCACGCAGACCGTCTCCGATCAGGTTAATGGCGACGACGGTATACACGATGGCCAGGCCAGGGAACGTGGTCACCCACCATGTCGACAGCAAAGCGGCCCGCCCGTCGTCCAGGATTCGCCCCCAGGTCGGGACATCGATCGGGACGCCCAATCCTAGGAAAGAGAGGCCCGACTCGATGAGAATGACATTGCCGATGCCCAGCGTGGCGCCGACGATGACGGGCGCCATCACGTTAGGGATGACATGGCGGGCGATGATGCGCCGATCACCGAATCCCAGGGCGCGCGCGGCTTGGATGAACTCCCGCTCGCGCAACGAAAGCACTTCGCCACGAACGATGCGTGCCGTTGACGGCCATAGGGTCAGCCCGAGAACGATGATGACGATGTTGACCGAGTGACCCAGCAGGGACACTACGACTATGAGCAATACGAGTCGCGGGAACGCGATGAGAACGTCGACTATGCGCATGAGGATCGCGTCAACCACACCGCCGAAATACCCGGCGGCGGCGCCAACCGCGGTTCCCAACGTGATCGCGATCGCGATGGCGGTGAACCCGATGGCGAGGCTGATCCGAGCTCCATAGAGGACTCGCGAGAATACATCGCGGCCCAGCTTGTCCGTTCCCATGAGGTGGTCCAGGGAAGGACGTAGATTGCGAGTGCCGACGACGTCTCCGATGTGGACGGGATCGTAGGGCGCGAGGTAGGGTGCGAGGAGCGTCACGGCGGTGAGCACTACTAGCGCGCCCAGCCCCACGACCGCGAGCCGGTTCTTGGTGAACTCGCGCGCGGCGGTCGACCATTGTGACCAGGCGGCGCTCCGATCGCCGCCCGGGCCGGATCTCAACGCCGCGAAACTCAGCCCCCACAGCGAGCCCAGTCCCAAGGTGAGCGTCGCGAAGGCAACCCAATCGTCGATGTCCCCACCCCCACCCGCAAGAGTGGCGAACACACGCTCGCGCCCCAACACGAGAACGGCGGCTAGAAATGCAGCCATCGCGAGGATGCCGAAGCCCGCGATCCAACGTCGGCGCAGCAGGTAGGGGAGGCCCGGTAAGAGGGCGGCCCACCAGCCTTCCCGCCCCGAGCGATATTCGCTGGCGCCGGTCTCGTCACTCATAGCGGATTCTCGGATCGACCACAGCGTAGAGCACATCGGCCAGCAGGTTGCCGATGACGACCATGACGGCGAACACGAAGGACGTCGCCATGACCAGCGGATAATCGCGCTGCAGGATCGCCTTGATGATGGTGTCGCCCATGCCCGGCCAGGCGAATACATACTCGACCAGCACCGAACCGCTCAGTAGAAAAGGCAGGTAGAGGCCCAGCAGAGTGATGATGGGGAGCATCGCGTTTCTGAGCGCGTGCTTCATGATGACTCTGTGCCCCGGCACACCCTTGGCGCGAGCGGTGCGGATGTAGTCCTGGCGGATCACCTCCAACATCGAGCTACGCGTATAGCGGGCGACGCTGGCCGCGGAACCGACGCCGAGAGCGAAGGCCGGCAGGATCAGGTGGTGGATGCGATCGCCGAGCTTCCCAAAAAAGCCGAGCATGTCGTACTGGATGCTGGTCGTGCCCGATGCGGGGAAGCGGAGCAATTCCGGCCACCCATCGATCTGGTACGACAGGTGGGCGAAGATCAGTATGAGCATCAGGCCGAGCCAGAAGGTCGGCATCGAGTATATGAGCAGCGCGCCGAACGTGAGGACGTTGTCCAATGTGGAGTACTGGCGAACCGCCTGAATGACTCCGAGCGCAATTCCGATCAGAAAGATGAGGACGAGCGCGGTTCCGCTGAGCAGCAACGTGTTGGGGATGCGGTCGGCGAGGATCGCAGAGATCGGGCGCTGCTGCGCCAGGCTCAGTCCGAAATCGCCGCTGGCGAAGTTCACGAGCCAACTCCAGTACTGAACAGCCAGGGGTTCGTCGAGTCCCCAGTTGCTGCGGATCTGCTCGACGACTTCCTGTGAGACGTTCGGATTCAACAGATACATCGCCGAGGGGTCGCCGGGTGCCGCGTGCATGATGAAGAAGACGAGTGTTAAGATGCCCCACAGCAGAGGGACGGCGTAGAGCAGACGCCGCAACAGGTAGGAGGTCATCGTTCAGCCATTAGGACATGTTGACTTGGCCCGCGGGTGTTATGGGCTGCGCGACGCAGCGATCTGACGACGCGAACCGGGCTCTATCCACCAATCGTTGACGTTGATGAGGGTCCCCCGAACGTCCATCTCGACGGCGCGCAGCCGGTTCTTTATCCCGATCGCTCGCGTCTCGTAGTAGAGGAAAGTGTAGGGCTGATCCCGTTGGATGATCTCCTGGTACTCGAACCACAGCGGGAGTGCCTGCGCGCGATCTTCCAGGCTCGCCACGCGGTCGAGTAGCTCGTCCACGCGGGGATTGCAGTAGCCCGCCCAGTGAAACAGTCCTTCGGGGGTCGCACAGCCGAAGATCCGCCGATCGTTCTGCTCGAACTGAGGCCCCCAACCGAGCACGAAGGCGTCGAAGTCGCGGTCGGACCCGGTGATGGTTGCGCCAAGAGTTTGAGCCTCCAGTACCCGCGGGATCACCTCGACGCCGACCGTCGCCAGGTCGGACGCAACGATCTCCAGAACGTCTTCCCGTACCGGGTTCGAATTCGTGATCAGCTCGAAGGACGCCCTGTCTCCATCGCGCTCGCGGACGCCGTCGCCGTCGCTGTCCACCCAACCGGCAGCGTCGAGCAAAGCGCGAGCGCTGTCGGGATCGTAGGGGAGCGGTTGCAGTTGCGAGTTGTGGGCCCAGTGATAGGGCGGCAGCGGGCTGTAGGCGACCTCGCCCATACCGTACCGTACGGCCTCCACCAACCGTTCCCGGTCGATGCCCAACGTCAACGCCCGTCGCACGGCCGGATCCGCGAACAGGGGTCGTCGCGCGTTCCAGTTGATGAAGGCGTAGATGCGCGTCTCGTAACGCAAGACCCTCGCGGTCGGGCTGGACTCGACCTGCTCGACCTGGGACGGAGCCACGCCCAGGTAAACGTCCAGCTCGCCGCTCATCAGTTCGGCGAGCATAGTCGTCGGCTCGGGGATGATCCTGTAAACCAGGCGGTCGACATAGGGACGACCTCCGAGCGCCTCGGGGAAATCCGTCGTCGCCTCGAACACCCAGCGGTCCCCGGGCCGGTGTTCCACGAAGCGAAAGGGCCCGTTGCCGACAGGGCTCACGCTCCCGAAGGGATCCTGTTGCAGCTCGGCGAGCGGGACATCGCCCAGGATGTGTTGCGGCATGGGCGAAGTGAAGCTCCACGGATCCAGGAAGCCGGGATGAGGCTTGAGGAAAAACGTCACGGTGAACGAGTCCTGGACGACGGCGCTGTCATAGTTGCTGAACGATGCCGCTCGTGGAAACAAACGCCCCAACGCTTTGATGCGATCGAAAGTGAACGCGACATCGTAGGCGGTGGTGGGGGCCCCGTCGTGCCACTTCACGGCATGGCGGAGGTGGAACGTCAGGGTCCTCTGCTCGCCGTCCGAGGTGGTTTCCCAGCTCTCCGCGAGGTACGGGACGAGCTGTAGATCTTCGTCGTACCGAACCAGTGTGGTGAAGAGTACGTAGCTTTGCAGTTCATCGGAGTTGATATCGTTCGACGCGAACTCGTTCATCGAGCTCGCTTCCGCCAGAAACCCGACGACGGCTGTGCCGCCGAAACGCAACTCCTCCGGAACCGGGGCATCATCGTTCTCCCGGCTCCGGTCCCCCGCATCGATACACGCGGTGACGCAAGCCACCAGCGCTACCAACTTCAGCGCTCGTCGCATACCCACCCCCACTTGTCGGTCTTGAGTTTCGCCTTTGTACGGCTGGAGCCGTCCGCCGTCAGTCGCCGGACCTCCGCACCTCCCCCGCCTCCCCCGCCTCCCCCGCTACCCGCCAGTCGGCCACGCTGACCAATATTCCGCGAGCGTCCATCTCCGCGCCTTCGATTCGGTCGGATACCGCCGCCAGCTCGTCCAGCCACATCAGGAAGGTGAAAGGCTGGGCGTCCTGCAAGGCCGTCGAGAATTGGGCCCAAAGGGCACGGGCTTCGTCGGCGTCGGTGGTTCTCGTAGCGGTCTCGATCGAACGATCGACTCGGTCGTCCTTGAAGCCGCTGCGGTTGTAGCTTCCAGGCCGATCCGCCTGTGAAGAATGGAAGAGGGCGAAGGGGTCGACGCGGAAGTTGTCGAGCACCCAGCTCTGAACGACGCCCTGAAAGTCTCGTCCCCGGTGGCGTGAAAGAAGCGTTTGCCATTCCAACGTCTCCACCTCCGCATCGACGCCGACCTCGGCCAGCCGGGCCTGGACGATCTGCGCGATGTCCGTCTTCACCGGATTCTCGTTGTTGGTCATCAGGGTGAGCCGGAAGGGCGTGCCAGCGGGGTCCTCTATGGTACCGTCTCGGTCGCGGTCCGTCCAGCCCGCCTCCGCTAGCAGACGCGACGCCGCTTCGGGATCGTAGGGCAACGGCTCGAGGGCCGTGAAGAGCGGATGCCAGGGCGCGATTGTCCCGGTCGCCAGCTGCCCGTAGCCGAACAGCAGCGCATCGACCAGCTCCTGCCGATCGATGGCCATGGTGAGCGCCCGGCGAACGCGCTCATCGTTCAGCAGTGGCTCCTGAGTATTCCAGCCAATGTAGTAATACTCGCGCGAAGGATAGGCGATCAGACGCGCGCGGGCGGCGCGCTCGACCTCCTCAGCCTGATGAGGCTGCAGCGAACCGTTCACGTCGACGTGCCCGCTCAACGTCTCCGAGAGCAGCGTCGTGGGTTCGGCGATGAACCTGAATATCACACGCGCGAGCTTGGGCGGTCCACCGAGGGACTCGGGGAAATCGGGGTTTCGCTCGAGCGTGACGCTCTGCCCCGATTCCCAGGCCACGAACCGGAACGGCCCGCTACCGACGGGGCGACGGTTGAATGGGGCACGCGTCATCTCCGCCGGCGCCACGTCCTCTAGGAGGTGGCGGGGTACCGGGGCCCACCAGAAACCATCCAGTGGCCGTGCGTGCGGTCGGCTGAAATAGAAGCGGACCGTAAACGAGTCGATGACCTGAACCGTCTCGATCTGCTCCAGATAGACGGCAGCCAGAATCGACGCGGTCTCCGGGTCCTTGGCTCGGTTGAAGGTGAACTCGACGTCGTGTGCGGTGACGGGGTGACCGTCGTGCCAGTTCACGTCGCGCTGCAAGTGGAAGGTGACGCTATCCGCGGTGAGATCCCAGGCCGCTGCCAGATAAGGGCGCGGCTGGAAGGAGGCATCGTATTGAATCAGCGGGGTGAACAACATGTAGTCATTCACCTCGGTCGTGTTGAGGTCTGTATTCACCAGTGGATTGAACGACTGCATCTCGGCG
>CANPVX010000046.1 GCA_947581815.1 Candidatus Indicimonas acetifermentans | reverse complement strand
GTGTCCGCCTGCCAGCCGCCGGCGTCGCGCAGGCAACTCGCTCTCCACATCCCTGCCGTGCCGTTGAAGTTGAAGAAGAGGCCCGCGGCCGCCCGGGCGCCGTGCTCGATGTGGAAGTGGGCGTCGAGGAGCAGAGCTTGAACTCGGGTCAGCCAGTTTGCGTCCTCGTTCAGATGACCCCAGCGGGCCTGCGCCATCCCTACGCGGGGATCGGCGAACGGCGGCAGCAGCCGCTGCAGGAGATCGGGCTGCGGAAGGAAGTCGGCGTCGAGGATGACCACGAATTCCCCGCGCGCTCGCTCGAGCCCATACGCCAGCGCGCCCGCCTTATACCCGGACCGGTCAGGGCGGCGCATGTGCTCGATGTCGATGCCGCGTCGAGCGTGATGCTCCACGCGGCGGATCGCCAGCTGGAGCGTCTCGTCGTCCGAGTCATCGAGGACGTGGATCTCGAGGCGATCGCGCGGATAGTCGAGCGACGCGACCGCATCCAGCAGCCGCTCGACAACGAAGCGCTCGTTGTAGATGGGTAGCTGGACCGTGATCGAGGGCCACGGCCCGCTCCACGTACCCGGCGTCGAGCCGTGGCGCGCCAGCCGGCGGTAGGTAAAGAGAAGCCAGCCGCGGTGCAGGCTGTATGCGATCAGACCAGAGAAGACGAGGGTGTAGGCGACGAGAACGATGGGGCCGATCATCGCTCGCTCAGCGAGCCCCATCCTTGCCCAGCCAACCCAGCATGATACTGGCCCCCATCGCGACCGTGCCGTAGGTGAGGAAAATACGCCAGACAGCGGTGTAGGGGACGACCATCGCGGCGGGCAGGAAAGGCGCCATGATCACCGCGGCGATCACCTCGCCGCCGCCCGTGCCGCCCGGCGTGGGCATCACGTATATCAGATACTGCAGCACAATGTGTAGCAGGGTCACCTGTACGAACGGCGCCGCGGCGACGAATCCTTTGAGGATCACCCAGCCCAGCAAGAATCGCGAGCTGAACTGAACGCCTCCGCTCAGGATGGCGGCGAGGAACGAGAGCTTTCCGTTTTTCCAGTAAACCAGGAGCCCGGCGTGCAGCTCGTCGAAGTGATGGAGCACGCGCTCGATGCGCGGGTTATCGGAGCCCATCGTGCGGCGGATGATCGCGCGCGCGATGCCGGGCAGCACCGCGAACAGGACGATGACCCCGACCCCGCTACCGAAGACCAGTGCCGTCCAGCGGAAGAGCGCCGCGGCGGACAGGTTGGCCACCGGCAACCTGATATCGGCGATCTGCTCGCTTAAGCCTAACCCCCACACGGTGAGCCCCGCCGCCGAGAGAAAGATCACGTTGGCGAGAAACGAGGCCGCGTTGACCGCGGCGGCGCGGCCTAATGGAAGGCCCGCGCGCATGAGGCCGTAGATGTTCGCCGGTCCGCTGCCGGTGGAAGCCGGCGTCAGGTATCCCATCGCGGTGCCCGCCGTGGCCACCTGAATGCACTTCAGCAGCGAGATCTTTGCATCTTGCGGGGTCACCAGCGCCCTGAAGCGCAGGCCTCCGCCGACCCAGTCCATCACCATCAACCCGGCGGCGGGGACGAACCAAATGGGATTGAAGCGGAGGAAGCTCTGGAAGTCGGCGGTCCAGTCCCCCGAGATGACGAAGGCGCCGAGGAAGCCAGCCACCGATGCGGCGACGAAGAAGACGAAGCCCCAGCGAACGACTGAGATCGGTACACCGGCCACCGTCGCCGCGCGTTTCCTCTCGCTGTGCTCTTCCTTGAGCTCGGTGACCAAGCGCGGGGACCCGGTTAACGTGGCGGCCAGACTTGGCGTCCGGTCGAGTGCAGGTATATGCGGAGCGCCAGGCTTGGGTGCTCGTAGTAGCGGTAGCGGATCACGCCGCCATCGGGAGTTTGAATGTCGACGGGGCGACGCCCGCGCAAGGTGATTCGATCGTCATCGCGTACGTCCATCACCAAGGGTTCCTGACGCATGCGGCGGTAGCGCCGGCGGGCGGCGCGGGCATGCCGTTGCGTCGTGAAATCGCCCCGCAACTCCGCCGCGCGCCTAGCGATGGCGTCCACACGCTCGCTCACAGCATCGCGCCCCGCGCCCGCTCTCTCACGTGCACGGCTGCGCGCCTCACTCAAACCGGAGCCGGCCTTGCGCCGGATCCTCTCAGCAGTCTCGGTCGCGCGATCGCCCGTGCGCTCCATCGAGCTCGCCGCCCTTTCCGCCGCGCTCTCGATCTTCTCCAGCCAACGTTCGAAGAAGGGTTTCCTTCCCCGTTCCAACCAGCTAACCACTCGCCTCACTCCTATCCTATATGTTTATGTTTCTTTTTCTTTCAGTCTATGTGCCTGCAAGGTGTATACTTGACGCCTGCCTAGAGAAGGCCCATCAAGTGCCTCGGATCGAGCTGCTCCCAGTTCATCCCGACGACCACGTGTGCCAGCCCCGACGGCGTGATGCGCATCTGCGCCGCGCGCTTGCCGTAGAAATAGGTGGCGATCTCACCCACCGTAGCCAGAGTCGGCTGGCGGTTCGCCCCGCGCACCGCCAGGTGCCGCACCGGACGCCCCTTGAACCACTCGGCCTCGGCGTCATAATCGACCGAGTAGATCAGCTGAACCCCAAACGATAGGTCGCGCACGTGGTCCGGTCGATCTCCCGGCCAGCCGATCCATCCCTCGAGCTCACGCAGATCGATCCAGTTCTCCTGCACCTCGGCGAGCGCCCGCAGCTCCCGCGCCGCGTGCCTCAGCTCGATCGCACCAGGAGAAAGATCCACGATCTCCTGTCCTATATAGCCGGGCGGTCGCGGATCGATGATGATCCAGCGGCTGGGGCCCGAGCTCTCATGCTCGAACGACAACTCCATTTGATTCCAGAACCTGTGTTAGCCTACATAGTTGATCATGCGAGTAGGAAAGATCTATGGAGCGGCAGGGCCGGGCAAGCTCTCCCAAGCGGCGCTCTTGACCCGGCGCCCCGCGGCCCGCCACACTTCAACCGCAACTCGAAGATACTAAAGGGGTGTGATGGCGGATAACGGAGACAAAGGCTCGCGCTGGATCGCCTTCAGGCGCCACGCCGCCGTCCAGGCCGGCTTGGTCTACGCCGGAGCCAGCTGGGCCATCATCGAGGGCGCCGACATCTTCTTCCCCAGCTTCGGCCTCTCGCTGACGGCCATCCGCTGGCTGGGCCTCGGCCTGGCCTTGGGGTTTGTCGTCGTCGTGGGCTACACGTGGAGAACGGCGGGCCGGAAGGCGGCCGCGTCGGGCGCCGGAGAGCTCCTGGATCCCAATGCGAGCTCCCCCCCGCGGCGGCGGCGGCGGCGCCTCGCCTACGGAGCGACGGTGGCGCTCCTCGTCCTCGGCGGCTTCTTCTGGTGGGTTCGCCCCCGCATCCTAGGAGCCGTCTCACCCGCCGCTGAGGTGATCGCGGTGATGCCGTTCCACACCTCCGGGCCCGGTGTCGAGCTGCTGGGCGAGGGATTGGTGGACCTCATCTCTCCGAACCTCGACGCCGTGGGCGCCATCCGCACCGTGGACTCGCGAACGGTTCTCCACCGCTGGCGCCAGCGGGCGAGTCAGGGCAGCCTGGACCTGGAGGGCGCTCTGGCGGTGGGACGCGACGTCGATGCCGGATCGATCCTCTGGGGCACCGCGACATCGGCGGGCTCCGAGGTCCGCCTGTCGGCCGAGCTCTACACGCTGAAGGGGGTCGAGCTAGCCAGCGCGCAAGCCGACGGCCCCGCCGACAGCTTGCTGGCGCTCGTCGACAGCCTGACGATCAAGCTGCTGCGCGAGATCTGGGTGTCGCGCGAGCCCGTGCCGAACCTGCGGGTGAGCGCGATCACGACCGGCTCCGTGGATGCCATCAGAGCATATCTGCTGGGCGAGCAGTACTACCGCCGCTCGCGCTGGGACTCGGCCAACCACGCGTTCACCCGAGCCATCGAGGCGGACTCGACCTTCGCTCTCGCGCACTATCGTCTCGCGCTGACTTACGGCTGGAGCCAGGGACACGGAGCGGCCGGCGCTCGCCGTCACGGACAGGCGGCGCTCCGCTTCTCGGACCGGCTGCCGGCGCGCGAACGCTCGATGGTCATAGCGCATGACATGTTCGAGGATGGACTGCTCGCGGCGCACGACACGATGGAGAAACACGTCGAGCTCTACCCGGATGATGCGGAGGGTTGGTACTTGCTGGGCGACGTGCGCTATCACGCACGGCCCCTCCTCGACCTCGATCGCGATGACCTGTATTCGCCTTTCGACCGCGCGTTCGAGCTGGACCCGTCGCTGGCGCCGGCCTTGATCCACCCCATCGATCTGAGCCTTCTGCTCGACGACAGCGCAACTTACGAAGGCTACCTCGAAAAGATGAGGGCAGCCGCGCCTCCCGAGCAGGTGGAGCCTTACGCTCTCGCCGGGGCTGTGCTCTGGGGGCCCGCCGACGCGGCTGATTCAACGATTATCAGGCTAGCTCAGATCCAGCCCGGGCTGCTCGGAACCGTTTACACCGCACTCTTCCGATCGTCTGACCTTCCGCCCGACGCCTTACTGGCACGATTCGAATCCGACATCGTTGCGGCAGAGCGATCCGGGACGCTGCCTGTGGGGTTCGGAAGCCGCTCGAACGTGCTCATTGGCTACGCTTCTTTGCTGGCCAGCCTGGGGCGGCTCGCCGAAGCTCGGCCCGTTTTCGACACGCTTTGGGCGATCAACCCCGGGGGCGCGGGTTACGCCAGCCTGGGCGTGGTCTATGCGGGACTCGTCGACTCGGCCTACGCCTCCGGGCCGATGGAGGCTTTGATGCAGTCGCCGGCCGACGCTCGGTTTCAGCAGATGATCGACTTGAACCGAATGCTCTATTCCCTGACGCGCGGACGACCCGACGACGCGCGACGCTTCGCCGAAGCCGGCCTCGCAGCGGACAGCTCGTACGCTCCTCGTGTGATCGCGGCGCTACTCTCGGCGGGGATCGGCTGGGCCGATCTGCTTGACGGCGACACTATTGCGGGGATCGAGAAGCTGCGGTCTGGCGTGGAGCAGGCTGGCTTTAGCAGCAACGCGCTCGTACCCGGTATCCCCATCCGTTACCAGCTGGCGGTCGCGTTGGCCGCTCGACCGGAGACGCGAGACGAGGGGATCCGCCGACTCAAGTACGCCTACTGGTTCGGCGATTCACCATACGTGGCGCTCACGTATCTGTGGCTCGGGCAAGCGTTGGAGCAGGCCGGGGAGCCGGCGGGCGCCGCCGAAGCGTATGCCCAATTCATACGCCTCTGGGAGAAAGCCGACCCTCACCTGCAGCCTCGAGTGGAGACCGCGCGGCGCGCGCTCGAGCGACTGGGCGGCGAGAAGACCAACTGAGTACGCGTAGCTCGACGGACCCGATCGACGCCATCCCGCTCAGCAGGGACAGTATCGAGGCCGCACACTCGGCCCTCCAGCAGCATCTGTTCGAGACCCCCCTGCTGCCTTCTCCGGTGCTCAGCGACATGACGGGCGCACGGATTGTCTTGAAGGCGGAGAACATCCAGCGGGCCGGATCGTTCAAAGTGCGCGGCTCGGTCAACAAGCTGCGCAAGCTCGTGGCCGAGGGTGACGTGCGGGAAGTCACGGCGGCATCCGCCGGTAACCATGCCCAGGGCGTCGCGTACGCCGCCTCCAGACTCGGTATCGCGAGCACCATCTTCATGCCCCAGGACGCGCCGCTGGCGAAGCGCCGAGCCACCGAGGAGTTGGGCGGGGATGTCAGGATCGTCGGCGCCAACTACGACGAGGCGCGCGCCGCGGCGCTGGAGCACGCCCACGCGAAAGATGCCGCGTTCATCGATGGCTTCGATGACTGGGACGTCATCGAGGGCCAGGGAACCGTCGGCGTCGAGCTCGCTCGCGCTCTCGGCGACCAGGCGCCCGACTTCGTGCTCGTCCCGGTCGGGGGCGGAGGCCTGCTCGCCGGCATCGCCTTCTACTTGAAGGCGGTGTACGGAGACTCGACCAAGGTGATCGGCATCCAGAGCGACCGGGCCATCGCCATGGCGGAATCGTTCCGCCTCGCGCGCGAGGGCGGCGAGGGCGGCGGGGGCGGCGAGGGCGGCGAGGGCGGCCCCGAGGCTGCGGAGCTTCCCCTGCTCGTGCCCACGCGCCCCACGATCGCCGACGGCATCCGGATCGGTCGGCCGGGCTCTCGGCCCTTCGAGATCATCCGCCGCGTCGTCGACGATGTGATCTGTGTGGGAGAGGAGGCCATCTATCAGGCGATCGTGCACCTTTACGAGCGCTCGCGCCTCGTCGTCGAGGGCGCCGGCGCGGTGGGCGTGGCGGCGCTGCTGGAGCGGAAGATCGAGCTGGCGCCCGATTCGACCGCCGTCATCGTGATCAGCGGCGGCAACGTGGATCTGGGCGCGATGCAAAAGATCATCAAGTCGTTTCTGCACAAGAGCCAGCGGCGGGCCGTCTTGCGGATTAGGGTGAAGGACGCGCCGGGTCAGCTCGCGCGCGTCGTGCGAGTCTTCGAGCGCGAGAAGGTCAACGTGAGCGAGATTATGCAACCACCCATTCTGGCGAAGCCGATCTCCCCCGAGTACACCGTGTTCGACATGGTCGTCGAGACCGAAGGCGCCCGTCACCTGCCACACCTACTCGAGGCCCTCGCCGATGAGCAGGAAGAGATGAGACGGGAAGGCTACGAGCCCTTCGAGATCCTGGACCGCTAGACGGCGTAGCCTCACCCCCTAAGTGGCTGAGAGATAAGGTTTTCCTCTCGACGCCCTCCTTGCTATATTTCGTAGGAGTGCGGCGTCCGTCTTCGTTGCGCTGCTCGCTTTTTCGAATGCCTTCCCCCCAACCGGGTCGCTACGACCGTCGATCTGCAGCACCTGTCCCCCCCTCAGCCGGGAGAAGACATGTCCGAGTTCCTCAGCGTCATAGAATGGTTCGATGACAGCGGGCAGGAGATAGTCCACCGCATCCCACAGGAGGGGTCTGCGGAGACCAAGTTCGGGTCGCAGGTGATCGTGCGTGAGAACCAGGCGGCGATCTTCTTCCGTGACGGGAAGGGCTACGACGTGCTGGGCCCGGGCCGCCACACGCTGAGCACCGCCAACGTTCCAATCCTCACGAAGATCCTCGCGCTGCCCTGGGGGTTCACCTCCCCGTTCCGGGTCGAGGTGGTTTTCGTGAACCTGAAGCTGTTCACGGATCTCAAGTGGGGCACGGCGCAGCCGGTGGCGTACCGGGATGAGGAGCTGGGCCTGGTGCGTTTGCGGGCGTTCGGCAACTACGCGATTCGGATACGCGAGCCGCTCGTCTTCGTGAACGTCATGGCCGGGACGATGGGCGTGCTGGTGACGAGCGACGTGCAGGACTACCTGCGCGATATCATCGTCAGTCGTCTCAACGATTACCTCGGCGAGAAGCTCCGCACCATCTTTGACCTGCCGCAGCAGTACGACGAGATGGCGGAGGAAGTGCGCGAGCGGCTCGAGCGCGATTTCCAGCGCTACGGCATCTCTCTGGTCGATTATTTCATCACCTCCATCACGCCACCCGAAGACGTGGAGAAAGCCATCGACGAGCGCGCGCAGGTCGAGGCGTTAGGCGATCTGGACAAGTTCCTCAAGATGAAGGCCGCGCGGGCGCTCGAAGGGGCCG
This sequence comes from Candidatus Indicimonas acetifermentans, assembly GCA_947581815.1. GTDB lineage: Bacteria > Gemmatimonadota > Gemmatimonadetes > Palauibacterales > KS3-K002 > Indicimonas > Indicimonas acetifermentans. Next base: position 7,859 of record CANPVX010000046.1, on the reverse strand, counting down.
GTGGCGGAGGTACCACAAGCGACATGGTCGGACTCGGTGCCGGGGCCGGCATGGGCGCCGGCATCGGCGCCATGCTGCCGGGGATGATCTTCGAGTCGATGCGCGATCGCGGAGGCGACGCGCAGGCGGCCGGCGCGGCGAGCACGGCGGCGGCCGAAGGGATCGCCTGTCCCTCCTGTCACACCGAGGTGAGCCCGGGCGCCCGCTTCTGCCCTCATTGCGGTGATTCGCTCGTAGTCGGCGATCGTTGTGAAAAGTGCGAGTCGCCGCTGGCGCCCGACGCGAAGTTCTGTGCCGCGTGCGGCGAGCCGGTGGGGGTGACGGAGACGACTTGCTCGAACTGCCAGTCGAAGTTGCCGCCGGGCGCGCGCTTCTGCACCCAGTGCGGCGATCGGGTGCAGGAATAATCCTGGGGGTCGGCGATCATGGCCCCCGATGCTCTCAAGCCTAACTGTCCCCAATGCGGCGGCCCGGTTCCGGTGCCGGAGGGGGCGGCCTACGCCCACTGCTCTTTCTGCGGCTCTGAATCGTTCGTCGACCTCAACGGCGCCCTTCTCTACCAGGTCATCAAACCGACCGTGGGCCGCCCGCGGGTCCAGCGGCTGGTGCAGGCCGCCGCGCACGACGCCGGCTGGACCGGAATCCGCATAGACGGCCTCGAGCTCACCTACGAGCCGGTTTGGGAGCTGGAGCTCGCCAACGGCAGCCGGCTCCGGATCGGCGCCCGGCCCGGGCCGGAGGGGCGCTTCGGACCGGTCGAGTTGCCCGGCGGTGAACGAGCGTTCGTGCAGCCGAGCCAGCGCGATCGCTCGGCCGCCTGGAGCGAGCCGGAGCTGGCGCCGGAATCCGTGGCGGAAGTCGCGGCGCGAGCGACGGGTCGACCGGTGAGCCTGAAGACGATACGGCTCGTTCATCATCCCATCTTTTCCGGACACACGACGATCGAAGGCTCTCGCTACGACTTCCGCCTCGACGCGGTCAGCGGGCTGCTGCTGGATACGGAGTGGCCGGTACGCCCGACTTACCATGCGCGCACTCAGGCTTGGACGGCGACGCTGCTCATGGCCCTTGCGGCCGCCATCCTCCCACTCGCCTGGTCGCCGCTGGTCGTTCTTGCCGTGGGCGCCTATACCATCCGCTCGCTCACAAGACGCACCGCGACGGCTCGCGCGGCGATATGAACGAGCTGAAGCTCCGCCCGTTGAAGTGCCCGCAGTGCGGCGCGCCCGGAGTAGTCCGGCGGGGGACGCGCATCACCGACTGCGAGCGCTGCGGGGCACGTCTTTGCTTGACCGAGATCTCCGCCTCCAAGTACGAGGTGATCGGAAGGCTCAGCGCGGCCGCTGCGCTCGGCGAAGCTCGCGGCTGGCTGAACAAGCGCGGCGGCATCGGAAACTTCGGCCGCCCCGAGCTCATCCTGGTCCCTTACCACGAGGTCTCCGCGCTTCGCCTCGGCGTGTTCGAGCGCAAGGTCCCCGAACGGAAGCGTCGGAAGAGCAGAGATTACTCTTCAGGGATGGGCAGCGTGGATTCTGTGGAGAGCTGGGTCTACACCGAGAAGGAGGACACCAAAGTGATGGTGGCCGATGTGCAGCACCTTTCGCCCGCCTCACCTACGCCCTGGGACCTGAGCGAGTTCAACGCGAGAGAGGTACGACGGCTGGCGCCGCTCATGCCTTTCGATTTGGTGGAAGCGCAGCGCCGCGCCACCGTCTATGCCGAAGAAGAGACGCCGTCAGCCGCGGCCGCGCGCCGCTTCAGCGGAGGCTCGGCAAAGATCGTCGCGCTGTCGCGCCGCACGCTCTTCTTCCCGTTCTGGTCCATCCCGGTCGAGACCGAGAGCGGCAGCTTCGAGATCGTGCTCGACGCGATCTGCGCCAAGGTCGTCGCCTGGCGGCTTCCCGAAGCCTATCCGCACACGGCGATGATCTGGGCGCTGCTGGCGGTTCCGGGAACGTTCGCGCTCGGCTATGGAGTCAAAGCGGCGTTCCTGGGTGGGCCCGTCTTCTTCGATCCGCCGACGGCCCTGCTCGTCGGCGCCATCGCCAGCGCCGCGGCGTTGTGGAGGGCGAACCGGCCCGACTGGGCTCTGCGCAGCTGGCCCGATCTGGATTGATGAACGGACCCGCCGAGCGCGACTCCGCGCAGCCTCGTGTCCTCTCGCTCCGTTGCCGGGCTTGCTCGGCTACGCTCCCGGCTGCGTCCAGCGACGTGGCGTTCCGTTGCGCGCAGTGCGGCCGCGGCTGGGAGATCGAGCAAGGTGAGCTCGTCGAGCGCCCCGCGCTCTACATCGCTCCACCGGCTAACCCTTCACACGCGCTGCTCTATCTGCCCTACTGGAGCTTCCGGGCATCGGCGGCGGCCCAGCCGAAGCGCCGGCTCGACGAAGGCGTGCTGGCAGCGCGGGATCGCGCCGCTGGCTTCAAGCGCGCATATATAGCGGCCTACGCGATTCACCGGCCTACGTATGTCGGGGAGTGGGGCCTGATTTATACTCGGGCGCAACCGGAATGGGAGACGCGCGCGGGGCACGGGCCGCAATCCCCCGGCGCGTCGTTAGCGGCTCGAGACGCCGCCGTGGTCGTCGAGCACTACATCCTGGCAGAGATAGACAAGGCCGCGGATCTGGGCTCGCTTCAGGTCTCGGTGGAGATCAGCGACCCGGAGCTTTGGGCCGTGCCCTGCCTAGATATGGGAGAGTTCCTGCGCTGCCCATGGAGCGGCGCGGAGCTACCGGCTTCTGCGATCGACGATCTGGCCGAGATGCGCCACGCCACCGAAGAGCGGCACGCCTGACCGAGCGAGTTATCGGCGAACGATCGCGGCCAGCGCGCGATTGCGCTCGATGTCCGAAGAAACGCTCTCGGCGACCCTCAGGTAAGCCTCCCGCACATCGCCCTCCAGGGCGTACGAGTCCGCGACCGAAACGAGCAGCATGGTCACGGAGTGATCCGAGCTTATCGTCATCGCCGAACCGAGCACCGCGGCGAGGTCGGCTTCCGTCAGGTCGGGCAACTCGATGACGGAGGTGAGCACCCGGCCGTGCGTGTGATCGGAGCTGATCGTTCCCACGGCTTGGAAGAAAGGCGCGCGCGTGGCATCGCTGATCCCGTACGCTTCCGCGAATTGGATCAGAAGCCGCCCGGTTTCGTGGTCCGAGCTGATGGTTTGAGCAGCATCGAGCAGAGAGACCTGGGCGCTCGTGCTCAAACTTCCCCGCTGAATGAGCGCCGACAGCACCGCGGCCAGCTCGTGATCGGAGTCGATGCTCTTGGCGGCCGTCATGTACGAAGCGGGTATCGCCTGATCTATGGGATAGCTAGCCGCTACTTCTTTCAGCAGTCCCCCCAGCACGTGGTCCGAACTGATCGAGGTCGCCGTGCCGAGGACCAGATCCAGCACCTGCTGATTCGGAGCGCCCTCTGCCAGAACCGCCTTCAGTACCCGCGCTTGCTCGTGATCGGAGCTGATGGTTCGAACCGCGGCGAAGAACGCGGGCGTCAGCGCCTGATCCAGCGGGTGCGTCTGCACGAACGTGATCAGCAGCTTGGCCAGCTCGTGATCGGAGGAGATCTCGGTCGCCCTCTGGAGCATTTCGTCGGCCGCCTGTTGGCTCAGGTTCGGCCGGCTGAGGATGGCCTTCAGCACTCGCCCCTGCTCGTGATCGGAGCTGATGCTGCCGGCGCTCTCCACGTAGGCGAGTTGCACCGCCGATTCGTCCAGCGCGTCGGACTCGGCGATCGTGAGGAGCAGCATCGCCAGAGAATGGTCCGACGATATCTCCTCTCCCGCCTGGCGAACGACTCGCTTGTAAGTGGCCGCGTCCAGGTCCGGCTGGGTCAATAGGACGCCATAGTACTTGCTGGCCGTGTGGTCGCTCGTGATGAAGGAGATCTCCTGCAACAGGCCATCGACCCCCTGAGTCGACACGATGCGAAGGGCGCGCTCTTTCGCCTGAATGCCCGTGACCCTGAACATCGTCGGGAGCATCTCGGCGAGCCAGCGGCGAGCCTCGTCGTCGTACGGCTGTTCCTTGCCGTTGACGTACCACTTGCGCTCCAACTCACCGTTGCGGCCGGCATCGATCCGAATCCGGCGGCTCTCCCGGCCCTCTTTCTCCTCGATCTCGAAGCGGCCGCGACTCGAGACGCGTACGACATCGGTCTCGCTGTCGTTGAACTCCACGTCGCCCGATATGTCGATGTCGAGCTGGCAATCGTCTCGACGGACCCGTGCCTCGACCCGATGGTCATCGTCGATCTCGATCGACGTGGAGTTGTGGCTAGAGCCCCGGGCCGCCCAGTCGCAGATGCCCGCCCTGCCGAAGGCCACCGAGCGCAGGGGGACTTCGATCAGCCGCAGCGTGGCGTCTCCGGTGTAAGGCTCGTACACGACAAAGTCGTACTGGAACCCGTCAACGCGGTCGGCGAGGGCGGCGGCTGAAACTGCCGGCCCGCTAGCCAGCTCGAGGCCGACCGCAGCGGTTCCCACTTCGAGACCGGCTCCGTTTGAGTCCACGAATGTGAATGCGAACGAGCTCCCTGCCTGAGCGGCAGGATCATCAACGCGGCTTGCCCCGCTGCCTGACGTCGCCGCCGCGATCGGGAGCACGAGCAATGTCGCCCCCAGCCAGGCCGGCAGCACCTGCCAGCGCTTCAACGCCCTGCGCTCGCGAGAGCTGTCGAGAACGGCGCGCAGTCGGTCGCCCAGTTTGGAAGAGCGAGCCATCGCCACGCTCGCCGTCGGCCTCAGCGAACGCGATTTCAAGCCGCGGGCGACGTCCAGCAGGTAGCCGGCGTACTCGGACGCTCTTGGACCCGCGCGCAGAACCTGGTCGTCGCAGGCGAGCTCGCGCTCGCGGCGCAGCTGCGAGGCGGCGATCCAGACGACGGGGTTGAACCAGTAAAGTGCGCAGGCGAGCCGCGCTACGAGCTGCGTCAGGTAATCGTGACGCCGCACATGGGCGAGCTCGTGCAAGAGCACCGCTCGTAGGCGATCCTCGGGCCACGCCTCGGCCTCCTGTGGGAGCAGCACCTTCGGCCTCAGCGCCCCCCAGGTCATCGGGACCACCGCTGCCGTGTTCAAGAGCAGCGTCACCTTCCGGGCGAGCCCCAACGTACTCGAAGCGTCAGCGACCGCCCGAGCCAGGCGTCCCTCTCTGAGGATGCGCGACGAGCGCGCGATACGCCGGGTTCGGGCGATCCCAGTCAAGACCGAAGCGAGCACCAAAGCGGCGCCCGACAGCCAGATGAGTGCGAGCCCAAGCGTCCACGGAAGCCGGTGGGTACTCACGGGCGCGGAGTAAGCAGGCTGGTCCGCGACGCTCAGGCTCGTTTTTCTATGATCATCTCCTACGCCGCGCACACCATATCCATCCTGAGGGCGCGCCGGCTCGCTCGTTGGGGCCGCAGCATTTGCGGCGCTGACGGTCTGATTGGTGGCCTGAGCGGTCACCGGCACCGTCGCCGCCTCTCCTCGATCCGCGCTGGCGAAGTGCTCCGCTACCTGGTTTCCGGGTGGCTCTTCCCGCTGCACCGGCTTGGGTTCGCGCTCGATCTCGACGTCCGTCGAAGATTCGAGACGCGGCAGCAGCCGGTCGAGGCCGGGGACGCTCAGACCCGGCAGGGCCAGCGTCAGGGCCGGTGTAGCGAGGGCGGCTCCCAGCGCGAGGGTCCACACCAGATGCCGAAGCGACGCCGCCGAGCGCCGCAGCGCAAACGCCAGCATCCCGGCCAGGCCCAAGATCACGGTGATTTTCAGCGTTATGTTCAACAAGAAGGCGAGAACTACGTTTCCGTCGATCGTCATACCGGCTACCGTCCTTCCTCTCTCGCCCGCTCGATGAGATCCGAGAGGCGATCGAGATCTTCTTCCGAAAGGTCCGCCGCCGACATGTCCAGCAGCGCGGCTACCGCCTGTTCCGCAGAGTCGTCGAAGAACGTCGTCAATAAGCGCTGGAGAGCCGAGTCTCGCGCGCGCTCCCGGGGCACCGTGGCTATATAGACGTAACGTGGTCCGTCCTGCTCGTGTTTCAAGTGCCCTTTCTCCTCGAGCACGCGCAGCATGGCCCTGACCGCCGAGTAGCTGGGCGGATCGGGGAGCTCTTCCCGCACATGGGCCACCGTCACCCGGTCGCGCCGGTAGACGATGTCCATGATCTGGCGCTCACGACGGCTGAGATCTTGGGCGCTAGGCTTGGCCATGGGCTCCGTTCCTGAAGGTTCGAGGGGCCGGCCGATAGAGGCGGCGGCCTGCTGTAAACTTAGCATGCTGCGAAAATAGCATCTATGTCGGATCCGTCAACCCCCTAGTTCGGTAGTCGGTGGTCGGTATTCGGTAGTCGGTGGCGCGCTCGCGCGGACGGGCTCGTTGCCGTTCCGTGCGTCGCGGGGTAGCTTGCGCCTTCATCGTCTCACGAGCTGTGTGCCTACCTCACGAACGGGAGACCGTAATGGGTCTCGTTTCTTTCGCCAATCCGTTGAAGCCGATTGGCACGCACAAGAAGCAGCTGCTGGCGGAGGTGGCGAGTAGCGACGGTTGCCTGCCTCGGCGCGGCGTGCCTTCGCAAGCGAAGGGTCGACCATGAAAGCGGCAGAGCTATTCGTCCGCTGCCTGGAGAATGAGGGCGTCGAGCGGATCTTCGGGATACCCGGAGAGGAGAACATCGACGTGATGGACGCCTTGCTGGACAGCAAGATCCACTTCATCACGACGCGTCACGAGCAGGGCGCGGCGTTCATGGCCGATGTGTACGGCCGGTTGACGGGGGACGCCGGCGTGTGCCTCGCCACGCTGGGACCGGGCGCCACCAACCTGGTCACGGGCATCGCCGATGCGAACATGGACAGCGCGCCGGTCGTGGCCATCGCGGGCCAGGCCGCCACGACGCGCATGCACAAAGAAAGCCACCAGCACCTGGACCTGGTCGGCCTGTTCGCGCCGATCTCGAAGTACAGCACCCAGATCCTCGCGCCGGAGATCATTCCGGAGATCGTTCGCAAAGCGTTCAAGCAGTCGCAGGCGGAGAAGCCCGGGGCCAGCTTCATCGATTTTCCCGAGAACATCGCGCAGGCCGAGATCGAGGGAAAAGAACCGCTGAAGGTGCAGGCGGCGATGACGCCGGAGCCTCCCGAGGCGAAGATCAAACAAGCGGCCGAGATCATCTCGAGGGCGAAGTACCCCATCATCATGGCGGGAAACGGCGTCATCCGTTCCCGCGCGACCGACGAGCTCTTGGCGTTCGCCGAGAAACTCAATATCCCCGTGGCGACGACCTTCATGGCCAAAGGGGCGATACCGCATTCGCATCCCTTGAGCCTGGGGACCGTGGGCCTGCAAGCACACGACTATGTGGACTGCGGGTTCGATCGCGCCGATGTGATCATCTGCGTGGGCTACGATATGGTGGAGTACCACCCGTATCTGTGGCACCCCGAGAAGCACGCGCAGATCATCCACATCGATCAAACGCCCGCCGAGGTTGACGAGTACTACATCCTTGCCGCCGGAGTCATCGGCGACATCGGTGAATCGCTCGACAGGATCGCCGAAATCGCTCGCCCGCAGGATAAGGCCAATCTGGCGAGCCTGCGTGAGTTCGTGATCCAGGAGCACGCCGAGCACGCCGAGGATCCGGCCTTCCCCATCGTGCCGCAGCGCATCTTGTGGGACGTGCGCCAGGTGCTCGAGCCCGAGGATATCGTCATCAGCGACGTGGGCGCGCATAAGATGTGGACGGCGCGGCTCTACCAGGCGGAGCGCCCGAACACCTGCATCATCTCGAACGGCTTCGCGTCCATGGGGATCGGCCTGCCCGGCGCGATCGCGGCGAAGATCGCTCACCCCGAGCGCACGGCCCT
>CANPVX010000045.1 GCA_947581815.1 Candidatus Indicimonas acetifermentans | reverse complement strand
CTGTCGCTCCACCGCCAGGTCGGACCGCCGTGTAACATCACCACGACCGGGGGTCGGGTGCGGGGGCGACCTCCGCCTGCCAGGTCGACCGGATTCAACAGCGCCGCTTCGATTTCCAGGCCGTTGTCGCTTCTGTAGCGGACGAGCTCCGGCTGTACGAGCGCGATCTCTGACCAGCGGCGGTTCAACTCGGTGGCCGGGAGAGGGGGAGCACCGCTCGCACCGTCCCCGCCCCGGCCCCGGGAGATCCAGATCTCGGCTGCCCGCGTCGCCGACTCGTCGGCGTAGGCCAGCACGTCCCCGCCGATGACGAAGCTGCTTGCGGTGACCGGCATCATGCCATCCGTGACGCGCGCGCCCGTACGGGCGTCGGTTTCGTAGAACGTGTCGCTGAACCCGGTCTGTGCCAGCACCAGCAACGTGCCGTCTTCTCGCCATTGAAAGTCGTTGATTGTCCGATCGATCGACGCCATGGTGGCGTTCGTCGAGCGTCCGCCCGCTACGGATTGCACCAGGAGGTCGTGGGCGACGGGGTCATCGGCCCGCGGACCTACGTAACCGATGCTTCTTCCATCGGGTGAGACCTTCAGTAATCCGAACGGCCCGCTCGGTTTGACGATGAGCTTGGTGGCCCCATCCCGCACGGCCACCGAGTAGATGCCATCCGTATAGATGAAGGGTTGGGGGCGCTCGCTAGCCACGACGAACAGGCGGTCGCCTTCGCGGGCCCACGTGAGCTCGGAGACGCGCCACGGCGCGCGCGTCAGCTGACGCGATTCGCCGGTAGAAACGTCCAGGAGCCATACCTGAGGATGTCTCGCGTCCTGGTCCACGACCCTGGGATCGCCCGCCGCTTGTGGCCGTTGTCGCTCGGCCTCGGATGGTGGCTCGACCGCCAGGTAGGCTAGCAGCTCGCCGTCGGGTGACCACTCGAAGGAGTGCACGGGGCTCGTTTGTCGTGTCAGTGGCGCCGCTTCGCCGTCCGGCTTGCGGATGATGAAGATCTGAGCCGATCCGTCACGGTCCGAAAGGAACGCCAGCCCCTCGCCGTCGGGCGACCAGCGCGGCAGTCTATCGGAGGCTGGCGAGTCGGTGAGGCGGCGGGTAGCCCCGGACTCTAGGTCGAGCGTCCAGATGTCATCGGTGAACCGGCCGTCTCGCAGCTCTGAAACCGTGAAGGCGAGGCGGTCGGCGGCGGGGGAGAGTGCGAGCTCGCTGATCTGTCTCCGGTCCAGCGCGTTCGCCGGGGTCAGCTGTGCCGCCTCGACGCCACCTGCTGTGACGAGCAGAAATAGAAGCGCGGCGCGGTTCGCCATACAGTCGCCTCTCTTGCCTGATCAACCCGCGGGGGAGGGGGAGGTTTGGCCCATCCCGAGCGAATCGATGTAGTGCTGGGATGGGTGAACGTGGCCATGCGGAGGATGCCACGTCAAGGAGGCGTCGGGAGGCGCGGCTCCCGCTCGGCCGCCGGGGAGGCTCCGACGGCCGAGCGCGCTGGCGAGCTTACTGCGGCTGTTCTTGGAGTTTGATCACCGAGATTACGGCGCCTTGCGGATCCTGTAATACGGCGAAGCGTCCGACAGACGGTATATCGGTGGGCGGCACTTTGACTTCGGCGCCGAGGGACTTCGCCTTCTCGGCGCAGTAGTCGCAGTCGTCGGTGGCCAAGTAGGGCATCCAGTGAGGCGGTATATCGCCCCATTCCTCGGTCATCTTCAACATGCCGCCAGCGGGTCTGTCGCCGGCCATGAACATCGTGTAGGTAATCGGGCCCATCTCACGCTGTTCGCTGCCCCAGTCGAATAACTTCGTGTAGAAGGCGCCCGCCGCATCCACGTCGTTGGTGGCCAGCTCGTTCCAGCAGAGCGAGCCGGGCTCGTTGATCACGCGCGCGCCGATGTGCGTCCGGGGCTGCCAGACTGCGAAGACCGCGCCGGTGGGATCCTGGATGACCGCCATACGGCCGACGGCGAACACATCGAACGGCTCCTTCAGGATCGTCGCGCCGAGCGATTCGGCTTTCTTCGCGGTCTCGTCGGCGCTCACAACGCTTACGTAGGATAGCCAGTGAGGCGGCACACCGTGCGCCCTCATCTCGTCGGTGAGCTCGTAGAGGCCGCCGACTTCCTTTCCGCTCAGCTTGAGCATCACGTAGTCCTGCTCGGCGGCGTCGCTCCAACCGAACAAGTCCTTATAGTAGTTCCTCGCAGCCCCGGTATCCGTGGTGCCAAGCTCGATCCAGCAGAACGTTCCGGCTTTGTGTTCCTCGACTGCGCTCATGGCCTACCCCCTGTGGCAAATGCTAGAAACCGAGCCCTCCACCAGCGCCAAGCCCTGGGTTACATAATTTCACTCCAGGCTGTTCGCGTTGGACAGGAACCTCCACCCTACATGTGGCGAGCTAGTCGGGCAACCCTTCAGGCTGGTTCGCGTCCGCGCCCGCAGTCGCGCTCCCCGTCGAAGCGAGAACCCGATCGAGGCTACTCACGAAGTAGTCGGCGTCAGCTCGCGAGAAAACTAGCGGCGGCTTGATCTTCAAAACGTTCCGGAATGGACCGTCCCGACTGGTCAGTACGCCCGCCTTTTTCATTCGCTCGACGACGTCAGCGGCGAGATCTCCGGCCGGCTCGCGGGTAGAGCGGTCGCTGACGAGCTCGACGCCGAGGAAGAGACCCCGACCTCTGACATCGCCGATCACGCGGTGCGTTTCCATCAAGCTGCTCAGCGCCGCCTTCAGATACTCTCCCACCTCGAGCGCGTTTTTCTGAAGCTCCTGTTGCTCGATCACGTCGAGCACCGCTAGCCCAACGGCGCAGGATACCGGGTTTCCGCCGAACGTGTTGAAGTACTCCATCCCATTCTCGAACGACCTGGCGATCTCGGGCTTCGTGATGACGGCACCCATCGGATGGCCGTTCCCGATCGGCTTCCCCAGCGTCACGATGTCAGGCACGACGCCCTGCGTCTCGAATCCCCAGAAATGCGTCCCCACTCGGCCGAATCCCACCTGGACCTCATCGGCGATGCAGACGGCGCCGGCCGCGCGCGCGTTTTCGAAGGCGCCTTCCAGGTACCCGGGGGGCGGCTCGATCTGACCCGCGCATCCGAGCAGGGGCTCGACGATGAACGCTCCGACCTGGCGACCGGCGTCCCGCGCGGCGGCGATGGCTCGCTCGACGTCGGCGGCGTACGCGTCACTGGCTTCAGCGCCGCGGTGCGGCCCCCGGTAAACGTCAGGCGTGGAGACGCTATGCACGTGGGGCGGGGCGCCGCTCCCGCCGATTCCGCCGTGTTTGTAGGGGCTGATGTCGATCAGCGCGCTCGTGTTTCCGTGGTAGGCCCCGTCGACGACGACCACATCAAGGCGACCCGTGTGGGCGCGGGCGAGCCGCAGGGCCAGCTCGTTCGCTTCGCTGCCGCTGCACACCAGAAAGCAGACGCTGAGCGGTTCGGGGAAGGTCGAGCACAGCCGCGCGGTGTAGCGTACGAGATTATCGTGGAGGTAGCGCGTGTTGGTGTTCAGTTTAGCCAGCTGTTCCTGGGCGGCGCGGACGACGTGAGGGTGGCAGTGGCCCACGTGGCAAACGTTGTTCACCGCATCCAGATAGGCGCGTCCCTGCTCGTCGTAGAGGTACTGCCTCGAGCCGCGCACGATGTAGAGCGGCTCTTCATACGACGTGCTCAGCGCTCGGCTGATGTGGAGCTGCCGAGCGCCGAGGACCTCCTCTCGACTCATCCTGGACAGCCCCGCTGCTCGCTTCACCGACATATGGCAGGCACCTCGGTAACTCTTGCGGGCCATCGCCGGGCCGACCTTCGCCAGCTGCCTCAAGGCGGCCCAAGCGGGTTTCTCCGAGATGGTCAAGTACTCGTTGCCCGGATCGCGCTTCTGCTGATCGGCAGAGATCGAGACGCTCATGCACAGCCGCATGACAATCAAGCTGAAGAGCAGGTCGACCTCCAGCTCGGTCAGCGGCACGATCTGGTTGTAGCCCTCGACCACGTGGGCGGTCGCGGCCACCGGATCATCCTTCCCGAGACAGGCGTAGGCGGCGCCGACGGCGAGCTCGAAGACCGTGCAGGCTTCGACCATATCGCCGAAGTCGATGATCCCGACGACCTCGCTCTCTCCGCCGGATTCGGTCCCGACGAGGACGTTGTGGTCGTTCGCGTCGTTGTGGATGACACTGGTCCGAAGCTCGCGCATCCCCGAAGCAACCTCGGCATCGAACTGCAGCAGAAAGCGCTCCAGCAAGGCACGCCCATCCCTCTCCGCGATCCGATCCAGCAGGCCGCGCACCGTGACCGCGGCGTGGGTCAGATCCCATTCCAGCGTCCGCCGCGCTCCGGCATGAGTGAATCCATCGAGAGCCGCGTCGAGCCTGCCCAGAAAACCGCCGAGACTGCGAAGCAGTTCGGCCGTGTGAGGCTGTGCTCGCGCCAACGGAGTCCCGGGCACGTACGTGAGCATTCGTACGAGACGTTCGGATCCTGCTTCCTGATCGAGCCTGAGCTCCGCGACCTGCTCGCCCTTCAGGGTGGCGACCGCGCGAGGGCAGCGAAGCGAAGGGTCGCGCTGCGACACGCGCTCCATGGCCCGGTTCTGGGCGACGAGTGCCTCTCGCGCTTCGCCAGGTTCGGCGATCTTGAGCACGAATCGCTCGCCGGACGCCGCTTCAACGAGAAAGTTGCAGTCCCGTTCACCAGCGAGGTGAAGGGCCTCTGCGGCAACGCCGTACAGCTCCCAGGCGAGAGTCGCCGCCAGCTCCGCGGAGGGGGGTGGATCGTGGGTTCGATGAGCTATGGTCATGGCGGCGCCCGTGCTGGAGTTTGGTGTGTATTAGAGCAGTTGGGTTCAGATCGCAACGGTCCAAGAACGGCCCGCTACGCTGGAACATCGACGCCGGGCGGAGATACAAAGATAAAAGGGGAGGGAAGGTAGCTTTTGGACGATGCGAAGCGCTCGGCTAGCTAGACCGGCCTGTGCCGGCTTCTGGCTGCTCTTGCCCCTGCTGAGCTCCTGCGCGAAGAGCTCGGGCGATTCGCCCGGCCCGCAGGGCGCGGGGGGGGCGGGGGGGGTGCGGCGGACGTGCGTTCTGCTCGCCGACGCCGCGCCCGTGGACTCGCTCATCACCGTCGCCTTGAGCGACGAAGTCAGCTTTGCCCGGGCGCCCCACGCGCGCAACGCCGGCGAGCGGATGCTGTTCCGGCCTCTATATGAGACGTTGATAGACGTCGATTGCGACGGCAACGTTCGACCGGGCCTGGCCGAGTCGTGGCAGGCGACCGTTGATGGCCGCCGCTGGAGCGTGCAGCTGCGCGACGACGCGCGCTTCTCGGATGGAGCGCGCGTCAGCGCCGCCGACGTCCTGGCCAGCTGGACTGAGGGAAGCGCGGAGGCGGTCGAGAAGCTCACCGCGCTGGGAGCGCCGCCCGAGTCGATCGCCGCGACCGCCGAGCGCGTGGTCACGATCGTCTTCGATCGAGCACACAGCACGCTGCCTCGCTCGCTCACAGACCCGGATCTCGCGGTCGTGAAGCGGGAGACGGGGAGGAGCCGGCCCCTGGGCACAGGGCCCTACCGCATCAGCGGGGTCGTCGAAGACGTGGACGCGAGCGCCTCCACGTGGCTGCTGAAGAAGCACGGAGCGCGCTGGGGTCGGGCGGCGATCGAGTTCAGCTCGAGACCTGGCGTGGACCCCCGTGACTTGTTCGATGTAGGCGCGGGCGTGGATCTGCTGGTCGAGTCGGATCCCAAAGCCGTCGACTACGCGCGAACGCAACCGCGGTTGAGGACGTTCCCGCTTCCGTGGGATCTCACTTATGTTCTGCTCTCGTTCTCGAGAGTGGATGCGGTCGCCGCGTCAGACTTGCGGCTGCGGATCGATGACGAAGCCGTCTCCGACGAGCTGCGCGCGGCTCTGGCTCGCGATGTGGTGCGCGAGGACGCCCGTGGCTCCGAGCCGCCCTATTGGTGGGCGGGGCCGAGCGCTTGCGCCGCGGATGACCTCGGACGTGACGACACCCGCGCCGGGGCCTCGCGGGCTGAGGTGCGCCCGCGCGTCGTCTACCCGTTCGGGGATTTCGCAGCGAAAGGGCTCGCGGAGCGCCTCGTAGCCCTCGTCGTCAGCGGCGCGTATAAGAAGGGAACGGCGAGCGCCCGCTCGGGGCTCTCAGTGGCTCTGGAGGAGTCACGCGTGGATCTCGTCGCCGTGGGGCTGGCGCCGACGGAGCTCGTAGCGGCCTTCCGGACCGCGTCCGAGCTCGCTTACGTCGTCCCGATTCCGAGGATGGTCCTCGATGCGTGCCAGGCGCTCGCCGAGCTGATAGCCGGCGGCGGCTCAGCGGCGCGCAGCGGCGAAAGTCGAGCGGTGACCCTGACCCCGCTGGTCGACACCCGCTCGTACTTGATCGTGCGCGGTCAGCTGCCGGAGGTCAGGTTCGATTGGGACGCTACGCCGCTCTTGTTCCAAGTGAGTCGTTGATGGGAAGGGTGCGATGACCTTTCGTACACGGCTGCTGATCGCGTTCGCTGCGGGGACGGCGGCGCCGCTCATCCTGCTCGCCATCGGAGTGCGGCGGGAGATGGATGCGCGCCTGACGGCCCAGTACGAGCTGCGGGTCGATGCGCTCGTCGGCATGATCGCCGTGGAGCTCGAGCGCGAAGCTGAGAGCATCGAGCTGCGACTGGCCGCTCTCCATAGCGAGATCGATGGCGACAACCGCTTGCGCTCGGGCGTGCGGGGCGACGCCTCCGAGCGCCGCTATCTCCTCGACTACGCGGGCGTGGCCATGGGCCTCACGGGGCTCGACATGTTGCAGATACAGGATGAGACCGACCGCATCGTTAGCTCCGGTCACTTCAGGAACGAGTTCGATCGGAAGGAACCCGGTTTGGTCGCTCTACTCGCCGCGACCCCGGGCGGGACGGCTCTGATGGAGGCGCGCAGACCCGAGGGGAAGTTCCTGGCTCTCGTCCGCGCCGACTCGTTCCACGTGGCGGGGACGCGGTTCACGCTCATCGGTGGAACGTCCGTGGAGCCCGACTTTCTCGGCCGCCTCGCCCCGGACGAAGGTTTCTCGGTGTCGCTCCACTACGCGGGTGGCGTGATCCGGGCGGATCCGGGCCCGGTGACGAGCGCGTTCGATTCCGCCGGGGTCGCCGGGATCGACGGGCCGACCGGCGCGGCGGCTCGGCCGCCGACCGGTGACGGTCAGGTCGTCAGGCGGCTTCCGATAGCGTTTCTCGAGCCCGATCCGCGCGGCGGCGGGCGCGTGAGCTATGCCTGGCTGAGCGTCGCGCACCCCCTGTCGCCTCTCCGAGAGCTACAGCGCAGCGTAGATGTCTGGTTCATCGCCGCGGTCAGCGTCACGATCGTCCTGGCGATGCTCCTCGCCGCGTGGCTGGCTTCCAGGATCAGCCGTCCGATCACCGACCTGGCACGCAAGACGGCGCTGGTCGACCTGGATCGCCTGGATGTGGAGTTCGACACCGCGCGCGGCGATGAGGTGGGCGCCCTCTCCCGGCTGCTGGCGGCGATGACGGGCCGGCTGCGGGCCAGCGCCAGCAGCTTGAGGGAGGCCGAGCGCCGCGCCACGATCGGAGATATCGCCCGTCAGGTGAACCATGACATCAGGAACGGGCTGACCCCGATTCGAAACGTGTTCCGGCATCTCTCCCAGATCGAGCGCGATGCGCCCGATATGCTGGCGCCCGTGTTCGATGAGCGCCGCGGCACGCTCGAATCGAGCATCTCCTATCTCGAGGCGCTCGCCAGCAACTACGCCCGACTGTCCGCTGACTCCGAGCGCAGGCCGTTTCAGGTGAACCCGGTTGTCGAGGAAGTGATCGGCAACGCCATCGCCAGAGGCGGGGCGACGGTCCGCGCATCGCTTGGCGAGCCGCTTCCCGCGGTCGTGGGGGATTCGATGGCCCTGCGCCGCATACTGGAGAATCTCGTGGGGAACGCCATCGACAGCCTGCCGGCACCGGGTGGTGAGGTCAGCGTGTCGACCGAGCTTATCAGCGGCGCGCCCTACGAGCCCGGCGTGCGGATCACTATCAACGACACCGGGTGCGGGATGGATGAGGAGCAGCAGAAGCGGGCGTTTGACGATTTCTTCACGACGAAGAAAGGCGGGAGCGGTTTGGGACTGTCGATCGTCAAGCGACTCGTGGGCGACCTGAACGGAAGCGTTCAGCTCGAGAGCGAGGAAGGCGTCGGGACGCGCGTGGTCGTGGAGCTGCAAGCCGTGAACGGCCAGTTATGACGCTCGTGCTAGTGGTCGATGATGTGGCGGCGCTGGCGGAGCAGTACGCCTACGACTTGCAGCGCGTTGGTGGGTACGAGACCCTGGTCGCTGGCGGCGGAAAGAAGGCGCTCGAAATCCTCTCTGAGGAAGCCGTGGACTGCGTGATCCTGGATCTCGAGATGCCCGGCGTGGACGGCTTCGACGTGCTGCGCGAGGCGAAGCAACGGAAAATCGACGTGCCCATAATAGTCTACACGGGAACGGGTAACTACGACCGCTGCGCGCAGGCGATACGTCTCGGCGCCTACAGCTTCATCGACAAGGCCGAGCCCATGGAGCGCGTGGTGCGTGAGGTGGAGAACGCGTCGGAACAACGCCGCCTGCAGGCCGAGGTGAGATCGCTCCAGAAACAGCTCGGCGATGAAACGCCGCTCATCGGATCCGGCCCCGCGATGCTCGAGCTGCGCTCGACGATCGCACGAGTGGCGCCGATTCCGAGTCCGGCCCTCATCGTGGGTGAGAGCGGTTCGGGCAAGGAATTGGTCGCGAGGGAGCTCCATCGTTTGGGCCCGGGTACATCCGAGCCCTTCGTCGCCATCAACAGCGCGGCCCTGCCCGAGAACCTCGTGGAGAGCGAGCTCTTCGGTCACGAGCGCGGCGCCTTCACCGGGGCCAGCCGCACGCGTAAGGGTGCCTTCGAGGCGGCCGGCCGGGGCACGCTCTTTCTGGATGAGGTCGGAGACCTGCCGCCGGCCGCACAGGCGAAGCTGCTCCGGGTTCTGGAGGAACGGAAAGTGACCCGGCTGGGTGCCAACCGGACGGTAGAGGCTCCGGCGAGGGTCGTGGCCGCGACCCACAGGGACCTCGAGTCGGAGGTTAGTGAAGGTCGCTTCCGCCAGGACCTCTACTACAGACTGGGCGTGCACGTGCTTCGCGTTCCGCCGCTGCGGGAACGCCTATCCGATCTGCCGGAGCTCGTCGACCACCTCATCCTGCACACTTGCGCTCGCTTCGGAGTGCGCCCGAAGAAGCTCGATGGCGATGCCCTCGATCGGTTGATGGCCTACGATTGGAAGAAAAACAACGTGCGCGAGCTACGGAACGTCGTAGAGCGGATGATCATCGCCAGTGAAGGCGAGACCCTGACCTCGGCCGATGTCCCACCCGAGATCGTCGACGGCGCCCCTCTACCGACCGAAGCGAAGGGGGGGGGCAGGGGGGGCAGGGGGGGCAGAACGTTTCAGCAGCTCAAGGCGGAAGCCGAGCGTCAGATCATCCTCGCCGCGCTACACCGGAACGACTGGCATATCACACGATCGGCTGAAGAGCTCGCGCTCGCCGATCACTCGAGCCTGTTGAAGATCATGCGCCGCCACGGGATCAAGCGCGACTGAATCCTGGGCCCGCGCGCCGGCCGTGTTCTCCTGGACACATGGCCGGGGTCCTCGACGTGTCCGGACGGACACATTTCGGCCATCTCTGCCCCCCACCCACAGCCTGATCGGTCTCCTAACACATTAGTATGAATGGTGTTGCGCAGCCGGGCGCTTAGGCCGCCCGGGCTGGCCTTCCTCGTGCCTTAGTGAGGGGCGACGACGGAGTCCTGAACTGCGCCTGCGGGCGCCCCAAGGAGGAGGCAGAACATGAAACACGTATTCTCGACAGGTGGGCCGAGCGGCCGCCCGAGCGTCTACATCTCGACGACGCTTCTGGCGCTGGTGCTCTTATCGGCCCTGGCTTGCGACGACAAGAAAGAGGGCACGACCGGTGTCACGTCGCAGCGGACGGAGTCGACGTACGCCGCGACCCCCCCAACCCTCCCAACCCCGCAAGCGGTCACGCAGCCGACGACGATGAGCGACGCGGTCGAGGAGCTCGAGGCCGTCGAGGTCGTGCCCCGTGAAGTGACCTTCGAGGAAGCCGAGTCCGTCTTCCGAGAGAAGCGCTACGACGAGGCGCAGGACCTCTTCGCTCTCTATACAGAGCGGCATCCGAAGAACGTTTGGGGTGAGTACATGCTGGGTCTCTCGGCGTGGAAGGCCGGCGACTTCTACGAGGCCGAGCAGGCCTTCACGCGGGCGCTAGAGATCGAGCCCGCACATGAGAAGAGCCTGATCAATATGGCTCGTGTGCTGCTCGATCAAGGTCGCCCCGAAGATGCGCTGGTCAGGATCGAGAGTGCGCGTGAGCTCGACCCCGAGGCGGGTTCGGTGCACCGTATGCTGGGCCGCGCCCTCTACCAGCTCGGGGACGAGGAAAGTTCGATCGAATCGTATCGGCAGGCGATCGTGATCGATGATCAAGATACGTGGTCGATGAACAACCTCGGTCTGATCTACATCAAGCAGGAGCGGTTCGAGGACGCGCTACTGCCGCTGGCGCGGGCGACGGAGCTCGATGATGGGGTTGTGGTCTTCTTGAACAACCTGGGTACTGCCCTGGAGCGCACCGGGCACTTCGCTGCTTCGCGCGAGACCTTC
This sequence comes from Candidatus Indicimonas acetifermentans, assembly GCA_947581815.1. Classification (GTDB taxonomy): domain Bacteria; phylum Gemmatimonadota; class Gemmatimonadetes; order Palauibacterales; family KS3-K002; genus Indicimonas; species Indicimonas acetifermentans. The sequence continues at coordinate 5,120 of CANPVX010000045.1, read as the reverse complement.
AGGGCGGCGCTCGCCATAGATGACTCTTATGACAAGGCGGCAGTCAGCTTGGCTCGGGTTGAAGAGAGAGAGGCTGAGAGGGAGCCGGTTGATCTGTTCGCCTTGTCTCTAAGCTTCCAGGAGGAGATCGGACGTTGGCGCCAGTCTGTGGTCGCCGAGATCGATCCCACCGAGAGCGATTCGACGGTGGTCGGGATCGTCGAGATCACGAGCCTGCAGCCGGACGATGAAATCGGGGGCGAAGGGCAGAAGAACTAGCGATGTACGCGGTAGACTCCCCCGACCCGGAGCGCGGCCAGCCTTGCGCCGCCTCCGGGTGCGGGAGTTTGACCGGCTAAACCCGACGCCATAACCGCCTCCTACCTTGACCTCGGTCGCTCGTTCTGTACATATTTCTTGCGCCGCGGCGCTTGCGCGCGGACACTTCAGTGATGTCCCTCCCCAGCCGTTTCTAGCCACGGAGAATCTCCATGCAGCGAGTCATACCCCTCCTCATAGGGGCGTTTCTGCTTGCCCCACCGGCGATTTCGGCCCAGACGCAATGGGAGCAGCAAGTCCTAGCGCAGATCCGCGCCGCGGGCCAACTCTTCAGCGTCGACGGTTATGAGATCCGGGGCGACGGCCACACGGGCACGCTCGACAACGCCGATTCCGAGGACTTCAGCGTCATGCTGGAGAGCGGCGTCACCTACGCCTTCCTCGGCGTGTGCGACGAGGATTGCAGCGACGTCGATCTATCGATAAACGACGAGTACGGCGAACTCATCGACTCCGATTACCAGGATGACGATGTCCCCGTCGTCGAGGTCACACCCCAGAGCACCGGTCGCTACACCATCCACGTCTATATGGCGGACTGCACCGCCGAGCCTTGCTACTATGCGGTCGGCACGTTCGCCTCCGTCGCGCCGGCGAACAACGAGTGGGAGGTGCAGGTCGAGGCTCAGATCAACACCGCCGGTTCGCTCTTCAGCGACGAAGGGTACACGCAGAGAAGGGAACCGTATACCGGCAGCTTGGGCCAGGCCGGGTCACACGACTTCAACGTTAGGCTCGAACGCGGTATCAGTTACGCGCTACTCGCCGTGTGTGACGCCGACTGCAGCGATATCGACCTGATGATCAGCGACGATAAAGGCGTCGAAGTCGACTCCGACTACGAGGACGACGATCTGCCGATCGTCGAGGTGCGTCCGAAGCGCAGCGGTACGTATCGAGTGCATGTCTACATGGCCAACTGCTCCAATGAGCCGTGCTACTATGGGGTCGGGAGCTTCGGGAAGGATCAGTAGGGTGGTGAGGCGCGACGTGCTATGCCGGGTTCGCCCGGTGTAGCCTCGATCGCAGGGGCGGTTTCTGACTCCTATAAGTCGAGGGCCCGTGCCCAAAAAGGGCACGGGCCCCGACTCATTCAACGGGCCGAGTCGTGGATATCTTCCCACGTCGGCTCATCGCCGCCTTCCTCGAGTAAGTAGATCCCCTACTGCCGCATGATGTCGTAATCGATTATGTTCGGCAGTGCACTTTTACCCCGGTCTCCCCCGACCCTTAGCACTCGGTACTTCTACCATAAGCGAAGCATATTATAGATGAAGAACTACTTCGTCGGCGCACTAGGTGTGCTCTTCGGCTCCATCCTTTGGGAAACGGAAGCCCTTTTCCAAGGTGAAATCGGTACTCGCACCCTAATCCAAGGCGCGTTTGCTGCCATCGTGTTGCTGACCGGCTGTATCGCACAGCTCAGACGGCGGCAGCAACAGCGTCGGTAGGTAGCCATCGCCATCGCCGTCCCCATCGCCAGTCAGCCCGTGTTCCGACGGAGCCGCTGCGAGTCCTGGTGCGGGCGCCGGTAGTGCACTCCTACTCACAAGGAAACCCTGAAGTCCCCATAGTGCATCTAACAGATGAACATGCGTATGTTGGAGATTATGGGGATCCTCCAAGCCAAAGTGACGGCTGCGGCCGTCCTCGCCCTGGCGGCAGCTCTGCCGCTGACCGGGCTGGCGCAGGAGAGCGAGGCCCAGCGGCATCTTCGGGACGGCCTCGCCTCAGTCGCCGCTGGAGACACTGCCGCCGCGATCGCTGAATTCCAGAAAGCCACAGAAGCGGACTCCAAGCTCGTCGAGGCCTACGTGCAGTTGGGGCGGCTGTACACACGTCGCGCCTCCTGGAAGGAGACCGATTTCGGCGAGCGGCGCCTGGCGGAGAAAGCGCTCGAACGCGCGCTCGATCTCGATGCTAATAATCCCTGGGCATTGGCCGAGCTCGGCTACCTCCGCATCAAACAGCATATGAAGTTGGCCGCCGGCCGCATTCTGGGGCGCGCCCTGAAGCTGGCCGAGGGGCAGGCGGACTCGGCCATGCTCTCGGAAATCCATTACAACGCCGGCTATATCCACGAGATGGAGTACGAGCGGCTGCGCGACAAATACTTCATCCCGCCGCACCGGGGGCCTATAGACACCAGAACCGACGACATACGCAACTCGCCTTGGCTCACGCGAGACATCGACGAGTATCTGCGTAATACGGCGCGGATCGAGGGGTCGGGCAGCGCGGACGCCGAAGAGATGATGGCGCATTACCGGGCGGCCTTGCTCTACGCTCCGGGCCACTTCGAGGCCAGCCGCCGGTTGATGCTCGTGCTGCTGGACCGTCGCCAGCTAGAGGATTATCTGCTTCTCGCCTACAACCTCGTCCGTACCAACCCTGACCGCCCCGAGGCCCAGCTTTATCTGGGCCTCGGTCTGCACATGGCCGGCCGCGAAGACGAAGCGGCCGCGGCTTTCGAGCTGGGCCTCGCGGCACTACCCGAGCGAGAGCGCGCGATATTCAGCAATATCGAACCCACGCTGCGGAGCGAGCCCGGCGAGGCGTACATGCAGCTCGAGGACACGGCACGAGGGCAGTTCGAGGAGAGCTATTGGCGACTGGGTGACCCGCTCTTTCTGACCGCCGCGAACGAGAAACAGCTCGAGCACCTGGCCCGAGTCGCGTACGCCGACCTGCGCTTCTCAGAGCCTGCGACCGGACGCCGCGGCTGGGAGACGGATCGCGGCATCATCTATATACGCTACGGCTCCCCGATCAACGTCTTTCGGGCTGGCGCGATCGTCTGGCAGTACGGGAACGACGGACCTGTCTTCATGTTCAACCAGACGCCCGGCTACAATCGCACACTCTTCGCAGGCGACTACCGGGGCATAGCGCAAGACTATCGCTTCGTTCAGCCTTCGATCTACACCCGCATCCCGTCGATCCCCGAGCTCTACGAGATACCGGTTCAGCTCGCCCGCTTCCGCGGACCGAGCTCCGCCGAGTTGGCGGTGGAAGTCCACGCACGGCTGCCGCTCGAGTTGCTGACGCGAGGGGTCGATCTGGGCCAGGGCGAGATCGAGGCGGGCTTCTTCATATTGACCAGCCGGGGTCAGAGGGTCGTGGAACAAACCTACACGGAGATCGTGGAGTACGACGACGTTGAAGAGAGGCGCAGCTGGCGTGTGATCCTCCCGGGCGGGGGCCTCCTGGTCGCGGCGGTGGAGGCTCGCGAGGCCTCTTCCTGGGCAGCAGCCGTCTCGCGCGACACCTTCACCGCGGCCCTCTTTCACAAGGATGGCTCTCCCAAGATCAGCGACATCCTGCTGGGAGACGACATCCGCGAGTTGAAGCGGGAGCCTCGAGTCCGCACGGACTATGACATCCGCGCCAACCCGGCTCGCGAGTACGAGTCGGGCCAGCCGGTGCATCTGTATTGGGAGATCTACGACCTGGAGCAGGACGATCAAGGCTTCGCCAGCTATGACGTGGCGCTGCAAGTGAAGATCAATGAGCTGCATCGCGAGGGTACCATCGCCCAGCTGCTCGGCGGCCTCGCCGATGCGTGGGGGTTCAGCGTGGCGGGCGATGACCAGCTCGAGCTGCGCTTCAACCGCCAGGTCGACATGACGGGGCGGGATCGTGTGACGGAGTACCTGCGCCTCGACCTCAAGGAGGCCCCCGGGGGCGAGTACGAGATCCGGCTAAGGGTGTGGGATCGAATCGCGGAGCAGCTCACCAGCCAGGTACGCGCGTTCACCGTGACCGACACGGATAGCTGAGGCCGCGCAGCCCTTCCAGACCTCTCCCGTTCGGGTTCACCACGCGAGTCCGGTGATCGGTCGCCACGGAACCGCTTTCTGAATACATTGCGTCCCCCCTAGCTCGTGCAGACGAGCGCGCCAGCGGACTCAGAACCGGGATCGATGCGACGACGTATCCGTTCCTCCAACCCGCGAACGCGCAACCGCTGGCGCTCCATCGCGCTGGCGGTCGCCTGCTTCGCCTCAGTTGCCTGCGCCGCCACACTGAATCAGCAGGTCGCCGCCTGTGCCGTCATCCTCGGGACGAACGATACTCACGGCCAGCTTCTCCCTCGGGTGCCGAGGTGGGCGCGGGGCAGGGAGGTGGGCGGGGTGGCTGCCCTGGGAGCCTACTTCGAGCGAGTGCGCTCCGAGTCGCCCGACTGTCCCGTATTCCTATTCAGCGCCGGCGACATGATGCAGGGGACGACCATGTCCAACCTGGTCGAGGGTGAATCGATCATCGAGGCGTTCAACTTGCTCGGCTACGACGCGGCCGCGATCGGCAATCACGAGTTCGATTGGGGCGTCGAGGTGCTGAAGGAGCGGCTCGAGCAGGCCGACTTCCCGGTCCTCGGTGCGAACGTGTATGTGAAAGGGACCGATCGGCATCCGGATTGGCTTCCGCCGTACGCGGTCGTCGAGCGGGCCGGTGTGCGGATTGGCGTTGTGGGCGCCGTGACCCGCTCCACGCCGACCACGTCGATGCCCGCGAGGGTGGAGGAGTTCGAGTTCCGCTCCATCGCGCAGGCGCTCGATCGCTACATACCGGAGCTGCGACGCCTTGATGTGGATTTCGTGATCGCCTTGCTGCACGCCGGCGGCCGCTGCGACGAGGACGGGAGCTGTAGCGGCGAGGCGATGGCCGAGCTGCGGAGAACGACGGCCGCATTCGATTATGCGATCACGGGCCACGCCCACAGCACTCCGCTGCGTACGCGCCTCGGGCGCGCGCCCATCGCGCAGGGCCTCGCCTACACGCTGGCCTTCGGCGTCGGGCGG
>CANPVX010000044.1 GCA_947581815.1 Candidatus Indicimonas acetifermentans | reverse complement strand
GGAGAACACCTGGTGAGCCGAAGTCGTTCTTTCTTTGTCACCTCGAGCAAGGAATAGTCGATGAGAATGATGGCTACTGGAACCCCACGAAAGCTGCTGATCTCGCTTCTAACCGCCACTGTCTTATTAGCAACGTCGTCGTCAGCGCTGGCCCAGGATAAGTATGTCAGCAACAGGCGCTGGATCTACGGGCTCATTGCGGGGGTCGTAGTCGGAGGTGCTGTCGCGGCTGTGTCGAAAAGTTCTGAGCAGAATTCCGGCTGCAGCGCCAGCGCGTGTGCAGCTGTCATCGCTGGTCTTATGGCCGGGGGTGTCGGTTTCCTCATCGGTCGGGATGTCGACAAGAAGAACGCGCGGCGCTACGCCGCTGGCCCGTCGTTAAAGTACGATTACAAGAACTTTCCGCTCGGGATGGTGCCGGATCGGATGACGAGCTTTCCCGGCGGGGCGGCCGTGGTCGGACTGGGTGGCGCGAAGATCGTTATGAAAGACGGGACCATCGCGAGCCGCGCCGTCGGCGTTAGAGGCATCGAGGATGTGGCCCTGCTCCCTTCGTCCGATCTGCTCGTGTTGAGCACCGCGTCCAGCTTGATCGCCTATCCCGCGGGTGATGTTTCGGCCCAAGGCCAGGTGATCGACGATCGAGGTGGCGGGTCGATGGTCGCGCTCCGGAATCAGCTGGCGGTGGCGGGGCGTGATTCGCTGCGCGTGCTAGACGTCAAGACCGATGGTGAGGACGTCTCGACCGAGACGGTCGCGAGCGAGGAGACGTTCGAATTCATCGTCGATATGACTTATGATCCCTTCCATCGGATCACCTGGGTCCTCAGTGAAGATGTGCTGTCGGGCTACACCTCGGATCTGCGCAAGGTGGCCGAAGTGACGCTTCCCGCTCCCGGCCGCACAGTCAGGGCGCGGGGTAGCCAGCTCGTGGTGGCTGCCGGGGCCTCGGGCGTGTACGTGCTGGACACGGCGAACCCTTCGACTCCTCGGGTGGTAAAACATTTCACCGGTGTGCGCTTCGCCTATGCTGCTGATCTAGACGGTAGTTTCTTATATGTTGCAGCGGGCAACGAGGGCGTGCCACTCGTCGACATCACTGGCTCGGAGCCGAGCGTGGTGGGCGTGGCTCGGCAAGTGAGCTTTGCCAGCGACGTGGTCGTGGCTGGGGAATCAGAGGTCTGGATCCTGGACCGCGAACGTCGGCAGATTCAGATCGCCGAGTTCGAGATCGAGAACGCGTCGTCGGGCGATGCCTCTGATGACCGCGACTAGAGTAGAAGAGAAGCAGCGAGTACTATGGCGTCAGAGGGAGTCGAAAAGAGTCTGCGCCAGCGGCGATCTATCTGGCGCGTCGGGATGCTGCTATCTCTGCTCATACATCTCATCCTACTTCTAATACTCCGCACACAACCGGCACGGTTGACCCCCTACGCGGCCGCTGGGCCCGCAGCTGGCGATCCCGTCGCCGCGTCCGGTGGCGGCAGCATGCGCGCCATCGTCCTGCGGCCGCAAACCGAAATCAAGATCCCGGAGCCGCCCGAGTCACCGCTGGTCAAGCCAATCGATGTTCAGCTGCCGGAGGAACCACTGCTCTCTCTCAGCGACCTCGAGCTACCGGACCTCGGGCAGGGTAACGAGAGGGGACCTGAAGCGGGCCCCGGTCTCCCCGGAGGAGAGGGCAGGGGCGATGCGGGCAGCGCGATGGAGGGGTTGCGCCGGTTGATCCCCCCGGCGCCGCGCGGGGCGATCATGACACCTCTGGCCCACCGACCTTCCTCACTCAAAGGTCGCGAAGTTACCGTCTGGGTTTTCGTGAATCCGGTTGGCGCTGTGGACAGCGTACGGCTCGACGTGCCGACGTCAGACAAGAACTTCAACCGGATACTGGTTCGCGAGGCCTGGGAGTGGGTGTTCGAGCCCGCGACGCGCGCAGGCGTCGCGGTCGCCGTGTGGTACAGCTATACCTGGAAGCTCTGACCGTGGTCAAAGCCCCAACCAAGCGACGCATCCTCTGGGTGGACGACGAGGTCGAGCTGCTCCTGCCGCACCGGCTGGTGCTGGAGCAGAAAGGATACCGCGTCGACGCGCTGCCCAACGTGGATGACGCGTTGAGCCAACTCCGGCGCCAAACCTACGATCTCGTCCTCCTCGACCAGCAGATGCCAGGTCGCACCGGTATAGAGATGTTGAGAGAGATTCGTGGCGTCGATCCCGCACTCGCCGTAGTCATGGTGACGAAGAGCGAGGAGGAGGAAACGCTCAGCGAAGCGATCGCACGCAGGGTATCCGGCTACCTCGTGAAGCCGACGAGCCCGCGGCAGGTGCTCTCGGCGGTGACGCGTGTTCTCGAAGGGCCGGGGCTTCGCCACGAGCAGCTATCGATGGACTTCGTGCGCGCCTACCCGGGCCTACAGAACCAGATAACGGAGGCCGACGACTGGCGGGACTGGGCTGATCTTTATTCGAGCCTGGTGAACTGGGAGCTGGAGCTGAGCAAGGCTGAGGATGCCGGCCTCGCCGATTCGTTGTATACGCTCTTGAATGATGTGCGACGCGAGTTTTCCAACTTCATCGTGAAGAATTACGCTGGTTGGGTGAGCGGCGAGGGCGAGCGTCCCACGCTTGCGGTCGACGTCGTCTCTGATTTCTTCTTGCCGCTACTCGCACACGACGCGCCCGCCGCGCTTGTGATCGTGGACTGTATGCGCCTGGACCAATGGCGGATACTGAGGCAGGCGATCGAGGATGACTTCGAGATCGAGGAGGATATCTATTTGGCGATTCTCCCGACGTCGACGCCGTACTCTCGAAACGCGATATTTAGCGGCCTTTATCCGGATGAGCTGGCGGAGCAGCGGCCGGGCTGGCCGGCCAACTACGAAAAGGTGGGCCTGAACTCTTTTGAAGATGAGCTCTTCGCAGAGCAGATCAAGCGCTTAACTGGCGGCTCGGTCACAACCCACTACGAGAAGTGCTTCACCGCGAGTGATGCTGAAGCCATGCTCAAGCGATTGCCGACGCTTCTCGGCCCGAATCGCGCGCTAGGTCTCGTGTTCAACTTCGTGGACCTGTTGACCCACGGCCGAGCCGAATCACAAGTCGTTTTCGAGCTGGCCCGGGACGCTAGTGCGATGCGCAGGCTGATATCCACCTGGTTCGAAGGATCGGAGTTGAAGCGAGCGCTCAAGATCTTGGCCGCCGCCGGCGTGAGGATCCTGTTGACTTCGGATCACGGCTCGGTACACTGCCATCGCCCTACGACGGTGTTCGCGAAGCGGGACGCGACGCCCAATCTCCGATACAAGTATGGAGACGATCTGCGTGCGGAGAACCCGACGACCGTATACACGGTATCAGATGGTAGCTCGATCCGGCTGCCGCGGGGCAATCTCAAGACGAACTATCTCATCGCCCGCGAGGACTATTTTTTCGTCTATCCGACCAAGCTACGCGAGTACCAGTCGCGCTATCGTGACAGCTTCCTCCACGGCGGGATCAGTCCTGAGGAGATGATCGTGCCGGCCGCCCTGCTCAAACCCCGCGGTGAGAGCCGTTGAGCGTTTACATCCGAATTCTCAAGTATCTCGAGCCCTATCGCCTGATCTTCATCGTCAGCCTGGCGGCGCTAACGCTCGGCGCGCTGCTCGATGGGTTCTCGATGATCCTCCTCATCCCCTTCCTGCGCTCGCTGTTCGGAGAGGCGAACATCCTCACTGAAACGGGCGGCCTGGTGGACCGGGTGCTCGATCTTACGGTCGGGGGGTTGATCGACCAGGGGAATCCCGGGGCGGCGCTGCGCAGCACAGTTCTCGTGATCATGGCGGCCATTCTGCTCAAGAACCTCTTCTTTTATGCCGCCAGTGTGCTGGGCGTCAGGGTTCAACTCGGCGTCGTCCGTGACATGCGAGATCAGCTTTATGCCCACATCCAGAGGCTGCCCCTTGGGTTCTTCGATCGTTTCAAGACGGGACAGCTCGTCGCGCGAGTGTTCTCAGACACCGAGAAGACGCGGGAAATAATCAGCTACGCGGTGGCCGAGGTAGTGAAGCACATCGTATCACTCATCGCCTTCGCCGCGATGCTTTTCATCATCTCGTGGCAACTGACGTTACTCGCCCTTTTGGTGGCGCCGCTATTCCTCGGGTTCCTCCGGCCGATGCTCTGGCGGCTGCGGCGCGGCTTTCGTAGCGCGTTCGATGCGCAGGGCGAGCTCACCAACCTCGTGCAGGAGACGGCGTCCGGTGCCCGCGTCGTGAAAGCCTATACGGCTGAAGAGTACGAGCAGGGACGCTTTGCCGGGACCAATCGCCAGTTCTACAAGAGTGCGCTGAGAGCCGAGCGCATCCGCCTGCTCTCCTCGCCGCTCTCGGAGATTCTAGGCAGCGCGGTAACCATAGTCATCGTGTTAGTGGGAGCCCAGATCGTCTTCAGCGGGGGCCTTACCGCCGAGGCGTTCTTGACGTTCCTCACGATCTCGCTTCGCGTCCAATCGCCGCTCAAAGCTCTCAGCACCTTCCCGGTGCGGGCGCAGTCTTCGCTGGCCGCGGCCGATCGATTCTTCGAGATCCTGGACACTAGTGTAGAGCCCAGGAGCCTCGAGGCGCGCCGGATCGACGGGTTCGAGGACGCCATCGTCTACGACGATGTGTACTTCGCCTATGATGAAGATGAACCCGTGCTCGAGGGCGTCAGCTTCGAGGTCAAGCGCGGTGAGATAGCCGCTCTCGTAGGGCCATCGGGAGCCGGGAAGAGCACGATAGCAGATCTTCTGCCTCGCTTCTACGAAGTGACAGGCGGAAAGATCACCGTTGACGGCGTAGACATCCGAGCGCTCGATCTCATTTCGCTCAGACATCTCATGGGAGTCGTCTCTCAGGAAACCGTCATCTTTCACGACACGGTGAAGGCGAACATCGCCTACGGCGACCCGGAGCGATACTCGCACGAGGAAATCCAAACCGCCGCGCGCGCCGCCAACGCCCACGAGTTCATCTGCCGCCTGCCCGACCGCTACGATACCATTCTCGGTGACCGCGGGGTGCGTCTGTCCGGCGGCCAGCGCCAACGCATCGCGATCGCCAGAGCGATCCTGCGCGACCCTCCCATACTGATACTCGATGAGGCCACCTCAGCGCTGGACAGCGAGTCCGAGCGGCTCGTTCAGCAAGCGATTGATCGACTGCTCGCCAATCGGACGGTCATCGTCATCGCCCACCGCCTTTCTACCATTCAGAACGCCCACCAGATACTGGTTATCGACCAGGGACGGATCGTTGAAGCGGGCCACCACGGCGAGCTCCTCGAGCTCGGCGGGATCTACAGCCGCCTGAGCGAGATCCAGCTAAGCCGTACCGGCGATCCGGTCGGCAAACGGGGAAGCTCTGAGGGAGTCACGGTCAGCTGATCCAGCTTCGCCAGTTCCTGGAGTACGCATTCGCTCGATCCGCCCTCGGGTTGTTGGGGCGCCTGCCGTTCAGCTGGGGAGAGGCGTTGGGCGCCCATCTGGGGCGCCTCGCCTACAGATTCGGGTGGCGAACGCGAGTCGTCGAGTCCCAGCTCGCCTTGGCCTTCCCCGGCCGCGATGAGGTCTGGATCAAGAAGACGGCTAAGGCCAGCTTCGAGCATCTTGGCAGAGAGGCTGCGGCGATGGCATCGCTTCCGTGGTCGGGGACAAGCGCCGTGCGCGAGCGCGTCGAATTCGACGAAGGCCGGGAGGAGCTGGCCGCGGCGCTCGGCGAGGGGCGGGGTCTCGTGCTAGTTAGCGGGCATTTCGCCAACTGGGAGCTGGCAGGCGCCACGCTGGCTGCACACGGCTACCCTATCGATGCGGTGATGCAGAGGCTGAAGAACCGCCGGCTCGATCGCTACATCCAAGAGTCGCGCGCCCGGTTGGGCATGCGGCTGGTGGACCGCACCGGGGCGTGGGGCCGGCTGATCGAGTACTTGAAGGCCGGGCGCATTGTCGCTTTCGTTGCAGATCAGGATGCGGGCCGCAGCGGCGTATTCGTCCCTTTCTTCGGTCGGCTCGCTTCGACGCATCGGGCGCCTGCCCTGCTTGCCGTGCGGGGAGAGGCTCCCTTTTTTGTGGGAGGGGTTCGCAAGATCGGACCGAGACGCTACCGGTCGTGGGCGGCACGGCTCGAGCCCCTGGGAGATAGCGTCGACGGGCGGGTCGCGGACCTGACGCGGCGCTGGACGGCTGAGCTGGAGCGTCAGATACGCCTTTCGCCGGAGCAATATTTTTGGCATCATAGGCGCTGGAAGACGCGGCCGCCGGGAACCGACTCCTAGGGCGGCTGGTACTAGTACGAAGCGGTGTGAAGTTAATCCACGCCGGCGGCAGATGATGTCTGCGCGGGCGTACAGAATAGAGACGTCGAAAAGCCTTGATCTATATTTGCATTCCTGCCCACAACGAGGAACGCACGGCGGGCGTTCTGTTGTGGAGGATCCGCGAGGTCATGTCCGAGTTCGGGCGGGACTATGGCGTGATCCTACTCGACGATTCGTCCACCGACCGCACCCCCGAGGTTATAGCTCCCTACACTCAGGTCTTGCCGCTGGAGATTCTCCGCAGCGAGGAGCGCAAAGGCCACGGCGCGTCGCTGGAAATGTTGTTCAGAGAGGTCGTAGCGCGGTGCTCTTACCCGAGGCGCGACGTGATCGTAACGCTGCAGGCGGACTTCACCGAGGAGCCCGAAGCAATACCCCCGATGGTGAAGCGGATCGAGGGCGGTGCCGACATCGTCGTCACGACCCTCGGAGCCAACGGGGCGTCGTCGAGGACGGCGCGCTGGGTGCGAAAGGGCGTTCCGTTGCTTGAACGCAGATACGATCTTCCGGAGGCGGTGACCGATCCGACGTCGGGGCTTCGCGCTTACAGAGTGAGCGTGATCAAGCGGGCGCTTGCGCGGCGCAACGGGGAGCGTCTGCTCAAGCGCGACGGCTGGGCGGCGAGCGTCGAGCTATTGGCGGCGGTTGCTCCATACGCGCGGCGGATCGAGGAAACTCCCCCGCAGACGGACTACAACCGGCGTTTACGGCCCAGCCGCCTCTCGATGTTGCGAGCGGCTCGTGATTTCATCGGGATGTTGAGACGATGATTGGGAGGTGGAAGATCGCGGCGCTGGCCTACCTGATTGCGACTCCTGTGGCCCTCAGCGCGCAGGATAGGGCCGGCTCCGACGGCACGAGCGAGCTAAGTAAGCTTGCGGAGGTGCCGTTTGGGGTCGGCGAGCGGCTGCAGTACAGAGTGAAATTCGGCCCGCTGGAAGTGGGCGAAGCCAGGATGGAGGTTGTGGGTATCGATACGGTGGCGGGTCATCCCACCTACCATATGCTGTTCACGATGGCCGGGGGCACCTTCTTCTATAAGATGGACGACAAGCAGGAGTCTTGGCTCGACGTTTACCGGCTCGCCAGCCGGCGATACCTCCAAGATCTGCACCAGGGCAGTTATGAGCGGCTGTGGGTGTGGGAATTCGACCTAGAGAAGCGCACGTTCCAAAGGAGCGATGGCGTCAGCGATTCGATTCCGGCCGACGCACTCGACGAGGCGGCGTTCATCTATTTCGTGCGCAGCGTCCCGTTGGAGGTCGGAGAAACGTACGAGTGGAACAGGTATTATCTCTTCGACCGCAACCCGGTGATCGTGCAGGTGCTGCGGCGCGAGACCGTGAAGGTTCCGGCCGGCGAGTTCGACACTATTGTCGTGCGACCGATCATTAAGGCGGGCGGCATCTACTCCGAGGATGGCGAGGCCGAGGTCTTCATCACCGACGACGAATGGCGCATTCCTGTATTGCTCAAATCGAAGTTGAAGGTGGGAACCCTGTCGATGGAGATGACCGAGTACGAGCGAGGTGTTAGGCTCACCCCCGAGATGCTCGGCATGGCCAACTAAACTCGGTCGATCAGCTTCTTCGTACCAAATCCTCTCCAAAAAAGTCGACCATCAGCCTCGCGACGCGAGCTGGATGGCTCACCATGGGGATATGACGAGCTCCTGCGATAGTCTCCAGACGGGCATCGCCTAGCTCGGACACCAACCGGTCGCCGTCTTTCAACGGCAACAATCTATCCTTCTCCCCCCAAATCACGAGCGTGGGAACTTGAATCTGCCTGAGTTCCTCGCGGATGTCACTTTGGTTCGTGTAACGAAGTGCCTTGACTAAGCTGCGCGGCCCGGCCCGCAGCATGTCTTTGACCAGCGTCGGGTAGAACCTGAGCGGGCACCAGGACCAGGGCTGTAACAGTCTCTTGATCACCCGGGGGGTGTGGTTGGCTGGGATGCCGGCGCTGTCGATCAGAACGAGCCGGCGGACTCGCGGCCCGTACTCGGCGGCGATGTGGGCGGCCACGACTCCTCCCATGGAGTGGCCGCACAAGAAGAACCGGCCGAGCCCGATCCGATCTGCGAACTCGATCACGGATCGTCCGGCTCGATGCAGAGGAAGAGGAGGCCCAGGGGATCGACCGAATCCGGGGAGGTCAGGCGCCAGGGCGCGGAAGTTGTCGGAGCTTAGCTGCGGATAGAGAGGAAACCACCAGCGGCTAGAGGCGCCGAGTCCGTGAATGAGGATGACCGGCGGCCCCATGCCGGCCTCACTGTAGAAGATGTGCAAACGGTCTGTGCGGAGCTGCCGGTATATCACAATCCGGCTCGTCGTCAGCTGGTCGTGCGGGCCGGTCGCTTTGGTCAGTCGGCGCTTCCCCATCCACCCCCTCCCGGCGTTCGAATGCTCAGCACATCCCCGGCGCGGGCGCGAAACTCGACCTTTGCGGGCAACTCGGTCCACTCGGTTCCTCGTAGCAGCCAATTCTCTCCTACGGCCCCGGGCGTTCCTCCGCGCGCTCCGCAGGGCGGATGGTGGCGGCGCTCGGACAGTATCGAGATCTGGGCATCGGTCAGCAGCTCGATATCGCGTCGCAACCCATCCCCGCCATAACGCACGCCGTGACCGCCGGTCGCGCGGCGTAGCGTGTAACGGCGGATCCGTACGGGCAGGGCGTGCTCCAGAGCCTCGATAGGGGTGTTGAGCGAGTTTGTCATGTGGGTGTGAACACCGGAGAGGCCGTCGGCGCGGCTGCTGGCACCCATCCCTCCGCCTACCGTCTCGTAGTAGGCGAACGGCTCGCCCGATTCAGGATCGATGCCGCCGATCGTCAGGTTGTTCATCGTGCCGCTCGAACAGGCGGGGATGAGATCTGGCAGCGCCTGACTCAGGGCGATGTAAACCACGTCCACGATTCGTTGGGAGGTCTCGACATTCCCGGCAGCCACAGCCGCCGGCGGCTGGGCGTTGACGACCGTACCCGTAGGTGCCACGACCTTCACGGAGCTCAACGCACCCCCGCCGGCCGGCAGGGGTGCATCGAGGACGGCCTCCGCAACGCAGCGAAGAACATAGCGAACGGCAGATTCGCTGATGGCGGCGACCGCATTGACGTTGCCAGCGCATTGGCGATCGGAGCCAGTGAAATCGACCGTCATCGCGTCGCCGGCGATCGTCACGGTCACCGCGATCCGCACGGGACCCGAGCCGGCACCATCGTCGTCCAGGAAGTCTTCCCCCAGATATCGTCCGTCGGGAATCTCCCGGATGGTGGCTCGAACGAGTCGATCGGCATAGGACGCGAGTTCCCGAAAGGCCGCCGCCAGCTCGTCGCGACCGATGCGTTGAGCAAGCTCCATCACTCGGCGAGCGCCCACTTCGAGGGCGGCGAGCTGGGCGTGCAAGTCGCCGGCGCGCTCCTCGGGCGTACGCACATTCGTCAAGATCAACCGCCAGAGATCCTGATCGATCCGTCCGCCCCGCACCAGACGTACTGGCGGGATGCGCAGCCCCTCCTGGAATATGTCGCGGGAGAGCGGCATCGAGCCTGGCGTTACCCCTCCCACGTCCGCGTGGTGTGCACGGGCCGCGACGTAGGCAGCCGGGTGTGCGTCGCCCTCGAGCCAGATCGCGCGTACGACCGTGAGGTCGGGCAGATGTGTACCTCCATGGAACGGATCGTTGAGGAGCACCACATCCCCATCCGCGAGAGGCGAACCGTCGATGGCGGCCTCGACGCTCCGCGGGATGGCGCCGAGGTGAACCGGCATGTGGTCGCCCAGCGCCACGGGACGGGCGTCCGCATCGCATATCGCGCAGCTGTAGTCGCGTCGCTCTTTGATGTTGGGTGAATAGGCGCTGCGGCGCAGAGCGGCGCCCATCTCCTCAGCGAAGGCGGTCAGGAGAGAGCCATAGATCTCCAACCGTATCGGATCGAGCGGCGCGGGATCACCGGGTTTGGCCGTTTGCATGTAATGGGCTGGTCGATATAATTAGTGCGCAGTGCGGGGCCGCTCGATCGCTGATTCTTCCAAAGCGTATTCTACGGACAGGAGGCTTAGTTGGGCAAACGCAAGGGTGGCAAGTCACGCTCATCCGCTTTTGATCAGGCGAGAGATGAGCTATTCAGTCAAATCCAGCACTGCGGTGTCCTAAAGGCGACAGCCCCGCAAAAGGATCACTGGTTCAAAGACACGATGAACTACATGGCAACTCGCTACTCTGCTGTAAGCCAAGACGAGCTGGAGGACCTCGAGGCGCTGGGCCGCCGGTATTGCGAGCCGGTCATTCGGCGCGGAGACCAAAACGAAGTCGAACCGCTAACAGCCGAGTAAGCGCCCCTAACCCCAATATTGGGTCTCCCCACCCCGCCGATGCGGCCAGGGCTTCCTGGCCTCCTCATAGCAATACAGGTCGCCGTTTGTTGCACCGAACCACCCTAACGGGAGGTCCCTGAGTGGCTGATTCGACATCGCCTTCGATCTTGCTAGTGGCTGCGCCCGGTGAGCGCCGGGAGCGTGCGGCGGCGGTATTGGGCGAGCTCGAAGACGTTACCTGCGTCGACGACATGAGAGCAGCCCTCGAGGAGCTGTCTTTTGCACGTCCACCGCTCGCCGTGATCGACGGATCGCTCTCCGATGATGCGATTGCGTGGATCGTGGGGGCGCTGCGCGATCCTGACCGAGCCTTGATCTGGGTGTCCGAGATTCGGCCGCCGCTCTTCGAGTGCGGCGTGTTCGTCCAGATTCCCATCGCCTGCGGAGAGAAAGCGCTTGCGTTAGCCGCGCAGCGCCTCCTCGACTTCCAACGCTTGAAGCTCGAAAACGAACAACAGCGGCACAGAGTCGAGCGCTACGACCATGTGATGCGCGTCGTCTCCGAGGTGCGCCGCGATATCGGCAGCCCGCTGACTTCGCTGCTCGCCGAGACCGAGCTCATGCTGGAGGACGCTGGCCAGCTGACGGAAGAACAGCGACACAGCTTGAGTACGATGCAGTCGATGAGTCAACGCATTCGCGAGCTAATGAAGCGTCTGCAAGACATGACCCTCGATACTTAACGCCGCACAACAGCGAGCGAGCCCTATAAATGTCCGAGCCCGAAGCTACTGCTAAGCAGAACGCAGGAAAGATCCTCGTGGTCGACGATGAGCCCGCCCTCACCGTCGCTTTCGCTAGGAAGCTGCGCCGCGAAGGGTACGACTGCGCCACGGCTGGTTCCGGAGAAGAAGCCCTCAAACGACTGGAGTCGTACAGACCTGATCTTGTTATATCCGATGTGCGCATGCCAGGCATGAGCGGTCTCGATTTGCTGAAGGAGATCAAACACCGCGACCCCGCGCTCAAAGTCATTCTGACTACTGCGTACGCCCACATAGAATTCGTGGTCGAGGCGCTCCGACACGGCGTCGATGATTACTTGGTCAAGCCGTTCAGCTTGAGCGAGCTTGCGGCCAGCGTGTCTCGCGCTTTCGAGCAGCCCGTTGGGGCACCGCTCGGCGAGGCGAAAGGGAGCGCAGGACCGTCCGGGTTGATCGCTGCCGATGGGGTGAAACGATCGGCGCTGGGTTTGCTCGCACTGGCGAAGGCGTTCGAGGCCCGGGATCACTTCACCCATGGACACGCGGAGCGCGTCGCCGAGCAGGCTACGGCGACGGGAGCGGCGCTGGGGCTCGAGCCCGAGGCGCTGCGGAACCTCTGGTTCTCCGCCGTCCTGCACGATGTCGGCAAGCTCCGTGTGGCCGAAACCATCCTCAACAAGCCGGGACCGCTCAGCGAGGATGAGTGGCAGAAGGTCCGGCAGTACCCCACGGCCGGAGGTCAAATCATCGAGGGCGTTCCAGATCTGGAGCCCGCGCGCGAGGGGATTCTGCACCATAGGGAAAATTGGGACGGCTCGGGATACCCGCTGGGGCTTACGGGCGCGGCCATCTGCCTCGCTGGGCGGATCATCAATGTCGCGGACGCTTTCGACTCCATGCTCCAAGACCGACCCTATCGCAAGGCATTGGATAAGGTTAGCGCTGTCCGCGAGCTCGAGCTGGGCGGCGGCGCCCGCTTTGACCCGACCGTGCTTGAAGCTTTCCTCAAGGTCCTGCGTTGACCCGCCTGAGTACCGGGATATATTTGTAAGGTACCTGTCGGCTTTTATCCTACCAGAGAAGATCCGCTAATACGCAGCTGGATTTCCCCCCAGACGCAGCCAGAGAGCCAACTTCCGTTAGCCCGGCGGACCCCGCGACATAACGGAAGCCGAAGTTCGGACAAGAACCGAGGAGTCGAGCGCTGCGATCGCTTGTGTTCGGAGAGGCAAGGTCGTGACCGCTCTGTAGCCTGTTGGCGAGGTGATCTGCCGATGATCCGTGGGGGCAAATTAGATAAGCCGATTCGGGTGCTGATAGTCGATGACGAGGAGTCGATCGTGACCTCCACGTCGTGGTGGCTGCAGAGACTCGGCTATGAATGCGTCAAGGCCTCTTCTGTGGAAGAGGCTCAGGCGAAGTTGAGCGAGACCCCATTCGATGTAGTGGTAACCGATATTCGCATGCCGGGCAGCACGGGCATCGACCTTCTCAAAACAGCCAAAGAGCGCGACCCCGATATCCAGGTCATCGTCATGACCGGAAGCCCCAGCCTCGACTTCGCGGTCGAAGCGATCCGGTCAAGCGCCGATGACTATCTCATCAAGCCGTTCGAACTCGACCAGATAGCCCATTCTGTTCAGCGAGCTGCCTTGCATAGATCTTTGCTGCAGGAGAACCGCGCCTACCGTGATCATTTGGAAGTGACAGTCCAGGAGCAGGCGCGCCAGATAGAGAGCCTGTTCATGGACGGACTCGCCGCTCTAGCCGGGGCTATCGAGGCGCGGGATGGGTACACCGGCGGGCACCTCGACAGGGTCAGTGAGTATGCGCTCTCGACGGGCCAGGAGATGAGCCTCGACAAGGACCAGATGTGGAATCTCTGGCTCGGCTCCCTGTTTCACGACGTAGGCAAGCTGGCTATTCCGGACGCGATACTCAATAAGAAGGGCCCGCTGACGGAGGCGGAATACGAGTACATGAAGAAGCACCCCGAGTTGGGCGTTCGAGTCATTGAGAAAGTTTCGTTCCTGCGTCCGGCCGTGCGCGCCATCCTAGACCACCAGGAGCGTTGGGACGGGACGGGGTACCCGAGAGGGCTCAGGGGGGGCGAGATCTCGATCGAAGGTCGGATTCTCGCCGTCTGCGACGCCTTCGACGCTATGCTGACCGATCGCCCGTACCGTTCAGCCCGGTCGGCGACGGAGGCGATCGATGAGCTCGACCGCTGCTCGGGCAGCCACTTCGATCCTAGTGTCGTCGAGGCCTTCCTGACGGCTCAGGAGAAGGGTCTATCGGCGGTGGCCCCCGTCTCAGCTCTTTTCTCCGAACTGGGCCTCAATGTGTCTCTCGCACTTCACGCAGGGCAGGCTCCTCTAAAGTAGCGATCTTCTTTACGAAAAGCGCCACGTGCGAGACGGGGCCAATCTCACTATGATGCTGCCTCAAACACCCATCACAGACCGGGCGCTTTTGCACGCCGAATCGCTATGACGCTGCTGGTTGTAGCCAAGACCTCCGGGTGAACCTATTCTGCCGCAGCCACGAGGAGGTTCCATGACAGAGAAGACACGCCGCGAGTTTCTAAAGACAGGCGCGCTGGTAGGCCTGGGCGCGGCCGCGGGAGACCTCATCCCTGAGAAGGCGTGGGCAAGCGGCCGCTCCGAGCGCGAGAGTAGAGCGCGATCCGGAGCGGGACGGCCGACTGTAGTCGCGAGTCAGAATGGCCTGGCGGCTGTGGAGCGAGCCATGGATCTTCTGCTCGCCGGAGAGGATACGCTGGAGGCCGTCGTCTCGGGGGTGAACATCGTCGAGGCGGACCCGGAAGATATGTCGGTAGGCTACGGAGGCTTGCCCAACGCGGAGGGGGTCGTGCAGCTGGACTCGTCGGCGATGCACGGTCCGACGCGGGGGGCCGGGGCCGTCGGGGCGCTCGAAGGGTTCAAGCACCCTTCCCGCGTGGCGCTTGCGGTCATGCGGTACACGGACCACGTCTTTCTTGTCGGTGCAGGCGCGCGGCAGTTCGCGCTCGAGATGGGTTTCAAAGAGGAGAACCTGTTGACCGAGAAGGCGCGAGCCCGCTGGATAAAGTGGAGAGCGACGCTCAGCGAGCAAGACGATTACTTGACTCCCGAGCAGTCGCACGAAGGGGTGTGGGATTTGGGGCTCGAGGATTCATGGGACGGCGCTCGCCGCTATGGGACGATCAACTGCTGCGCCGTCAACGGCGCTGGGGATATCTCCGGCGTCACGACCACGAGCGGGCTGTCCTTCAAAGTGCCGGGTCGTGTCGGCGACAGTCCTATCATCGGCGCCGGACTCTACGTGGATGACGATGTTGGCGCGGCGGGCTCGACGGGGCGTGGTGAAGCAGTGATCAAGAGCTGCGGATCCATGCTCGTCGTAGAGCTGATGCGCGGCGGCATGTCGCCTAAGGATGCGAGCCTCGAGGCGCTGCGGCGAATAGTGCATTTCACGGTGGAGAAGCGACTACTGAATGACGATGGACGGCCCAACTTCAACGTGAATTTCTACGCCGTGAACAAGAGCGGTGATCACGGTGGCGCCGCGATTTGGTCGGGGCGTCAGTACTCGGTTGCAGACGCTGATGGCGTTCGCCACGAGGACAGCGCCTACCTCTTCGAGCGCCGCGGCTAGAGACGATGGACGATTTGGATCGCCTTTATATCGAGCTGGTGGAATTGCTGCGCCAGAATCGCCCCGAGGCGCTCGCGGAGCCAGTCACGGTCGCGCAGTTATACCGCGATTGTGTGCCTTATCAGCGCGTCCGGGAAACGGCTAAGCTGTCGTCGCACGACGACTACGAAACGGCCCTATCGCGTCTGCTCGCGGGCGAAAGAGGATATCTCATAACCGATGCGCTAGACATGCAGGCCGAAGTGAAGGCCGGGCTCGAAGAGACGTACCCTGACGCACGCCGGTTCCACGCTTTTTCTGACGTCAAGGTACGCCTGAACCAGGAGCGAATTCCGCCGCCCGGCGACATACGTTACGCGCCGCCCGAGCTGCAGGAGGAAGTGATGCAGCAGGTCGAGGAAGAGCGCTTGGCCCAGGTGGAAGCGAAGGCGGCGGAGTTGGAAAGATCAGAGCTCAGGAGACAAGCGGAGGAAGCGGCCGCTGTCGAGGCCTCGAGCTCGGAGAGTCAAGAGCAGGCCGACCAGGAAGGGGCTGCGACCGCCGAGCCGGGAGTGGGAGCCTGCGCTAACTGCGGATCGACACTACCCGACCAAATCGTGATGTATTGTCCCTACTGCGGTGAGAGGCAGCGTTACGTGTGCCCGGCGTGCGGCGCCGAGACACAGCTGGGTTGGAGATTCTGCGGCGAGTGTGGCGAATCCCTCGATCGGAGTTCGAGCGAATCCGCTTGACGTACACAGAGGGGCCGGGTATTATCGACCGGCAAGTCAACAAGTCTCACTGACATATGCCAGCGATGCACGCAGCCGAAGCCTCCCGGCTCCTGGATGAGAGCGTAGGGTCGGTTGCACGGGTGTGATGGCTGAATTCGGAGGGGAATAAGATGCGAGGTTGGAAGGGTATCGCGATGACGCTGGCTGCGTTCAGCGTTGCGCTTTTGTCGAGTTGCGGGGGTGGAAATGCTGCCGAACAGGCCGACAGCTCATCGGCGGCGTCCGCAGCGAGTAGTGAGCCGGCGATGGCCGAGAGTCAACAAGGCGAGATGGAGTTGCCCGAGGGAGTGACCGTTGAGATGGTCAACGAAGGGCGCGAGATCTATTCGGGCGCTGGTCTCTGCTATGCGTGCCATGGCCAGGATGGCAAGGGGATGCCGGGGCTCGGAGCCGATCTGACGGATGGGGAGTGGGTCCATATCGACGGCTCGTATGAATCGATGGTGACTCTCATCACCGATGGGGTTTCCGCCGAGGCGTCGACCA